>JASJEK010000069.1 GCA_030064915.1 Xenococcaceae cyanobacterium MO_234.B1
TCTAAGTGACGCTACTTTAAATACTGGACGCACAGGAATTATTGTTGTTTTGAGTGGTACTCCAAAGGTGCGTACGTAATCCCGAAAGTATTCCCAAGGTGAACCCCTGAGAATTAGAAGTCAAAAGTTAAAAGTTATAAGTAGCTCCTGTAATACTATATTTTTAGAGAAAGTTTTTTAATATTAAATATGAATAAAAAAGGCATAAAAATTAGAAAAATAGAGGCCCTACTTTCTCAGAAAATAAAAGATGTCTATCAGGATAAATTAGAGCATCAGTTAGACAATATTTCCTACAGATTATTTGAGCGCACTTTAATTATAATGATGGAAGGGACAATTACCTCTCCAGAAAAGCTCCTTAAAAGTAGCGCTCGCCTTGATTTAGCCAAACAAGTAAGAGAATCCATTGATAGTGTTATTCATCCTCAAATTAAAGACATTATTGAAGAGGTATTAAATGTTAAGGTGATAGACTTTTTGAGCGATACTACCATTGATAACGATCTCACAGGTGCAATCGCTATTTTTGAATTCAAACCAAGGCACACAAATGAAGACGAGAAACCTTAGATTCTAGTTCTTCTATCAAATAGGGTTTGCAAAGATAATCATCGCATCCTGCTTCAATGAGCTGATTTGTATCTTGTGGTCTGGTCAATCCTGTAACGGCGATAATTGGTATGTGACAGATATTTTTATTGCGTCTAATCATACGGGTAATCTCTAATCCATCAATTTTGGGCATCACAATATCTAACAAAATAAGGTCTGGTAATAGTTCACCTACCAAATCTAGACATTTTTCGCTGTCATCCGTAACTGCATGATGGATTCCCAAAGATTCGATTACACAGCTAGCAAATAATAAATTGTCGCGATCATTATCGACAATTAAAACCAGTGGCTTATAACCTTGATACCGCTTCTCGAAGCCATTTAACGATTCTGAGTGCATTATCTTGAATAACAGTAGGTTTTAAGTTAACCCGAAGCACTCTCAAAGTGGCAATAAAGCACTTATAAAAGACTGGCTCTAAAACTAGCTAGGTTAGTAACTTTAATCTTTGCTCTACGAGGAAATCAAGTTTTAAGCTAGCAAAGTTCATTCATGAGTATGTTACTAAACATTGCAAAAATTTTCAACATTTTTTAATATTTGCCTTACCTTAAGCTGTGTAAATCCTATGTTAAATAAAAAGAATACCTCTTTTTCTGTTACATTTCACTGATGAGTGATGAGTGATTACTTAACCAATCCCGCACGTAAAGCTCTAACTGCGGCTTGGGTGCGATCGTCGGCGCATAATTTATTAAGAATGTGACAAACGTGAGTTTTGACCGTTCCTACGGTAATGTATAGCTTTTCAGATATTTCAGCATTGCTACAGCCAGCGACAATTAATTCTAAAACCTCTAATTCTCTGTCTGTTAAAGGATAAGTTTCGATAAGCTGTTGATATTCTTCGGCTACGGCTGTAATTGCTTGAGTCTGATTCTCTTCTGTAGTTGGAGAGGGAGATATATCTACTGGTTTAGGATTGGCTTTAATAGATTGAGCCTGCTTGAGAACAATACGTGCGATCGCAGGATCGATCCAAGCATTTCCCTCATGGGTGTTGCGAATTGCTTGAACTAAGTTGTCCATACTGACATCTTTAAGACTGTAAGAATCAGCACCAGCAGCAAATGCAGCCATAACAGAATCTTCGCTGTCGTGCATGGTCAGCATTAAAATTTTAGTCGGAAAGTCTGGGTTGTTTGCTTGATATTCTTTCAGTTTTTGAGTTACTTCAATGCCGTCTATGTCGGGCAAGCCAATATCTACTAAAGCAACATCTGGTTGATGAGTTTTAATTTTTTGTAAGCCCTCGTTACCATTAGCAGCGTTGTCGATAACTTCTACATCTTCAAATTGTTTGAGGGCAGCACACAAACCGATGCGACTCAAATCGTGATCTTCAATTAAAACGACACTAATCTTACTCATCTGTCTAAAGGTAAATTTATTGATTAATCCAATTATCTATCTCTTTTGACTATCTAATATCTAATTTTTTATTTCATCATTCTTAGGATGTATATCCCAGAACCTAGAGAAAGATAAAATCTATTACTAAAGCCTATTTGATTGTTTAATGAACGAATTTTTGGCAATTCTCCCTCTGCATACCCTGGCAACCGTATCTTTTATGCCTCATGGGATGTGCTACCTGTGGAAGCCTTGGCTGGTGGGGTTGCATTTAGTTAGTGATGGAGTTATCGCTCTTTCTTACTTTTCAATTCCCGTAACTTTACTATATATACTCCGTAAGCGAGCGGACATTCCCTTCAACGGTATATTTTTGTTATTTGCTGCCTTTATTTTATGTTGCGGTACTGGTCATGGTTTTGATATTTGGACGCTGTGGCATCCTAACTACTGGGTATCAGGTTGGATTAGATTCACAACAGCTTTAGTTTCCTTAACAACAGCGATCGCTTTGGCGGTTAAAATTCCCCAGATATTAACCTTGCCTTCCCCAACCCAAATGGAGAATGTCAATCAACAGCTACAAGAGAAGATTGCCGAATTAGAAAAAAAAGAAACAACTATTCGTCAACAAGAACAGTTTCTCCGCAGTATTTATGACAATGTTCGAGAAGCAATTTTTGTAGTTGATATCGAATCAGACGAAACATTTCGCTATCAAGGATTTAATTCTGCTGCCGAGAAATTAACGGGAGTGAAAGATGTAGAGAACAAAACTCCAGCACAAATTTTACCGCCTGAAGTAGCAGCAGCAGTTGAAAAACGCTACACAGAATGCATAGCATCCAAAATCAGTATTTCCTATGAAGAATGTTTGCCCTTTCAAGGAGAAGATACTTGGTGGTTAACTACGCTTAATCCTATAGAAGATCCTATAGAAGATGAAACAGGAAAAATATATCGCATCATTGGTACAAGTTTAAATATCAGCGATCGCAAGCGAGCAGAAATCGAATTAGATAAGGAAAAGAATTTTCTACAAGCACTGCTAGATAATTTATCTGATGGGATAGTATCTTGCGATCGCAATGGGGTGTTAACTCTGTTTAACCAAGCCACTAAAGAATTTCACGGACTTCCTCCACAAGCCATACCTGCGGATAAGTGGGCAGAATACTACGATCTGTATCTACCCGATGGCAAAACCATGATGTCTCAAGAGGATATCCCCCTATTTCGCGCCCTTCAAGGAGAATCAGTTAGGGATGTGGAGATGATGATTATCCCTAAACAGGGCAAACCCCGTACCTTACTAGCTAATGGAGATCCCATTATTGCTCCTGATGGTCAGAAAATAGGGGCAGTAGTGGCAATGCGAGATATAAGCGAGTTAAAAAAGATCGAACAAGTTTTGTGGGAAAGTCAGGCTCGATTTTTGGAAACTTTTATTCATGCTGCTGTTGGCATGGCAATTGTGGCTTTAGATGGTAGTTGGTTAGAAGTTAACCCAGCCTTGTGTCAGATGGTAGGTTATTCGGAAGCAGAGTTACAAGCTACTAATTTTCAAGCAATTACCTATCCCGAAGATTTAGACGGCGACTTAGCAAAGGTAAAACAGTTGTTAGGAGGACAAATTCCTTCTTACCAAATGGAAAAACGCTATGTACATAAACAAGGCAGTCTAGTTTGGATTAACCTCAGTGTGTCTTTGGTTAAGGATAAAAATAACCAACCTTTATATTTTGTAGCTTTAATCCAAAATATTGACGAACGCAAACAGGCAGAACAAGCCCTCGTTCAATTAAACGATGAATTAGAAGCCAGAGTACAGCAACGCACCATTCAATTAGAACAGGTTAACAAATTACTCTTAGGAGCTACCGAACAACTCAGAAAAAGTAATCAGGAACTAGAACAATTTGCTTATGTCGCTTCTCACGATCTCAAAGCCCCTTTACGAGCGATCGCCAATCTGTCAGAATGGATCGAAGAAGATTTGGAAGACAAGCTAGATGATGACACCAGACATCAGATGAATCTCCTGCGGAGTAGAGTTCATCGCTTAGAAAATCTCATTAACGGCTTGTTGGCATATTCCCGCATCGGGAGGTTAAAATCCGAACCTCAAGAAGTAGCAGTAGAAGAAATCCTCGCAGAAATAATCGATTTGCTAGATGTTCCCGATTCCTTTCAAATTCAAATTCAGGGAGATCTGCCCACTTTTGTTACGGAATTAATTCCCTTACAGCAAGTATTTAACAATCTAATTAGTAATGCCATTAAACATAGCGATCTCGATAGGGGTCAAATCACCATCTCAGCCAAAGAACAGGACCATTACTACGAGTTTGCTGTAGCTGATAACGGAAAAGGTATCGCTCCCGAACATCACGAGCGCATCTTTACTATTTTCCAAACTCTAGAAGCACGAGACACCAAAGAAAGTACGGGAATTGGTTTAGCAATTGTGAAAAAAGCGGTGGAAAATCAAGGGGGAAAAATCTGGGTAGAATCTCAACTGGGAGAAGGAGCGACTTTTAGGTTTACTTGGCAAAAAACTCAAGGAGAGGAACCATAAGCCAATACTGTAGGAAACTATCGCCTCAATCTACCAGAACGCAAAATACTAATTATTAACCATATTCCTAATAAACTAGCAAAGGCAAACAAAATATTACTGAGAATGGATAACTGATTTGTCGAGGCATGAGAAGAAATAATTGCTGCGCCCATAATTAACGAACCGACTAAAATGCTAAAGGAAAGACGATTTGCCGAATCATCTAAAGTGAGGCGGAGAGTATCTAATTCACTGATGCTGATATTCCATTTGAGAGTTTCCGACGTTAAGCGATCCAATAGTACCTCTGCCAGGCGGGGGGATCTCAGGGAAAAACTTTTGAGATCTAAAGCAGTACGAAGTAGAGTTTCTGTAGGGTTACTGCCCAGTAGTTGACGGCGGAATAAGTCTCCAATCAAAGGCTTTACTTGATTGAGAAGATTTACTTCTGGATCGAAACTACGGGCAACACCTTCTAGGTTAGCCAGGGTTTTAGCATACAACCCCATATTACTGGGTAGGCGAATCTTATTATTGCGAGATATCTGTAAAATCTCGTAGAATACCTCGCTAAAGTTAATTTCGGAAATGCTGAGATTAAAATATTTTCGCAGCATCTTATCATAATCATTACTCAGGCGATCTATACTAACTGGTTGTCCTGATTCTGCTAGTTCAATAGTTAACTGGGCACATCTTTGGGCATCAAGATCGACGACTGCCAACAGCATCTCCGTTAAAATTTGTTGGGTACGGGGGTCTAATCTTCCTACCATCCCGCAGTCTAAGAGGGCGATACGTCCATCATCGAGATAGAAAAGATTGCCTGGATGGGGATCGGCATGAAAAAAGCCATCGATATATATTTGTTGAACAAAAGAGCGAAATAGAATCGTTGTTGTTTCCCGACGTAGAGTATCAATATCCTTGCCGTCTCTTTTGGCTGGTATTTCTGCCTCTAAGATTGGTTTGCCTTCTAGCCACTCGATAGTCAACACTTTAGAAGTGGTGATTTCCCAATAAACTCGCGGTACTGCTATTTGTTGTGGAGCGATCCATTTACTATTGTTCAAGTTATGCTGTAGCTTTTCGGTGAATTTAGCTTCGCAAGTAAAGTCTAACTCGGCAATTAATGCGGTGCTAAATTCTTCTGCTAGGGCAACAATATCAAAATCTTTGCCAAATTCGGTTAGAGATACTAACTCAGCCAAATTTCTGAGAATAGCAACGTCTTGAGCCACAATAACGTCAATCCCTGGACGTTGTACTTTAAGAGCAACTTTAGTATCGTCTAATAGAATAGCCTGATGTACTTGCCCAATCGAACCTGCTGCGATCGCTACAGGGTCGATTTGACTAAATACTTGTTCAAGAGGCTTGCCCAACTCTTGTTTAATTAGACTTTCTACCTCGCTCCAGTCCACAGGAGGGACACCTGCTTGAAGATCCGTTAAGGCATCAACATATCTTCCCGGTAGTAAATCGGGACGAGTTGACAGTAATTGTCCCAATTTGACAAAGACAGGACCTAGTTCAATCAGAATATTACGCGATAAAGTCTTTTTTATTTTTTCTTAACATTATGGTCACTATTAGATCTAACTTTTAGCTGAGGACTAAGCATTTGGCAGGACTTAAGATGGTATTGTAAACACAATGTATTAAAACTTATTACCCAAGAATAAACTAAGTATTTGTAAATATCAGATTTCAGGACAAAAGATATGGAAGAACGAATAATTAATATTTTGTTAGTGGAGGATGATGAAGTTGATGTAATGAATGTCAAGCGGGCGTTCAAAAAACATAAGATAACGAATCCTCTGTATATAGCAGGGAATGGCTTAGAAGCCTTGGATATGTTACGCTGGCAGAATGGACAACCTCCTGAAGTCCCTGAAACTAGAAGACTCATATTATTAGACCTCAATATGCCCAAAATGAATGGTCTAGAGTTTCTTCATGAATTGAGAAATGATCGAGATTTAAAAAAAACCCCTGTGATTGTTCTCACTACTTCTGATGAAGATAAAGACCGAATTGAGGCTTATAACTTAAACGTTGCCGGATATATCCTCAAACCTGTTACCTTTACCAATTTCGCTGAAGTAATGATGGCATTAAATAAGTATTGGACTTTGTGTGAAATGCCTTAATCAGTAATTAGTAATTAGTAATTAGTAATTAGTAATCAGTAATTAATCATGAGTGAAGAGCAGTTTTCGATATTATTGGTGGATGATGATGAAGTCGATCGCATGACGGTAAAACGAGCGTTAAAGAAGGCTGGTTTGACTGCTAATTTGATGGAAGCGAAGAATGGGGAAGATGCGATCGCTAAACTGAAAGTGAGAGATAATAATTTAGTAGCTGTTTCCAAAACTAATGGTTTTTCTTCAGCTATTAATCAGCCGATTAATTTCGATTTGATTTTACTTGATTATCTTTTACCAGATATTGATGGCTTACATTTAATTGCCAAGCTTAAAGCTTTAAATTTAGATTTCCCGATAATTGTTTTAACGGGACAAGGAGATGAAGAAATTGCTGTGGAAATGATGAAAGCTGGGGCAGCAGATTATTTAGTAAAATCTAAAATTGAACCTGATAATTTAGCTAAGGCGATTAGGAATGCTATAAGACTCCACAAAGCAGAACAAGAAGTAGAATTGGCTAATCAGCGTCTCCGCGCTAGTAATGAGTTATTATTACTCAAAAATCAAGAATTGGAAAGACAACAGCAGCAAATTAAATTACAGAATATTCAATTACAAGAAGCCTATAATCTTAAGTCGGAGTTTTTGGCAACCATGTCTCATGAATTGCGAACTCCAATGAATGCCATTCTGGGTTTTTCTCAACTGCTACTGCGTCAATATCCCGAGCCTCTGTCTGAGCAGCAGCAAAATCTTGTTCAGCGAATTTTTAATAATGGTAAAAATTTGCTGGATATGATTAACGAAATGTTAGATTTTTCTAAGATTGAAGCAGGGAAATTAGAATTAAAACCCCAAAAATTTGAGCTAAATTATTTAATTAAATTAACGGTAGAAGAATTACGTTCTTTAGCTATCCAAAAACAACTAGAGCTAATAACTGATATTAATCTAACAGACCCCTATTTAATTCAAGATTCTAACTTGATCAAACGAATCCTAATTAATTTACTTTCTAATGCTATTAAGTTTACTGAATCAGGAAAAGTAACCGTAAAAGCTGGGGAAATAGATGGGGATAAAATTGCCATTTCTGTTAGCGATACAGGTATAGGAATTGCACCAGAAGATCGGGATAAAATCTTTCAGGCTTTTCGACAAGCAGATCAAACCTTTACTCGCCAACACCCAGGAACGGGGTTGGGTTTAGCTATTACTCAATCTCTAGTCAAAATGATGGGGGGGGAAATTTCGTTGGATAGCAATCTAGGACAAGGAGCGACTTTTACCGTAGAAATCCCTCGCAAGTATGATGTCTAAATTAAATTAACGATTATTATTTATTATGGGTTTTATTTAGTAATCTTTTTTTGACAAATTTATTTAATGTGTGTCTCCGAAACTGTTAAAGGTAACTATATTTTAGCTGTAGATGATATTCCAGATAATCTATTATTAGTTCAACTCGCACTCGAACAAGAAGGTCATCATGTTGTTTTGGCTCACGATGGAGAGACAGCCTTAAAGCAAATAAAACAAGCACCTCCAAATCTCATTTTACTGGATGTAATGATGCCTGGAATGGATGGTTACGAGCTGACAAGGCGCATCCGTCAGGATAAAAACATTCCCTTTATTCCCATACTTCTAATTACAGCACGAGAAGAATCAAGCTTAGTTGAAGGACTAGATGCAGGGGCAGACGAATTCGTTCGTAAACCCTTTCAAATCGACGAATTACAAGCTAGAGTGCGCTCGATGCTGCGCCTCAAAGAAACTATAGATCAGAGAGAAAATTTTGTTTCCTGTCTAACTCACGACTTACGGACTCCTTTGGTAGCTGCTAACCGAATGCTAGATTTAATCAAACAACAAGCCTTTGGTGATGTCACCTATGAGCAAAAAGAAGCGCTTGCCAATATTATTAGCAGCAATCAAAATATGTTGGAGATGCTGAACACACTGCTGGAAACCCATCACTATGAATTAGGGCAAAAAATTCTCAGTTTTATCCCTGTATCTCTGCAACAGTTAATTACAGAAGTTGTCACCGAACTTGAACCTCTAGCCAGAGAAAAGGGTATTGAACTGCAATACACTTGGGAAAATGATGTTTCTGAGATTAGAGGCGATCACTTAGAACTGCGTCGAGTGATTACTAATTTAATTGGCAATGCCATCAAGTTTACCGATACTGGCACTGTTAAAGTATCTTTAGCTCAAACTGAGTCAGAAGTTTTAGTTCGGGTAGAAGACTCAGGAATTGGTATATCCCCCCAAGAACAACAAACTATTTTTCAAAGATATCATCAAGGAAACCACAGGCGTTCTGGGAAAGGCTTAGGACTTTATCTCTCTCACCAGATTATTAATGCTCATCGGGGAAAAATCACAGTGAGCTCTCAATTAGGTAAAGGGACGACTTTTACTTTTTCTTTGCCAACATTCTCAAGACCCCTTTCAGAATAATATATCTCTGGGATGATTCAGAACTTTCTTGCTAGTGCCAGAGTAAGCATTAAAGTTGCTTAAATAACTCCAGGCATTCATCAGCTAAAATACCACCAACAACTTCTATGGGATGAAATCCTTTCTCAGCAACAGTTTTACAAGCTAAATCTATTTGTTTTGTCCCCAAATTGATTAGCGGTACTTAAACAATTGGTATAAGTAAAATAAGATATACTGCTTGTGATAGTTGGATTTCACGTTCTTATTATAAGCGATCGCTAAAACACTTTAACAAAAATCAAGCCCAAACAAAGCCTAAACTCGCTTTATAAGCTGTGAATACGTGACGATTTTCGTGTTTGCCATTCGACAAAACGATAAGATATAGCTGTACGAAATGACTGTCTTAGCTTTAGGAAATGTATCTAAAGGTTTAGAGGCCCAACGCCTTCTTAATCCTCCAGTTAACTTATGCCAAAGGATAAAAGTATAGGCACAAAATACCAGAATAAAATGCCTTTCGTTCACTCTTTTTTTCTCGAACTTGGTATTCACCTAGTCCTAACCATCCCTTGGCTTCTCGATAGAAAACTTCTACCCAGTTTCTCTGACCATAAGTTTCAACTATCCATTGCTCCGTTACTTTTTCTCCCTCAACATTTGTGATTAAATAGTCAATATCTTCCGCTTCTTCAAAGACTGGTGCATTCATGAGGACACGCGGGGCGAGGAAACCTCGCCCCCGTGAGATGTCCGTAACGATAGCTATTTTTCTTGGTCCTTTTAATTGGGATATTTCAGCGGATATAATTGCTACCCATACTGTTCTGGGTTTTTCTCCTGGTATTTGAATCTCCTTAAATTCCTCTGAGCATATCCATTGGGCGTATTCATCTATTCTTATTAGATCGGGTTTTCCTGACTTGTTTTTAAATACAAGGTTACGATTTTTAGCAATTCCTCCTATATATTTTAATTTCCTTTCTTCTAAGTCTTTTAAAAAAGATGCGTTGTTACCATAAGATGAATCTACTAACACTATTCCTGGTCGATATCCTCGGTTCAAACTTTTATCAATTAATTCCCAAGCTAAGGTAGGTTTTTTCTTAAATTTTGGGTCTTCTTGCTCCGTCCTTACGCGCCCGGAAACCTCGGCCTAATCGCGGTGCGCTTTTTTTCCTTCTGGCAATGAATCACCATGTTGATATAATTCTATGTCTAAAGGTAAGCTTTTTTTACCATCATAAAGATGAGTTGTTACCACTACATTTCCATTATCTGTTTTACCGATTTCCCCTATATACTGTCGTCCTACTCCTGCGGTAAAATTACCACTTTTCCGCGAGCCCAGAATCATCAACAATTAGGCTAAATCCCCGACTTATTCTGGTTTGACTGCATTTGTTCATTACCTCGCCCGCGACGCTCATTTATTTTATCCGCCGACCAGGTTGCTTCCGTCAAGAAGCGATGCAGCGCGGTCTTGGGCGGGGCTTACAAGCTCTTGAACTAAATTCAAGAGTCAGCCCCTTGGCTTTCCCCCACTCGCTGTTGCATCAAGACAATGATGTAATTTGTGGTATGTAACTTCTACTGCGTCTTTAGCCATTTGAGATACATTTTTTCGCTCACTTTCTCGAAGTCAACGCAGCTGCTGGAGCTTGCATCCAGCAGAACGTTGACCCAATAATCCCCCTACATAGGGCTTGCTGAAAAAGTTTTTTGGTTGGGATAGGTAATAGGTAATAGGTAATAGGTAATAGTTTTGCCTCCTAGTTACCAAATTTACCCTGGGATTTTCTACAAAAGTGCCAGGATTTTGAGCCAAAAGATGCTTAAACCATTGCATTTGTTGGGTCCAAGGTACTCCGCCCTTGAAGGGCGGAGCCTGCTTGGACTTCGTCAAAAAAGGCTCAGAATCCTTGTCTGGTATAGCTTATACATTTATTCAGCAAGCCCTAATTATTTAGTGATTATTTTCTGTTGACTTGTGTCCGTGGAAACGAATACCTAAAAATAAGTCATAAAGGAAACTCCAGAAGTTTTTACCCTCTAACAAGCCAAGAGATTGATCGCAACCTTTAGCATCTAATAGAGGTTTGGTAGCATAGTAAGCTGGTTGATAGCGATACCAGGGAATAGAAGGCCATAGATGATGTACCAGATGGTAATTTTGCCCTAAAATGAGCAAGTTTAGTACAGCACCAGGATAAACTCTAGCATTTTTCCAGCGATCGCGATCTTTAAAAGGGCGATGGGGTAAATAGTCAAAAAACAATCCTAGGGCGATTCCTACCACTAAAGCAGGTACAAACCAAAAATTCATAATGTATTTAATAAAACCATACTTAATGCCTACAACAATAATAGTTGCGACGAATAAACGGCTTAAAAACCACTCTAGTAATTCATATTTGCGCCACAAACGCCTTTTAAAGAAGAAAATCTCATGATAAAAAAAACGGGCTGCAATCATCCATAATGGTCCCCCTGTAGAAACAAAGTGATCGGGGTCATTATCGGGATCGTTAACGTGGGCGTGGTGTTGTAAGTGAACTCTAGTGAATACAGGAAAAGCAAATCCTAGCATTAAAGCACTAGTATGTCCTAAAACCGCATTAACTATACGATTACTATGCGCGCTATTGTGGGATGCGTCATGAATAACTGTCCCTGATAAATGTAGTGCGATAATGTTAGCGACCAAACAGTACCATAGGGGAAATTCCCACCAAAAGTAACTACATACTGAAGAAGCGATCAGCATCAGAGCTACTATAGTCATCCAGACATTGGGATTTAAGCCTCCATGAGGCTTTAGGTACTCTTTTGGCACTGTTCGCAGCGTCTGAGCCGACTGCATCGTTGTTTTTGCTCCTTATCTCTAGATATATACCTTTCCTCGCGTAGTTTACACTACATTTAGGTTGGGGTAAAGTTTTGTAACGTAGTCCAATTCTATATTTAGAAAGTAAAAAAATAAGATACTATTAAAAATTACTGTAGTTTTTTACATTTGAGTTAAGTATTTCTGATAACCCAAATCGTCTAATTGTTCTTGTTTGTCCATTACCATTTGCGCTAATTTTTGACGGTATTCTTTAACTTTTTGTAATAATTCCCTATTGTGAGAACCCAGTATTTGTATTGCTAATAAACCAGCATTTTGAGCATTGCCAATGGCAACTGTAGCGACGGGAATTCCCCTAGGCATTTGTACAATGGAGTAGAGGGAATCAATTCCTTGAAGGTTTCTGGTAGGGACAGGCACACCAATTACGGGTAAAGGAGTTAAAGATGCTACCATTCCTGGTAGGTGGGCTGCACCACCAGCCCCAGCAATAATGACTTTAAGACCTCTTGTATCGGCAGTTTGAGCATAGTTTACCATTCTTTCTGGAGTACGATGGGCAGAAACAATCTTCACTTCGTAACTGACACCAAACTCTTCACATACTGCGATCGCAGCTTTCATGGTGGGTAAATCAGAATCACTACCCATAATAATGCCGACCAAAGGTGTAGTTTCACTCATAGATTTCTAATATTTTTTTCTAATATTCAATGAAAGACGCAATACTAATAGCTAATTCTCGCTTATTAGGACACCAGCAACTACAGCAAATACTAATCCGTAATCAAACTATTATTGCGATCGCTCCTGAGTTGCAACCTAATTTTAAAACCTCTGTGATCGATGTCAAGGGGGATTTAGTTTCCTTAGGAGGAGTCGATTTACAAATTAACGGAGGATTAGGATTAGCTTTTCCTGATTTAGAAAGTCAGGATATGGCTAAATTAACAGAAATTGGTCATTTTTTAGGGCAACAAGGTATAGATGGTTATCTTCCTACCATTGTTACTACCTCTGTTGATAAAATACAGCGATCGCTGGCTGTAATAGGAGAATACATCACTCAAGAAAATCCCACAACTCCAACCGCTAAAATATTAGGCGTTCACTTAGAAGGACCTTTTTTAGCTTACGAAAAACGAGGGGCGCATCCAGCAGAATATTTGTTACCTCTAACCGTAGATAAAGTAAAGCAAGTTTTGGGAGACTACACCTCTCTAGTCAAAGTGATTACCCTCGCTCCCGAATTAGACCCCACAGGAGAAGCAATATCTTACTTACATTCCCAAAATATTACCGTTAGTTTAGGACATTCTCTCGCCACAGCCCAACAAGCAAAAACAGCTTTTAAACAAGGTGCATCTATGGTGACTCATGCTTTTAATGCCATGCCCAGTTTACATCATCGTCAACCAGGTTTATTAGGAGCAGCCATAGTTAACCCCAAAGTGTTTTGTGGTTTAATTGCTGATGGCAATCATGTTTGTCCAGAAATGATCGATATATTCTTAAGAGCGAGTAACTATAGTCAGGGAGTATTTTTAGTTAGCGATGCTTTAGCACCTATGGGTTTAGCCGATGGGGTGTATCCTTGGGATAGTCGGACTATAGAAATAACCAATGGTACAGCTAGATTAGCTAATGGGACACTAGCAGGTACAACTCTACCCCTATTAGTCGGAGTCAAAAATTTAGTGCAATGGGGTTTTTGTCCGCCTGAAGATGCGATCGCAATGGCAACAGAATCTCCCAGAAAGGCAATCGGGTTATCTAGTATGTTAGTAGGACAATCGGCGAATTTACTCCGTTGGAATTGGGATGAAGGCCAAAATAGTCTAACCTGGGAGAGATTGCAAATTTAATTTGCATACCTATCTTATTTTTTTTTGCTTTGTTACAGCACTTATCTTATCTACATTGGTGGTAAATAATTTTATATTTTTAACCAAGAAAATAATTCACCAATAGTTAATTTAAAATCATTAAATATATCTGGAACTGTAATAATATCCGATTCCGATTGTAATAGCTCAGGCTGTTTATTAGAAGGATATACTAGGACAGAACGAGATTCAGGATCGATTAGCCATCCACAACTACTCCCATGATTTAAGCAGTGTAAAATATTTCCTGTAACTAAAGTTTGATTCTGCCCAGGAGATAATATCTCAATTGTCCAATCAGGATAGGAATCAAATATATTAGCAATATCACCGTTATTATCTACAGGTATTCTAGACCAAGAAAAAATAACTATATCAGGAACAATAGAACGATTACCAAAAGTACAACGTAATTCGGGTAAAGCCAAACCTATCTTTTGTGGTCTGATAGCATTATTAATAGCAGCCACTAAACTTCCTTGAATAATACTATGTTTTCCTCTTGGCATTGGCTTATTAATAATTTGACCATTAATATATTCTTGAATGGGTTTGGTTTCTGGCAGTTCTAGAAATTCTGCTAAAGTTAAAGCCTGAATGAGTGATTTAACCATAATGTCGTAATAATATTTTTAATCACCTGTATTCGTAAGACGAGCTAAAGGAGATAAAGGATGATAGTAAAATTTCAACATAAAGAATTTCCCTTATAATGCAAGTAGTTTATTCGTCTTAGAAAACAATAAAGACCGATTGGTCGGTAAAAGTCCCAAAATTTCTGTTTCCTAGAAACTAATTAAATTAAAGCCAGATTATCTAGATAACTATGCAAGCTCATAACAACTCTTTCCAGATGAATCGAATCTTGATAAAGTCGACTCATCATAATACCTCCTTCAATTGTAGAAATTAAGACAGTAGCAACAGTATCTGATTCAATATTAGGTTGTACTTCTCCTTTTTTGATTCCTTTTTCTACAATCCTCATAATTAGGTTACGCCAAGAATCCAGAGCTTGTTTAGCGATAGCGCAGTGCCACGCCTATGGCGCGATCGGGTTATCTAGTATGTTAGTAGGACAATCAGTGAATTTACTTCGTTGGCATTGGGATGAAGCCCAAAATAATTTAACCTGGGAGAGATTGCAATAACTTAAGTTCGGAGTTAAATCGGGGTGGTTCTGGTAATTTACTATTCTTTAACTGCTTCTAAAATGCGAGAAAAATAAAACCTGGTGCTAGTCATTCCCTTGCGCTTGATAGTAAATCCATTGTCTTCTAGGATTTTTACGATATCTTTTTCCTTGTGCTGATAGGCGCGGGTGGTTTTAGAAGGGCCAGGGAAAAACTCACCAATTTTCTTTAAAACTGTCAAAAAGCAAGTTTTAGGGGCAAAACTGAGAATTAAGCGTGATTCTGCTAAAGATGCTAGGTGAGAAATCATGTTCGCTGCATCTTCTGTAGGATAGTGAATCAACACATCTAAACAAATTACAGTATGGTAATTTCCTGTTAAAGCTTCTAAATCTTGTACGGCAAAAGCAAGCTTGCTGGTATTTTCGAGAATTGACTGAGCTTTTTCTTGGGCTTCTCCCACCATCTTCTCGGAAATATCACTGGCAAACACTTGTGCGCCAGCTTTCGCCAGAGGAATACTAAGACTACCCACCCCACAACCAGCATCACAGATCGATATCTCTGCTAAATTGCCATCTGCTTCTAACCACTCAATGACGGTATCAATAGTTTGTTGATGTCCAATACGGATATCTTTTTGGACTTTGTTGACATCATCTGTATCGCCATAGATTCTGCGCCAGCGGTCAAAACCAGTAGCATTAAAATAGTCTTTGACAATTGATTTATCGTTAACTGCGTTAGGATTCATCTATTAGTATTTTTATTAAGTCCGGTTTATTATACAAAGACCTAACAAACCTTGCAATATCAAGTCTGATATCAATTTTGTGCTTAAAATCCCTCTATTTTCTGATTTATTCCTTAATGGGTTTCCTTAATTTGACGTTTTAACTTGATCTGTAACAGGAAAAAGTGTTCGGTCTCGTCAAAAGAGATAGGATCTTTCAAAACTTTTTGTGACAGAACCAGTATTTGTTTTCTGGATTACGTAACATAGAAATATTGACTAGCACATAACAGCATCTTTCCCATGAGTGTGAATCTCTATCGGATAGATTCTATCAAAGACTACGATGAAGCTATCGAAGCCCTCTCCGATTATGTGGAAGAACTGGTTGAGGAGTTTGTTCAATCTCCAGAGGGTAAGGCTTACCTGAAAGCGCATCCAGAAATGGAAGAGTATGTGGGGAGTTGGATCGATAATCTCCTCTACTTTGGCTACGCTTACGAATCTATTACCTTGCCTCACATGACTAAGAATAATGTGGAAGCGATCGTTACCAGGTTATTTCCTAACAAGGTTTCTTTGCTCGATCCGGACGAAGCAGATACCACAATTCCCGAATTAACTGCCTTCTGGCAATTTCTCAAGCGAGAGTACCAACATCCCAAAGCAACTCAAATTCTCAAATTCCTGAAGAAAATTCAGCCCCAATTCAAGGAAATGATGAATGATTCCAGCAATTTTGGGATAGCAAAGTCGTTTTTCATGGCTGGCAAGGCAGCAGGCTTTGATATGACCACCGAAGAAGGGCTAAAGGCATTTCAAGAACATCACAATCAAAACCTTGGAGAATCAACAGATAACTCTACCTTTTCTGATAGTTTGGGAACGTTGTTAGGTAATTTCCTGCCACCAGGAAATACCCCCGAAGCTCTCCTAGAAGAGTTACACAATCTCCTAAACTCAATAGACGAAGAAAGCCAACAGAACCTACCACTTTCCCAGGAAACAGAGATTGAGGCAATTGACGACTATGAACGGCAGCTTCGGACTATTATGTGGCAGTCAGTAGCGGAAGAATTGCCACCCCTGTCAGAAGAAGCGATCGCTCTTTTGCAGCAACAGAACATTACAGAAACAGAACCAGGAACGATTCTGCAAGATTTCCAAACCTTACTAGATTTTGTCGGTGAGAAGGGAATAGCCGTCAGTAGCAAGCAACATTGCCTATCCATGAAGTCCCTGGCAGAGCTAAACCAGCGCCTGAGCGAACCAGTCAATACTGCTCTCAAGCGTCCTCAACAAAAGTCCTATCCACCCATAAATGGGCTTTACCTACTCTTACGAGCTTCGGGATTGGGACAAATTGTTAACCGAGGTAAAAAGCCTTTCCTGGTGCTCAATGGTGAGTTGCTGTCCTCCTGGAAGAGTTTCAATCCCACAGAACGCTACTTCACCCTCCTGGAAGCTTGGTTGATTCGATCCCACGAAGAGATGTTGGGAGAAAGAAGAAGTCCTTTCAATGAGGGAACTAAATGTCTTCAGTATTGGCCCCAAATTCCGAGCCAAGGTCAAAAAATCCGCAACTATGAGGAACAGAAATCATTTAACTATTTGCCAGAATTGCACAATCTGGCACTTATGCAACTGTTTGGACTACTTCAGGTAGAATCTGGCAAACCAGAAGCAGGTAAAGGTTGGCGGGTGAAAATGGTGAAGCAGTTGCCGTTTGGAGAAGCCTTGATGCAGACAATTGTTCGTACCTTTATGGAACAGGGAATGATGTGGGAATCTGAAACAAATCCATCAGTTCCCTTGGGAGAATTGCAGCCTACATTACAACCCTACTTTCCCGAATGGCAAAATACTCTGACCATACCAGAGCCTGAATCTTGCGCGGGCGTGTATATCTTTAAGGTGTATCTCGGCAAAATCTGGCGGCGGATTGCCATTTCTAGCCAAATGACTTTAGAGGATCTTAGCAGCCTAATTTTGGAATCTGTCAATTTTGATTCCGATCATCTGGATATGTTCCGCTACAAAAATCAGATTGGTCGCACTGTTGAAATATCCCATCCCTATGCCGATGGTTTTCCTTCTACTCATGAAGTCTGCATCGGCGATTTACCTTTGAGGGAGGGAGCTTCCATGATCTATATCTTTGATTTTGGAGATTGGTGGGAATTCAACGTACAGTTAGAGAAAATTGCCACTGATGATTTGCGAACCAACTATGGAGCTATTATCGAAAGTTATGGTGAAGCTCCTCCTCAATATCCTGATTGGGAAGAGTAGTCAGCAAAACAGATTAATCTATTAATCTATTAATAGTAAACTGAATTATCAGGACGCTTGTAGAAATGATAAGATGGCTTAACGCCGAATATAGTGGGTAAGCCATCAGCATCAATACAAAAGCAAAGTGTTCCATCTGGTTTTACATGATAAGCTTCTGCATTAAAGTAGATTTTGCGCTCGCCAATCAGCCTCATAGTAGAATTCTGTTCTGCTGGACGCAAAAGTTCTTGATAAGATTTTTTTTCATACTCTCTTCCCACTTTTTCTACTTCTGTTTTAAGAATTTCATAGTTGTTGTGTAATTCTTTTGATTTAGGAAATAACTGCAATAAAATCTCTTTGATAACTTGTTTCATTAGTTAACTGTTATGGCAACCGAACCATAGATTAGGACATTTGAAATGTTTTACCACTTCTCAAGCCGATATAAATTTGAGTTTAGATTAAAAGTTGAATAAGTACTATCACGTCTCTAATTTCTTTACCCTAACAAAGCTCAACCCCATACGAACATCACTTTGTATGGGAGGGCGCGTCGCCTGGGGTCTCTCCAGACGTTTATAACGGTCATAGGGAATTATCTCTCTCCGCCAGCTTCTCATTCCCCCCAACTCCTTACTTATGGTGAATACTGCTCCACTTTTCAGCTCTACTTGGCAACGATGGGGAGTGAGATTCTCACTCCTCCTTTGCCTAGCTAGTTTCAGCTTCAGCGGTCTTATCTTTACCTCCTATTCGAATGAGCAGCAACAACAGCTTCAAGCTGTTTTCGACTTAGGGCAGGAGGAAGTGAGTCGGGCAGCGAAGCAAATTGATGCCTTACTACAGAATGGGAACGCCGAACTTATTGCCACGGATTCGCTGACAACTGAACAAATCAAGGAGATTCGCCTGCTAATTACGTCCCTTTCCCTGGGAAAAACGGGATATGGCTACATCCTTAATGATAAAGGGACATTTCTCTATCACCCTCTAGAGGAATTTATCAAACAACGCACCAATGTTTTTGACCGCGCCCAGGAACTCAAGAGTGAAGAGATTCGAGAGTTAGCAGAACGAGGTATCCGAGGTGAGAAGGGATTCATGCCTCTGGTCGATCCCACAACGGGAGAAGCAGGCTGGATATTTTACCACCCAGTTGTGACCACCAAGGGATTTCTGGCGTTATTAGTTTACGAAAACGAAGTATTACCCCTTACCCAAAGCTTGAAGCGCAAGCAATTTGCCCTTGGAAGTGGGATAATAGTAGGCAGTTTCTTCCTAATTGTTCTTGTCTCCCGTGCTTGGACAGGGCAAACCCAAAGTCTTTGGATTCTGTCCGTTTCTACAGCCCTTTTATTAGCCATCGCAATTGGCTACATCTGGTATTCATCCCTCACTGGAGAGTCTTACCGCAATGCTGCTGAAATCGTGGAAGTGAACAATCCAGCGGGCTTGCAAAGTTTCTTAGACGAATACACTCAAACCGTTAAGCAATCTAACCAAACTGTCCCCATCTACATTCCCACGGGAATTTTCTTGCAAACTCTTAAATTTGAAGCAGCGAATAACGTCTTTGTGAGCGGTTATCTTTGGCAGAAATATAACCGAAAAAAACACGCTCAAGTAGCTCAGGGGTTTATGATGCCTGAGGCCATTACTGCCACCGACTTGGGAAGGTGGATTGAAGTTTACCGCCATCAAGAAGCAGAGGAGGAAGTCATTGGTTGGTATTTTGAGGTCACTTTGCGCCAGCGGTTTGATTACACTCGCTATCCCTTTGATAGTAAAGAGATTTGGCTGCGTTTACTGCCGAAAGAGGTGACCCAGAATACAGTTTTAGTGCCTGACTTGGCATCCTATGCCCGTCTGCTCCCTAGACAACTTCCCGGTCTCGACCACAATTTACTCTTGCCTGGTTGGAAAATTCGGCGCAGCTTTTTTGACTATCAATTTAATCTTTACGACACCAACTTCGGCCGCCCTAACTTTAGCACTCAAACTAGAGTCCCGGAACTCTATTTTACCGTTGTAGCAACTCGCAACTTTATCACGGTCTTTATTTCTAATTTTATGCCCATTCTGGTCGTTACCTTCATGATGTTTGGGATTGAACTGATCATCACTAATCAAGCACAAGCTGAAGATGCCCGAAAATTTTCAGCCCTGGAAATTATTTCCGTTGGGGGAGGGGTGATCTTTATTGTCCTGCTCGATCAGCTTAATCTGAGAAGCAATATTGTCACTGCCAGTCTGATTTATATTGAATACATTTATTTCGCGTTGTACTTTGTGATTATCTTGATTACCCTCAATGCTTTGTTGATTGCTTTAGGTAGCAAATGCTGGCTGATTCAATATCGAGACAATTTAATTCCTAAACTGCTCTACTGGCCTGTTTTATTGGGAGTTTTGCTTTTCCTGACTCTCTTGAGTTTTTAGCAATTCAATGTCAGTCAAGCGATGATACTTAAGCTTGAGGGCTAAGGTCTGAGCGGCATCTAGGGCATCAGTCTCACAAGTAAAGGGATGAGCACTCAGCTCTTTAAGTGCTTTGGCTTGCTTGGTTTTCGCCTTGGCAATACGCTTGTCTAAATACAGGTGTTGCAGCCGTTGAAGGTCTAGCGGTCAAGCTGGGTGTGGAGGAAGACTCAGTAGAGTCTCGATGAAGTACCAAGTTCTTAATGTGAGTTGAGAAGCCCACGCTGTAATCGAAGAATTCAGCGTTGGGAATATGTCACAAGTTCCTCCTCATTTTCAAAAGGGAGTGTTGTATGTAAAATTTTCCCTTGGTACTCTTGAATCTCTGCTATTGCTTGCTCAAGATCGACTTTCTTAAGTAGAGCCAGAATGGCTGAAGTATTAGGTTTCATCATCTCCTGTAACTCCGAACAAATTTGTTGATTAAGTCCAATCTTAGACAAAGCTTCTGGGTCAGAACTTTCCAATATGGTATTAATTATAGAACCCCAAAATTGACTTTTATTTCCTTTGGTAGCAGATAGGAGGTCATAATAAGGCTTAACTCGGACTTTTTCTTGAGCGTTTTTGGTAAGAACAACGGCATCTTCCAAATCAGCCAGGTTTTGCTGTTCTTTTTTCAACAAATCCAGCATTACTTCATCAGCTTTGTATTTTTCATTAAAGCCGACGATTAGAAGTTGACTCATCGGTAATTCCTCAAGCTAGGGATGATTTTACTAAAAATAATACCTTGAAAAGGGTAGTTGGTATTGTTAAGTTGAAATAGCAGACAAGTGACACACCTGTAGCCTAAAGGCGTACAGGCTTCTTGCTTCATCCCAACGTGTCTAGACAGAACAACAAAAGTTGTTTTACCCCCGACAGAGGTTGATCCACAAGCTTTTTGCTACTCTTGCAAGTAGCCCGTTTGGGGCAGCCCGACCCTACGGCGAAGCCAAAAAGCGCGAAAGTGCGGTCTTGGACGGGGCTTACAAGCTCTTGAACTAAATTCAAGAGTCAGCCCCTTGGCTTTCCCCCATGAGCAACTTTCGTAAGAAACTTCTAACCACGCGGCTTGGATATTTTACCTGTACAAGCTTTTCTGTACAGAACCCGCTATATCCAGTTTTCTTGGTACTAATTACCTACCTCTTGGTTTTCGATTGTAGGTTACTTATATTTTACAATAGCTGTGTTGCTTATTTGGTAAAGCTTTTATCAATATTTATTGTCAAAAGAATTAAGTTATTGCGGTCTCGCGCTCGCGAGGCACTTCGTGTCCGTTTCCATCCCTATCCCGTGAACGGGATGGGTATTCTCACTCGCGTTTTATAAAATTGTCCACCTGCTTAAGAGACTGTTTGAACAGTCAAAATTGTTACTTTAGGCGCATCTGGAGCCAGCGTAACAATCATGCTTTCAGCACTTCTATCCAGGTACTCTAGACTGTTTTAAAGTATCAAGAAGTACTTTTCATAAGTAGGTGTACAAAATTATTTGTATATAATTTCAGCCTCTAAGCCTGACATAGCAATAAGTTAATGCACAATTAATTTTGTTTAGGTACTTACAACCTCTAAGATAGCTAGCTACGAATGTTGAACCCTCAGACTTTTCGAGCTTTCACCGATTAATTAACATCCAACTCAGTCAAGGTTTAATCTTAAGCTTATTGCAATAGGATGGTTTAAGAACGGCAAGTCTTTTGTGAATTGGTATTTTCGGAACATTAGCTATATCAAATGCTAAAAAGGAAACAATCATTTGAAAACCAATGATTATGGGGAGGCTTGCAAGCATTACCGTTCCAGCAGATGCCTGAATTCCTTGCAATGAAAGAGAGTACCAGCGCGATGCTCCAAAAATACTGCCAAATAGCAGTAACAATCCTCCAGTAACTAGATAAATAGAAGCTATCGAGAAATTACGAAGAAAATAGGTATAAAAAATTCTTTTGAAAGTGTTGATTATGTGGCAGATTAAAAAAGTACCAAAAATCTTTTGAATTTTTAAATTGCTGATCTCATCTCCATAAACCGAGTGCATAGGAATATCTAGTACAACAGCACGGATTGTATAGAGACGAAACAACATATCCGATTCAAAGAAGTAGCGACGGTTAATCTTATCTATATCAAGCTCCTGTAAAAGGATAGCGTGAATCGCAATAAAGCCGTTTGTAGGGTCGAATATATCCCAATATCCGCTCGAAAATTTCGAAAAAAAAGAGAGTGCTGCGTTACCAAAGATTCGGATCGCTGGCATACTTTTCAGTCCCTCTAAGTTATAAAAACGATTCCCTTTGGTATAGTCTGCTTGCCCACTCAAAATTGGAAGAACGAAATAATCGATCAGATAAGGATTCATCTGACCATCTCCATCAATCTTCAGCACGACTTGAGCGCCATCCTCACATGCACGACGCATTCCTGTTAAAGTCGCACCTCCAACTCCTTGATTTCTTCGATGAAATAAAACTACAACGCGAGAATCTGTGTTGTACTCTAAAACGTACTTTCCCGTTCCTTCAGGACAGCAATCGTCGACAATATATATGGTCTGATATTTTGAATCGATCTGTTCGATAACATGAAGGATATGACGTTTAACTTTAAAACAAGGTATAACGACAGCAATTTTTGCTTTTGTCTCAATCACTAAAGGTGATATCATGATTCTCCATCGCATTAATGAAACTTACAAAACATCTCGAGATTATATCAGAAGGGAAAAAGGGAGAAGGAAGGATGAGAACAACGCAGCACCATACGAAATAACTCAAGCTCCCTAGTGGTCTGTCAAGCTTAAAATTATGAATGGTGTTGTTCTACATAAATTGCCTTGCAATAGTTTTAAAAATCTTCTCCATTCTCTAGAGCTTCGCAGCTTCAACGAATTGCACAAACTTTCGCTTCATCCAGCTTCCGATTTCTCCTTAAGGGTGGGACTTGCACCCACATCCAGTTATCGGTTTAGGCTACTTGTGGTTTTCTCCCCACCCTCACCTAGAAACCTCTACCCCTCTAGTTTCTGGAGGCTCGCAGTTTCAACGAATCGCGCTTGTTAAGTTCGTCAACAGGATCAGTAGTTGTTCTATATCCGATTTTAGGCTTGAGAGAAGATTGTAGGAAACGAGGATGGATAAGAACAACGAAACAATTTTGACAATCTGTTTCAAACACACAAATGTTATTACAGGCCGGGCAGATTTCTAAGGATTGATTTATACTTGCTGAATACGCCATGCAGTTACTAAAAATAGAGAAGCAAATGGAATGAACAAAGGTAAATATATTCGTTTAACAGCGACAAAGCCCGATCTCTTTAGATAAGATTCCACTTCAACAGATTTATGGTAATGATCCTTAGGTTTTTCTATACCAAATAACTTGCGCAACAAAACATAAAACCAGTTTTCAGTTGGTAAGGACGTAAATAAATAGCCATTGGGAGACAACCATTGACGAATGACACTGATGGGTATATCGAGTTCTTGAAAATGTTCGAGTACATCAGCAGCAACGATCACCTCAAATGGGGTTGCTGAATAGTTAACCGCACTAATGTCAGCACGTACTATATTTACATTCAATAGTTGATAGCCTTCTACAAGTGCCTCTGCTTCAGTCGTATCGAGATCGATACAGGTCACGCGAGTAAACCGTCGAGCTAGGGTTGGCAGAAAAACCCCACTGCCGCCGCCAAAATCTAAGCAATGACCACCTTTAAGTCCCAATTGAGACATTTGGTAATTAATCGCTCGTAGACGCAACCAAAAGCTTTCTCTGAGAATTAGATTGGGATGATAGTAGAGACTGGGAATATGAATATTTCCACTAGCAATAGCTTTGAGAAAATTGGCCTTGACTTGGATAAAAGGAACTATTGTAGACATTAAAACATTCGTAAATCATGCAATTGTGAATAATATACCAGTAACTATGAGGATGACTCCACTCCAATAATGAGGTCGAACTGATTCTTCCAACAGCACTGTACTGGCCAAGGGAACGATTGCAAAACTTAAGGCCATAAAAGGATAAGCTTTGACTAATGGGAGCTGACGCAATTGCCAAACCCAAGCTAAGGTTGCAATTCCATAAATAATGATAGCTAAAATCAAGGCTGGTGACATAATGATTTGCCAGATCTGTTCCGCTTGGGAATTGGAACGCGCGGCTAGTTTAAACAACAACTGACCTGATGAAATGCCCAGGACACAGGCAAATAAAATGACATAATTCATAGACTCAATCTTTATTAATTATTGTCGATAGCCAAATACCTCTAGTAAACCACATATTATTTTATAGATATCATTCAAACGGATATTCTCGAATTAATGAAAGTGATCGAACCCCTATTACCTCAGCCTGAAAACAAAGACTAATATTTTGAGGTGCTATCGCTAGATGAGAAAAATTAATTAAAGCATACACTATGGCTCCATTTCCACAGGTCAGCTTCTGTATTCATGTGTATGATGGCGCAGAGTTTATCGAGATAATGCTCAATACTATTGAGCAACGTGAGTTCGGAGTTCGGAGAGACGCGAAATTTCGCGTCTTTACGGAATTCGGAGTTATGATTCTTTTAACCAAAGAATGAGGGTTTCAAGGATATCTAACCACCATCCAAACTCGAAAAATTGTAGTTTTTTGGCTTCGTCGAACTCACGTTAAACCAGGTGTTCAGTGCTTAATAGATGACATTGGATACCCACCTACTCTAAGTCATTCAATAGACCGCATTAATCCAGAAGGTAATTATGAACCTGGTAATGTCAGATGGCTTCCTTCTATGAAAGAACAAAATAGAAATAAAACTAATAATCATCTTCTTACCTATCAAGGTGAGACTAAATGTATTAGTGAATGGGCAGAGAAGTACAACCTACCTACTGGTGTTCTAAGTTTTAGATTAAGGTTGGGATGTATACTTTGCACGGTCATAATCTGAGCTTTTTTTACACTGCCATATAA
>JASJEK010000379.1 GCA_030064915.1 Xenococcaceae cyanobacterium MO_234.B1
GTTGATTTGGTTTAGAACCCTCGGATTCTACTAACATTTGATCGGACAGTTCACGCAATTTCCCCGTCATAGTCCGAAAACGAGCAAATTTTTGGGTTAGTTGGCTTATATTACTTTGTAACTGTTCATTCTGTAGAGAGAGACTGTTACGGTTAATCACTAGCTCTCCCACCAAGTTATTCATGCGCTCTAAACGCTCAAGATCGACTCTTACACTCAAGTTAGAGCTACTAGCACTTTGTTGAGGGCTTGTCTTTGGTTTGGAAGTTTTGGCTGGAGTCACCGTTACTGGAGTTGTCGAAGCTTTACTTTCTAGTGACGGTAACTGTTCAAAGATTTGTCCAATTGATTCTATGGCTGAGTCTAAGTTTGCTGGCGGTTCAAACTCCGCTTCTTGGGGGGTAGTAATTTCTGTTTGTTCTGTTATTTGTTCTACTGTTTGTTCTGTTGTTCGTTCTGTTATCTCTTCTGTATAGGCTGCAACTGGGGAAGAAAAGTCAGGAAAACTCAGCTCAGAAGCCTCTAAGGAAGCACCAAAAACATCATCTAAAGAAGATATCTCAGAATCGACAACAGAAGCTGACTCTGATTCTAAAAAGGGAACATCCTGTTGATTTTGATCTATTTCCTCAGTCTGATAATCGTCTGATATTGATACTTCTGGCGGAACTAGGGCAAAAAGATCGAGACTGGAAGAATCATCTGCTACGGTTTCTGATTCTTCTGTTTCTGATTCTTCTTTATCTGATTCTTTTGTATCAATTACCGGCTCAAAGTTTAGAACTTTACTAATCTCAGCAAAAATATTTTCTATCTCAGAATCATCTAGATTTACTTCTATCGGTGAAGTTTCTTGATCTAGGCTTTCTATACTTGTCCCAAATACATCATCAAGAGATAACGGTTCTTCAGAAAGTACCTTTGACGCCAAAGAAGACCATTCATCAGGTATTGTCTCATCCAAAAGATTATCAGAATTAGATTCTGCTAAAGCTAACAAAGCAGAAGAAGGTTCACCACCTCTAGTGCGATCGCCAACTAAGACCAAATCCCTAGCAGCTTGACAATCATTAAGTAAAACTTGAGCAATTTCTAGAGGGCGATCGGGATGATTTTGTAAAGCGATAGTAGCTAATTGAATAATTTCACTAAAACCAGGTAAGCCAAATAATTCGGCAAATTCCCCTAAAACCTGGATTTGATTTTGTAGTTCTCCCAATACCTCAAAATTTTGGGGATGAGCGACTACTTGACTCAGATTATCTAGGGATTGAGCTACATCTACCTCAAAAATTGACGCTACAATATCTATTCCTAGATCTTTAGCACTGGGAATGTAGTTATCTGATTCTTGCAGAGCCTCTCCCAGAAGTTCCTCTAACTGCTTAAATACTGGTTCTGCTGTTGCGATCGCCAAACTCTCATCAAACGACCCTGTTTCCATCTGTTTAGTCAGAGGATTACGCAAACAATCATAAGCTTGTAGTAATAAGCTCTCCAGTTCAGAATCAAAGGTTACTTTTTCGCTATAGAGAGCTTTAAAAAAATCTTCTAAACGATGAGCTAAAGTTTTAATCGCCTCCAATTCAACACTAGCAGCCCCTCCTTTAATCGAATGAGCAGCCCTCATCAATTCGTGAACTTTAGGAGTACTATGATCTTGTTGAAGATTTAGTAAACCATCTTCAAGTACCTGGAGAAGTTCTTGAGCTTCTTCAATAAAAAATTGATAAGCTTTATCGCGAATATCGGGGTTGAGAGACATGGTATTGGTTGAGATAGGATAAGTACTTGGACAAAATTAATTGAACATTTGGTGAGGGCAGGTAATAGGTAATAGGTAATAGGTAATAGGTAATAGAAGATATAAGGGGAGTGATAAATAGACAAATAATATAAATAGACAAATAATTTTGTCTACCCACTTACTAGGTTTTAAATTGATCAATTCCTGTTTGAAGTTTTGCTGCTACTGTCAACAGTTGTTTAATTTCCTCAGATACTTGAGTGGCAGATTGAGAGTTTTCTTGGGCAGTTACTGCTACATTGGCGATATTTTCCCTTACTAGGTTAGAAGTCTCTGATTGCTGCATTGCTGATTCGGCTATCTCAGTTACCAGTTTTCTAATTTCATTACTAGCAGCAGTTACACTATCAAGACTGTGACGAGTTTGTTGCACAAGCTTTGTTCCTTCTGCTACTTGCTGTGTGCCACTAGACATTGCTTCTACTACCTCGGCAGTTTCTAATTGAATTTTGGCGATGAAATTTTCAATATCCGCAGTAGCAGTAGCAGATTGAGTAGCCAAAGAACGAACTTCATCAGCGATAACGGCAAAACCTTTTCCTTGTTCTCCTGCCCGTGCTGCTTCAATTGAGGCTTTCAGAGCTAGCAAATGAGTTTGAGCAGCAAAACGACTGATTGAGTTTAAGACTTGAGAAATTTCTTGAGATGATTCTCCTAACCGTTTTACTTTTTGCTCAGTTTCAGTCACAGTTTTTTGTAGGGTATTAATTTTGAGTACCGCTTGGTTCATGGCATCATCCCCAACATTAATAGTTTGTCCTGCTTGTTTGACAATTTCTTGGGCTTGAGATGCCCGTTCTGAGACACTAAGAATCGACTCATTCATGTCTTGAATATACCCAACTGTTTGGGAAATAGATTCTGCCTGTTCTACTGATTCCTGGGCAAGTTTTTCTACTCTGTTTTTACTGTTATCGGCAGTAGTTTCTACTTCTTTCGCTACAGTTTTTACTTGATTAACTAATTTTTGTAAGCTAGCGATAGTGGCATTATAAGAATCAGCGATCGTACCAATTTCATCTTCTGTTACCTTGGCTCGAATTGTTAAATCTCCTTGAGAGAGGGGATCAACTTCTTGGAGGAGTTCTAAAGCTCGCCCTTGCAACTGTTCTTGAGCTTGTTTGGCTTCAAGTTCCGCATTTTTTTGCTGTTTAAAAAACTCTAACCGCTCCATAGCAAAACTCAGTTGATTGGCTATTTGCTCTAAAAAACTAATTTCTTGGGGTTGCCAAGATCTAGTATTAGAACATTGATGAGCGATTAATAAAGCGGTTGGTTTTCCCTGGATAAAAATTGCGGCTATTAAACTAGCTTTAACAGCATAAGACTCTAGTTGTTTTAATTGTTCCTCACTAAGATTAGCTTGTTGAATATTGTTAATTACTTGTACTTGATTTTGAGAATTTTGTTCTATATTTTGTTCTATATATTTTTGAATCCAATCAGCAGTATAGATTGTTTCTCCCAAAGTAGATGGATAACCTTTATCTAGAGACTCTACCAGAGTTTTTCCTTGCCACTGCTCATCGAACTCATAATAAATTACTCGCTCTACAGATAAGACATCCTTGATTTCTTGAACTACAGTATCAATAATTAGTTGTGAATCTTGTAATTTATTAATTTTAAGAATTAGATCTTTAGTCTTTCTAGCTTGTTCTGCTTCTTCTTGCTGTTGCTTAAGCAGTTTGTTAACTTGAAAGATTAAATTATTGAAACTATTGGCTAAAGTCTGAGTTTCTAATGTACCTTGGAGTTGAGCAATAACATCTAAATCACCGATCGCAGCTTGTTCAGCCGTAGTAGCTAAATCGACTAAAGGTTGAGATAATTTATTGGCAACAAAAACAATAATAATGGTTAAGGATATTATTACAACAAATCCCATAGGTACGAAAACAGGAAGCCACTCACTTCCAGCAGTTTGTAATTCTAAATTGTCAATAGAAGCCACAGCTACCAAATCTTGATTAGCAATGGGCATTAAGGTGTAGTATTTATTATTAGAAGTAAAATTCGCAACTATAATATTTTTTTTCCTAGTATAAAGTTCAACATTGGCATCTTTTAAAGAATAATTTTCTTGAATAGTTTTTAACAATTCTTGAGGATTGCTTTTAGAATCTAGAATTAATAATGCTATTTCAGTGAGCTCATTCCCCCCAATAATTTCAAGATTATCACTTAATCCTTGGGAGGTAATAGTTTGGATAGCATTTGTTTGCTGTGGAGAAATAATTTGAATTACTTGAGATTTGGCAAAATTTAAATGAGATAAATTTTTTGCTACTACATCAAAATAACTTCCAGGTAAGAGAGCTTTAATAACTCCTAAAAATTCTCCCGTCTTAGGATCTTTAATAGCTTGCACTAATTCAAAACCAAATGTATTAGCAGATTCATCAAATTCTGGAGAACTCAACCATTGAGTTTCACTTTTGCCTTTTTGCCACCAGGTTTCATCTCGCTGCACAAAATCCGATGGAGGATTACTGTAGGCAATATTAAACCCATTACGGTCTGTATAAAAAATTACTTCTAACCCAGAAATCTTGACAATTCTTCTAAGATAGTCATTTAACTTTTGATTGGGTTTTAGTAACTTAGTAGTAGCAAATTTCTGTTCTAGTTGAGAGATGGATAAGGGATCTAAATTCAATTGTTTGACTATTTGCTGACTATTGATAACGGCATTTAAAATGTCAGAATTAGTAGCGATCAACTCAGGAATCTTTACTGCTTCTATTAACCTTTGTTCAATAGTTTCTCCAGCAAGGGCTACTTCATAAACTAACTGTCGTTTAATTGCTGCTTGAGCTTTTTCCCTAACTAAAAATCTGTATCCCAACAAACCAGATAAGGTTAAAGTACCTAACACTGTAGGCAAAATTAGGGACAAAAGACGATTCCGAAGACTTACTTTACCAAAAAAAGATTGGGAAGTATTAGGATTTATATCATCAGTCTCTTGTTGTGATAACGATGGATTTTGAGTCATGAAAGAAACCAAGTAATTCGATAGGTAATTAACAATAAACTATGACTAGAACATCTTGATTGCTATAATTGCTATATTGGTCAAGGCTAGCTCACTTTAAACTTGGCAACACTTGTTTCTAACTGTTGAGCAACATTTAACAGTTCTTTAAAGGAATTGGATACCTCTATGGCTTCGGTGGCTGTTTTTTCAGAGATGGCTGCTACTTGAGTCATAGTTTGAGTTACTATTTCTGAGTCTTGAGACTGTTCTACTGTAGCTTGTGCGATCGCATTAACTAATTGATTAATTTGGTTACTAACTTCTGATATCTGATTTAGAGAAGAACGAGTTTCATCTACTAGTTTCGTTCCGACAACTACTTGTTCTGTACCAGATTCCATAGCTGCTACTACTTCATTTGTCTCTGACTGAATTTCTGCCACTAAAGACTCAATTTCCGCCGTTGCATCTGCTGATTGTTTGGCTAAAGAGCGAACTTCATCAGCAACCACCGCAAAACCACGCCCTTCTTCTCCTGCGTGGGCTGCCTCAATAGAAGCATTTAACGCCAGAAGGTTGGTTTGATCGGCGAAGTTACTAATTAAATTCACTACCTTAGAAATTTTCTGAGAAGACTCTCCCAGACGCTTCACTTTTTTGGCGGTTTCTGCCACTGTTTCTCGAATCGCTTTAAAGCCATCTACCGTTCGGTTCATGACTTCATCTCCAACTTTAACTGAATTAGAAGCTTGCTGTACTGCGAGTTCTGCTGCTTCTGCATTAGCTGCTACAGCTTTGATAGAATTTGCCATCGCCGTAATCCGCTCTATGGCAGTAACAATTTCTTGAGTTTGTTGGGATGCATCTTGAGCTAATTCTTGAATCGAAACTTCCTTTTCACTGGTTGTAGTTGACACCAGCATTGCTGCATTTTTTACTTGAGTTACCAGTTTTCCCAGACTCTCAATAGTTGAGTTATAGGAATCGGCAATTGTGCCAATTTCATCTTCTTTAACTCGGGCGCGGATGGTTAAATCCCCTTGGCTGACAGGATCAACTTCCATTAGTAGCTCTAAAGCTCTACGTTGGAGTTCTTCTTTGGCTTGTCTTTCTTTACCTTGAGCCATTTGCTGTTGTTGCAGCAAAGTCGCTTTTTCTAAAGCATTTCCCGACTGATTGGCAATTTGGAGTAATAACTCTACTTCTGTTTCTTCCCAATTTCTTGAACCACTACACTGATGGGCAATCAGCAAGCCAACTAATTTTTCTCCCATCAGTACAGGAGTAACCACACTAGCTTTGACTTCAAAGGGTTCTAGTTGTTGCAGATGACATTCGGTTAATCCTGCTTGGGAAATATCGGATATCGCTTGATATCTTCCTTGGCGATACTTTTCCGTATATTCTTCAGCAAAACAAGGATCATAAATTGCTGCACCCAGAGATTGAGGAAAGCCTGATACGACAGACTCTGCTACGATTTTTCCCTGCCACTGCTCATCAAAACGATAAAAAATAACGCGATCGCAATTTAAGGCATTTCTAGCATCTTCAACAGCAATTTGAAATACTTTATCAGGATCGATAGCTTCACCAATACGAAAAGCAATCTCTTTCAGAATACGAGAACGTTTCGCTTCTTCTCGCAATTTGGCTTCATTGGTTTCAATTGAGTCAGCTAAGATATTAAAAGTACTAGCCAGTAAGCCAATTTCATCACTAGTCCGTACTACTGCCCTCGCTTGAATATCACCTTCGGCAAAATCTTGAGTTACTTGTTGCAACTCCTGAATGGGATCTGCGATCGCTTGACCCAAGAAATCTGTTAATAAAACAGTTATCACTAAGACAATTACTGCCACAATGATCTGAGTCAGAAGATTTGTCCAAAAT
>JASJEK010000070.1 GCA_030064915.1 Xenococcaceae cyanobacterium MO_234.B1
CTCGGCGGATGTAGAATTTCGAGCTTTTGTCCGCAGAAGAGTATTAGCAAATATCCATCAGGGTATGGGGCGACTTAGAGCCAATCGTAGAGTAGGTGAAGAATTAACTATTTATATCCTGGGTGACTATCCGGGGGATGTCCCCGTTGAACTTGTCAAACCATCTGACATTACCCCTGAAGCTGCTACCAAACTAGAACAATTTGAAATGGCCTTAACAGGAGCGATAGCAAGACTTAAAGCCGAAGGAAAGAAAGTTACCCAAACTGCTCTAAGCCAGATTACAGGCTACTCTCAGGGTTATATATCTCGGTTCAAAAAATTATTACTTTCACTATTAGAGTCCTTTAATAGCAAAAGTAATAATTCTGACCCCCCCCTACTGGATGTGGGATGGGTGGCTAAAAATTACCTACCGCTAGCTCAAAAAGAGGAGTTACCAAAGGTGATATTTAACTTGGACGAGGTGTTTGGCTCGCGTCAATTCCTTCCACTGTTCGATTTGCTGCCTCAAAAATTGAAACAAGATTTCCTTTATTGGCTACTGGCAATGCAACCTGAGTCAGTGGTGACTGAAATAGAGTCAGTGGTGACTGATGGGTAGGGACGCTCGAAGCCTTACAATAGACTTCTTTCATTCGTCAGCTTATGTGCTTATAGGTAAAAGGTAAAAGGTATATTTAAGGTCTAATTTAAGGCTATTTGGAATAATAAATGCTAAAAGAAACCAGAATTTGCTGAAATTATCTATCTTTTTAGCTCCTAGCTACCACATAAGCTCTTACCACATAAGCTCTTACCACATAAGCTCTTACCTCTTACCTAACACGACCTTGGTTTATGGGAATGGGTGCAAGAGGTCTAATGAGTATCAATATACTTACCGCTCCGAGCGCTCGGCACTGCGCGAGCGCGCTCGGCACTGCGCGAGTGCGAAGCGGCTCGGAGTTTTAGCCCTATTAGATAGGGTCAAATCCGCGGAACAAGGGAAGCTTCCCGTTAGTGACATTCTGATTTTACTGGGGAGAAATGATAAAAGCCCTAGGAAAAGTTCTAGCACTTTAGAAGAAGCAAACGCTGATAACAAAGTTTCCGAAAGTGCAAAAACTAATGATGAAGTGTTGGAAACTTCTGTTAAAAACCCTAGGAAAACAAAAACCCCCAGTAAAAGACGCAAACAAGGATACGGTGGGGGATATATCGAATGTAAGCCTATTAAAAGAGGGTGGAAAGAGTATAAACAGTATTGGTATCACTATGAGTTTTGGCAGGAGGGGGATGTAGTTGTGAAGAAGTCTCGCTATATCCCCAAGCGGTTAGTACCGAAAGTGGAGAGAATGAATGAGGAGAAAGTTGCAGTGAGGGAGATTTTAGAGGTGTTGGGGGTGAAGGGGTAGACGCGTACGCGCAGCGCCTCGGCTCTGCCGAGTCCGCACTACAAAAAAAAACAACAACAACAAAGTAATGAGGTTGAACTAAGTCGGACAGTCACCCATCTCCTATTTGCTTATAAAGTTAGGCAAGATTATTGTTAACTTGATAGTAGCAGTGCCAGGTATTGAAAATCGGAAAAGCCCATGTTTTCGTAGAAAAAAGTCTCAAAATCAAACTTAACAAAAAGCCTAAAGTGCCTATAAGCTAAAGCTTACAAGTCGCACTGCGTCTAACCATGTAACTTATCCTTCTCCAGATCTCCCAAGACACTGAATTGAAGGTAATTGAGGGTAGGTGTCCGGGAGGAGCTATGTAAGGAGAATTCTCTCCCCAGGTTAAATCTTCGTATCTCTTCCACTTTGTTTCTTCTCTCCAACCTACTGCGTCTCCAAGGCGTTCATAAGCGCCTGGCTCTTTTTGTCCCAGTTTATTCCCAGTTTGAATATAAATGTGCTTTTGCACACTAAAACCAAAACGTCTTTGAGAAGATTGTAACCAAAGTTGGTCGATTTTTTTCAGGTCTGAGCAAGAGACATTATCCCAATGGACATATCGTCTATCTATATTTTCTATATTTTCTATATTTTCTATATTTTTTGTTTTAGCCGAATAAAAAATAGCTCTCCAAGTTTGGAGGTCTGCCTCTTGCCACTTTTTCTCGGCAAGAGCTTTTTCCAGTTCCTTAATATAGTTATTCTTTCTAGCGATGTAGTGTTTTTTGAGAGATGCTTTTACCTGATTCCCGAGATTTTCTTGATTGGAGCGGAGACTAAGCAACTTAATTAATTCCTGATGAACAGATTCTACATACCCCTCTGAGAGAATCTTGGTAGGAATATTTGGCTCGTAGGGATTATATTTACTTTTTTCTAAAAGTTTGAAAGCTTCTGTGTAAGCTTTTATTGCTTCTTCGGGCTTCTTTTGTTCAGAGAATAACTGACCTTGAATATCGTAAACTAAGACACCTACTTGTGCTCCTTCAGCAGAAGTGTATATATTTCCTTTTTTATCCAATAGTTCTAGCGTTTTTTGTGCTTCTATATTGTTACCAAGGTGCTGATAAGCCAGAGCAAAAGAAGCAGAAAGCATTGCTTGCTGAAGTTGATGGTCTTCGATTTTTTCTTTAATTTCAAAGAATAAACCTATGTGTTCCCTTGCTTGACTTGCTTGCCTAGACTTTCCAGCTTGCTCTAGTTTTCCACTAATTTTAGCTAGATCATTGACATAATCAATTTCTACTTTTATTTCTTCGAGCTTAGCTTCAGCTTTTTTTATTTCCTGTCTTGCTATTAATGCGAAACTAAATGAAATGATAGCTGCTACGCCAATGACAATTGAAAATACTGTTCTAAGACGAATGCTCGTTTGAGCCTCAACGCTTGCAGCTAAAAACTCCTTATCTTGATAGCTTAAATTCTGATTTTTTCCCCATTCCTTAGCTTCAGAAAGTGCTTTTCCTCGCAACAGTCGAGATTTATCCTGTCCTCCAGAAGCCACCCAAGCCCGAAAATTTTCTGAGTAGGGACGTAAAGAACCTAATTGCTCGTCAATCCATTTTTGGTTAAAAACCTCTCGATAAATGGGATTGTAAACCTGTAACTTGCCCTGCTGCTTAACAACTAACCCAGACAGTAATAATTCGGTTTGTTCCTTGCTGTCATTACTTGGAATTGCACCCTTGTTCCGAATTTGTTGATATAAGTCTAGTAGATAACTAGCTCTTTGCTCGTCTCTATACAGAATGCGATCTCTTATAGTCCGCAAATGCTCAGGCTCGTCGTTCGATTCCCAATTATCAATAATCCGCGACCTTACTACTTCCTCGACAGAGCGAAAATTTTGCTGCTCTAATTGCTCAACTACAAACTGACACAGTTTTTGAGTCAGAAAAGGTTGTCCTCCCGTCCACGACAATATCTCCTTCATCACCATCTGGGGATTGCTCACCTTTTCCTGTAAACCAATGCTTAACGGTTCAACTTCATGTAGCTGAAAACCTTTGAGCGAAATTGCTTGTCCGATATTAAAGGGAGTGCGCTTTTTATCTTCAATCAAATCGCCTGGAGAAGCAACTCCTAACAAGCAAAATGTAAGGCGCTTAAATTCAGTATTATCTGCCCGCTGATTGTAACAGGCACGAATAAAAGCAAAAAAATCATCTGTTGGAAACTGTAGACTGAGAACACTATCAATCTCGTCAATAAAAATGACGATGTTTTCTCTCACCTCGACCAGCAGAACTTCTTCGATTAATTTGCGAAATCGCTTCAAAGGCGAGAGTAACTTATGCTGTTCCCACCACTCTTCTAAATCTACATCCACAGCCAAGCTATCAATCACAGTATCGAGCAGATCCACATACCACTGCTCTGGAGTAACGTACTGAATTCCGCCAAAAGACAGGTCAATAGCAACACAAGAGAAACCCTCTTCTCTTAGTCGGCGCATAGTACGTACTCGCAAACTGGACTTTCCTGTCTGTCTCGAATTTAAAACGTAACAAAACTTTCCCGCTTTTAACCCCTCATACAATTGGTGATCGGCTTCTCGCGTCACGTAGGTAGTGGCGTCTTCTGGCAAACTTCCCGAAAACATATATCTTTCGACCACGTATTACCCTCCAGCAGTAATATCCTTCAGATGCACTGAAAAATACTGGCGATACAAATCACAACTGGTCAAATAACCATCACCGGACAGTTTCACCAGTCCCATACTTTTCAGTTTAAATCCTATTTCTGTATCTAGCAGTACGGGTGAAGAAGAGGTGACTACTTGTTCAAAAGCTGCTTTTAGCTGGGGATTTTGTTGTAAGCTCCACAGTAACTGCCGCAAGCGATCGCTATAGATGCCTTCTTCTGTCGGAGCTGTTTGTAACAATTGTTCTAGAGATAAAGATTGATTTTTTAAGCAGAATAAAGCCCGCTTGATTAGATAAGGGTTTCCTTCTACCAGCGCCATCAGAGAACTTATTCCCTGTAAATCTAACTGTTCTGCTAGTTTATATAACTCAACTAATTGTTTAACCTGCTGTTGAGTCAAATTGAATAACTCAAACAATAAACCCACATTAAAGGGTGAGTGATTAGTATTTAGTTTGGGATAATCATCTGTAGAATAAACTACAATCAAACGCAGTTTTTTCCAAAGCTGTCCTACTCTGGTTCCTTGTTTGGCAGTTTCGTAACAACCCCGCAGTAAGAGACAAAATTCTCCAAAAATCTTTTTTTCAGCAAACAGCCGCTCAAAATTATCTAGGGCTAAAACTAGAGGAGTGTCTGTAACTGAAAGAAGATATTTTTGAAAGTAACGAGTACAGTTTTTATTCAGACCATAGATGTCTCGCCAATATTCATCCAACTTATCCTCTAAATCCAGGCTGTCAGCTACACTGACACAAAACCATTGGAGGAAGGTTTTGAAGTCAGTTAAGACACTGTGATCTGCAAGCTGAAAATCCAATTTGACTGTTTTATAATTTTGCTGGCTTGCATAATCTAAGATTCGTTCCAACAACAAGGTTTTTCCCATCTTTGCCGGGGCTTTAATCCGCAACAGCGCCCCTGGCTTCATAATAGCTTTGTAACAGTTCTGCTCAATGGGAGGACGTTCGATATAAAAACTAGGAGTTGAGTAAAAACTTGCTAGAGCTTCTTTAGTCAACAGTTGGGGAGTTAGTTTTTCTGGAATACCAGCGACAGAAATAGCGTTACAACCAAATTTATAGGCAAACTCATAAGATTTTTCCGCACCAAGAGCATCATAAAAACCTACGGCAAATTCAATGGCTGCTTTATCCCCAATAGCCTGATTCATCCCCATCACGTAGTCAATATGACGAGCGATCGCTCTCCCTTGTACTTCTGAATAACAAGCATTAAGAACCACGCACTCTAATTTATCGGAAAACAACTCAAATAGTTCTGCTAGAGCTTCGGTATCGACCAACTTCTCGTGTCCGATTTCATCCTCAAATACCAAGCCCTCTTCTCTTACTCCATGTCCAGAAAAATGGAGAATTTGCGGCTCATAATCTAAGATGGCTCGACGAATGTCTCTGTAACGAACGGCTTCAGCCGATTCTATAACAAATTGTTCACGTCTTTTCGCCCGTCGTAACCCCTCCTTGATTTCCCGCACTTCCTCATCCAATCGCAGTTGAGTCGTTCCTTTGGGATTGGCTGAGAGAATCAGAATTTTCTTGACTGGGGGCAAATCGCTCATCTATTTATACAGGACAGGGGCAGATCTTTATCTTTGACTGATAACGATAATTCTGCCAGAGAATCAGGATTACGGGTTAATAGTGTTGCGTCGGTTAGTTTCCAAACTGCATCTTTGGCATTTCCTCAAGAATGATAAACTTGGTTACGAAATAATTAATTCTAGATTAGTATCAGACATTTCTGCTTAGCATTTATCTACCAACAAAAGTAGAACAATGAAAATCAAAGAAATTAAGTCAATTGTAGTTGCTGGTGCTCTCGCACTTAGTACCCTAGCAGCCATCGGCGAACCTAGCAAGGCTCAAACTTATTCTAAGTACTTCTGTGGTAATTCTGAAGACGACGTACCAACTACCTTCTTTCGTACTGTAACTGGGAGTCTTATTCCCATCATTCGCTGGGAAATAGAATGGGGCGGGGAATACACTCCTCTAGATCGCTGTTATGAAGTTTCTCTTAACTTCCAAAAAGCTTATGAGCGGGGGAACCTAAATTACCTCCTTGTCGGGGAAAAAAACAATTACAAGACTATTTGTTCCACCAGGCTATATGGTGGAGAATGCAGTAACCACCTATTCACCTTAAGGGACGATGACACTCCTGACGAAATACTTGAACAGCTAAACAACATGGGTTCTAGGGTTGGATCACCAATTCGTCATGATAGTGAGGGTAAAGTTATCACTCAGCGATACATCTTGCTAAATCGGGAGCTAAGAAGCCCGAGAACTGATAATTGAATGACAATTAAATCTTCACTATTAGAACCAGCCCTTTCAAGGTGATCTTTTGTACTAATATAATTGGCGATCGCCAATGTAAAAATAGGGATTTCAGACATCAGGAAATTACTTTTTATTTAAGCTCAAATAAATTTCTCCTGATTGGTAATGCTCAATTTCAGCTTAGCGATCGCGGAGACCTTGCGAAAACACTAATAAACCGTTGATAGTTCATTTGTACCCCTTGAAAGGGCTGGTCCTAACTATCTAAGCTGAGGAAGAGAGGAAAAAGAAAGGTGTTTTAATATCAATACCTTCGCCAAATGAGGAGCGAGGACTGAATCATTTGTCAACTCTGACATTACAGCTCATGAAAGTAGAACACTTGAATTGTTTTTGCTCATGAAATTGACCCAAAGTTGGATTTTAGCCGTACTTAGGATGTCAAACACGCAACTTTTGCCAGAACTTGAGTGATAAATTATACTTAAATCCTTTCTAAGAGTACCCTTGACTAAATACCATCTTCTATGAGTTTAGTTTGGCGAAGGTATTGAATATTAAGTACAATTTCTCATTTTCTTGCTTTTCAATAACCCTATTCCTCTCCTTCCTTACTAAAAACCATAACTCAGACTATCAGCGGTTGAAAGCAAAATGGTACAAAAACAAAAGAGAACTCGGTCACTGGCTTTTGTTGTTGGGGTAAGCAGCTTTTTGATGCTGTCAACACCAAGTATCCCCGTGACTATCTTCGCTCCAAGAGTTTTGGCTCAAGAAAGCGTTAACCAGCAGTTGCAACGAGAGCAATTAGAACAGCTAGCCCGTTCAATCACAGTCAAGATTATATCTGAGGAAAATGGTGGTTCGGGGGTATTAATTAAGAAAGAAGGTCAGTCATATACCGTTTTGACTAACGACCACGTTATAGAAGGAGCTAAAAACAATAGAGTCCAAACAAACGATGGAAAAATATATCAAGCACAGCGGGTATCAATAAACTTTGGTGATAAAGATTTGGCTCTATTGCAGTTCCGCTCTAATCTAAACTATAGGATAGCACCCTTAAGCAATTTATCAAACTTAGAAAGGGGAGATGAAGTATTTGTTGCCGGATTTCCATTTCGAGATAAGAACTCTCTGTCAAGGGAATTTGTATTTAGGAGTGGGCGACTCTCTTTTGTGTTATCACAAGCTTTGCAAAGAGGCTATCGGATAGGATATGTCAGCGAAGAAAGTGAAATAGAAAAAGGGATGAGCGGAGGACCAATTCTCGATAGAGAAGGTAAGTTAATCGGAGTTAATGGTCTTCATGCCAACCCGCTTTGGGGGAATCCATATATCTATGAGGATGGTAATAGCCCTAATGAAGAACTGCGCAATCAGATGAGCCGCTCAAATTGGGGGATTCCTACTGAAGTTTTAGCTAAGTTGGCACCTAATATAGTCACTGAAATTACCCCATTAAAAGAACCAGAGAGTAGATTAACAAACTCATCAACGCCAGAATTAGTCAGTAAGATTGACAAGATAGCTAAAGAGATTTCTGTATTGATTACCTGGCAAACTCAGGAAGGATTGGGGAATGGGTCTGGAGTAATAATTGCTCAGGAAGGTAATACTCATTATGTACTTACTGCTGGGCACGTCGTAGTCAAAAATCAAGAGAAAGTGCTTAGTATGGTTACCCATGATGGTCAAGAATATCCAGCCAAGCTGATAAAAAAATTCGAGGGAGTAGACCTAGCTCTGTTGCAGTTTACTAGCAACAAATCTTACCAAGTGGCTACTCTGGGAAACTATTACAGAGGACTGGAAGACCGAGTGGTTTTCGTCTATGGATGGCCAGGTTCAAGACAACCTACTGTGGATAACCTCGAATCAAGCCATGAGTTTAATGCGGGATATCTTTTAGGTTACAACGCAGTTAACCAAGCTAGAGACAATCGTTCTTTTATAGAAGGTTGGGGGCTAGTTTATAGCAATTTCGCAGAACGAGGAATGAGCGGTGGTCCTGCGTTAGATACAGAGGGTCGTCTAATTGGAATTCATACAGCAGCGGAATCAGATAAAGGAAAGGAAAGCCCTGTCTTGCACAGTAATCAGGAACCTATCCTTGACATTGGTTATAGTTTGGGAGTTCCTATCCGCAGCTTTTTGGCTAAGCTAGAGCAGGAACAAATCAAGCTGAATTTAAACGAAAAAACTTCTGCGCCACGGCGACTAAGTGCTGTACAACAAGATGCTATTGTCAAAGCCTTAATAAATTTAAAACAACCTGGAAGTAACGCTAATGAAATTGAATGGCTAAATTATGGCAATAAGCTGTGGCGGTTACGTCACTATGAAGAATCACTGCGAGCTTTTGAAAAGGCAATTGCCATCAAACCAGACTTCTATAAAGCTTGGTATTCCCACGGCTGGGCGCTGATGCGTCAGAAAAATTATTCGGAGGCTAAAAAATCATTTAGAAAAGCAATTAAATCCACTCCTGAATCACAACCGTTTGAGGCAAGTTTATCTTGGCGTCAACTAAGCGATGCTTATTATTATTCAGGGGAATACGACGAAGCCCTACAAGCTTTGGAACAAGCCATTGATAATTTCCCAGGTGACTTTATCCTTTATCAATGGAAATTAGAGATTCTTTATCAATTAGGACGTTACCAAGAAGCTCTCGCAGCAGTAAATACATCTTTGGAATACAATCCCAATAGCCCTATGGGTTACTCTCGGCGTGCTAATATTCTGTTAGCTCTCCAAGACAACGAAGGAGCGATCTCGGCTATAAATAAAGCTTTAAATCTTCAACCTGGTAATGCTGTTCTCTATAAAGCGCGAGGGGGATACCGCGTGCATCAGGAAGACTACGAAGCAGCGATCGCGGATTTCAACAAAGCTATAGAAATCGAGCCTGAATTTGCTCAAGCCTATGCAGAACGAGGATTTGTGTACGCTAAGAAAGGAAACAGACAGGGATTCACCTCCGATTCCAGTGAAGCTCTACGCCTCCAGCCTGAAAATGGTTGGCTCTACACCATACGAGGGAATAGCTATTTTGCCTTAGGAGAAAAGGAGAAAGGAATTAGGGATTACGATACAGCTATCAGCCTTCAGCCTGAATCAGCACATCAATACTACAACTGGCGAGGTAATGAGTTTAAGAATCAGGAAGACTATGAAGCAGCAATAGCAGATTACACTAAAGCAATTAGTCTCCAGCCTAACCTTGCTGTATATTACAGCAACAGGGGAAGGGCTTATAGTAAGCAGGAAAAATACGACGCAGCACTTACTGATTACAACAAAGCTATAGAAATCCAGCCTAACCTTGCTGTATATTACAGCAACAGGGGAAATGCTTACATATCCCTGAAACAATACGATGCAGCGAGCGCCGATTTTAATCAATATCTAGAATTAGTAAAGCCTGGTGAATCTTATGGTTCTGATATTGCTTGGAATTATGCGTTCAGGGGGTGGGCTTATTGGCAATTAGGAGAATATGAAAAAGCCGTCTCTGATTATAACAAAGCCATAGAAGGTGTTCCTCCCAATGAGCGTAATAGCATCTACAAAGCCCGTGCCTTGGTGCGTGCAGAAGCAGGAGATGTGCAGGGTGCGAGGGAAGATTGGGAAAAAGTTGCGCAATTTGCCCTCGAACAAGACGATATGGATTCTTACAAAGAGGCGCAGGAGAATATCAGAAGGCTTCAACAGTAAGATGCGTCATGACTAGGTGTAAGGCTGTTGAACTAAGTCGGGCAGTCACCCATCCGACTCAGCCACCCTCTGATTCAACGGTACATTGTCAGCACAGCCCAAATCTTGTGCGCTGCCGAAGGCACTCGCTACGCGAGACCGCGCTCACGACAACATCGGTTTTTGACGTGCCAGTTTTCTCAACGTAGCTGTTGAGTTCGGCGAGAAGGGACGGGGGAACCCTGACGGCGATTTGTGGTTTACCCATAGCTAGCGGAACTATCTCTCCTTCAATGCTATTAACTGCCTGACTAAGTATTGCCAAGGAGATATTATTTTTTACATTACAGGATTGAAAAGTAGCGATCGCCCTCTGGCAAAAAGCGATCGCGCCCGACTCACGAATTCTTAAGCCGCAGTTGATTCGGAGTCGGGCTTGGCTTCTTCCTTTTTCTTCTTCTCGAAAACCTGCAATCCTGCCCCTTCCAGTTCAATTACCCCATCAGCAGAAACGCTTTTAATTTTCCCTGAAAGCGCACCAACCCAATCCTCATATTCATCCATCTTAGCTACCTGCTGCTTGCTCCGTCCTTACGCTGAGGAGACCTCAGCGCGGGCGGTGCGCTTCTTCAAAGTTTTGCGGTTAACTTCTGCTTTGACGGTAACGTTGTTTTCTCCTTGAAATTCCAGGGTGACTTTCTTTCCTTCAGTGGGTAAGTCTGGTTTCTCGCTGAATTTAATGGTAACTTCGGGAATTCTGCCAGTAATCATGATGCCTTCAGTGAACTCGTAACATATTTAAGTTACCTTCGATTCGCAAAGGATACTTACAAACTTTAGTTTAATTTAGGGATATTGGTAATCCGAGTGGCAACCTTCATCATAAATATTGATTTGTCAAGTATGCTTTACAAAACTTCAAATATTTGTTACATTAGTTAACATAACAGGAAAATAAATATAAAGAACGCGCTATATGTACACTACTCAATTAGATAACGGAACTCTTAACAACTACGCTGTTGAGCCTCAAGTTACCTACGCAGAATATCCCGCAGTTTACGAACAACGTCGCTACTTAATTCAGGGTGCAATTGCAGCTTTATTTGTTACAGCATTAGTTTTAGTTTCAGTAGCAGTTAGCTAATTGTTTGAGACAAACCAGTTTAAACAACAACTTTGATTAACTTTTAATTTCTTCATCAATTTCTCCTATTTGACCTCGGATGTACGCCGAGGTTTTTTGCTGTTTGAATTAATTTTCCTAGTTTCTGGCAAAATACTATAGTTACCATTACGTTGAGAAACACTACATTTTCCAAAGGTGCAAGCTCAAGAACCGAAAACACATCTCAACTAACCAATGAGCCAAGCGATCGCCATTTTTAATCAAGCAGGGGGAGTGGGCAAAACTACTCTAACCCATAACCTCGGCTACCATTTAGCTAGGCGAGGACATTCCGTGTTGCTGATAGACCTCGACCCCCAAGCTTCTTTGACTACCTTTATGGGGCTCGACACCGAAAGTTTAGCCAAAACTCCTTTTGATGCCCTAATTAACGAAGAACCTTTGTTTATCATGAAGGATATTCAAGGGCTAGATATTGCCCCCACTAATATCACCCTCAGCGTGGCGGAAATTCAATTAGTTAATCTCGACTTTCGCGAAGTTCGTCTATCTGAAGCCCTCGACCCCATTCGCGATAACTATGATTTTATTCTCATCGACTGTCCCCCCAGTTTGGGTTTACTCAGCTACACCAGCTTAGTAGCTGCTACCCACGTCCTCGTCCCCATCGAAACTCATTTCAAAGCCTTCCAAGGAACTAATTTATTGCTACAAACCATTGCCAAAGTCAGAAAGCGAGGCAACCGCAAATTACAACTAGCAGGTTTTGTTCCTTCCCGTTATGCTGTCAGCAATTCTCAAGATAAGCGGACTCTCAAAGCAATTCAAGAACAGTTTGGTAAAGTTGCCCCAGTTTACGAACCGATTCCTCGAACTACTGCCTTTGCTGATGCCTCAGAACAACAGTTACCATTAGCCCTTTATGACCCCAAGCATTCAGCCTTGGAGATTTTAGAGCGACTAGCTATTCAGATAGAAAAACTATGACAGTTTTTAACAGTCAATAAAAATAATGTTACCAATAAACTCTCGAACAACTGCTTACTGTTTACTGATGACTGATAACTGATATGCCTCCTACTAAAAAAACCACTCGTAAAAGCGATCGCCCTTACAATGCCAAAGCAGATCTCAGCGTTCTATTTGGCGACAACGAACCAGCAACTAGCACTCCAAAGGTGAAGATTGATTTTATTTCACTACCAGATTCCCAACCCCGACGTTATTTTGACCCCCAGAAATTAGAACAGCTAACTCAATCGGTCAAAGCTCACGGCATTTTAGAAAATCTTCTCGTCAGACCTTTGAAGGGAAAAGAAGGAGAGTATGAGTTAGTAGCAGGAGAGAGACGTTATCGCGCAGCTATTGCTGCCGAATTAACGGAAGTCCCCGTTACCATTCGCGAACTATCCGATGAAGAAGCTCTTTCTATCGCTCTAGTGGAGAACTTACAGCGAGAAGACCTCAATCCAGTAGAAGAGACAGAAGGTATTGTTACCCTACTGGGAATTGAGCTAAAAGAATCACCAGAAGCAGTCATTTCATTGCTTCACAAGATGGACAACGAACAAAAAGGTAAAGTTACCAATAACGTTATTGGTAACGTCGAAAAGCAAAAAATTGAGTTGGTATTTGCCAACTTGGGACAGAATTGGCAGTCTTTTGTAAACAATCGTCTGCCCCTGTTAAAGCTACCCGACGAAATTTTAGAAGTGCTGCGTCAGGGAAAAATTGCCTATACCAAAGCCAGAGCGATCGCCAAAATCCCAGACGAGCAGCAGAGAAATAATTTAATTAACGAAGCTGTTACCAAAAATCTTTCTTTAGCTCAGATTAAAGAAAAAATCAAAGCACTCTCCACTGAAGATAATTCTTCTCCATCACCTTCTACCCAAGTAAAAACCATAACCAGTCGTCTCAATCGCTCGAAACTATGGGAAAAGAACCCAAAAAAATGGAAGCAGGTACAAAATTGGTTACAAAAAATAGAGAATTTATTAGAAGAAACATGAAATTTTTTCTACGTTCAAGATAAAAATTGATAAGCTGATTTCCATTCTTTTGAGATAAGAAACCTTTCAAAAGTCAACAGTTCTAGCTTTTTGACACTTGTGACTTGTGACTTATCAGTTATGACTTAATTGATTATGTATCAACTAGAAAAATGGCAATACTCAAGGTGGCAAAAAGACACCCGCTTCTACTCACTGGAATTATGCCAAGATATCTTCGGCAACTGGATTATCAAACGCACCTGGGGCGGGAATGGGGGACATATCTTATCAGTTAACTCCAATCCCTCAATCATTAACTCAAAAATCCCCCCTTCCCGGTGCCGTCAAACTAGATTTTGGTCGCTCCAATTCGACAATCTGTCCTGACTATCAAACGGCGTTACTAGCTTACGAAAAACAACTTGCTCGTCGTCAAAAACGTGGATATATCAACCGTTAAAAATTTCCAACTTTTGCAGGACAGCCACTTCGACCATTAACAAAGGAAAATGAAATGCAACGTCTGGCTCGTCTGACATTGATCTTCGCTATTTTGTTTGCTGTCTTGATCATCGCTCCAGCTTTTCTCAGCGCGCGGTTTGCGCCCTATCCGCTCATGAAAAACGGGGATGTTCTAGACCTCTTAACACCTTTGGTTTTAATTCCTCTCTACTGGTTGCTGTTTCAAATTCAGCCCATACGTCCGCCCAGTCAAAAGGAGGTGCTTATTTTTCTCATATTTGCTGTCCTGTGGGTTCAGGGTCAAGGGATGCACAAGGGTCGCCAACTCCATCGGGCATCTAACGCAATCCTATTCTGGCAGTGAAGTCAAACAACTGACTCACTTCTATGATGAAATACTAAGTCACTATATCTGGCATTTCGGACTCGTTGGATTATCAGCACTTTTAATGGCTCGGCAGTGGCAAAACCCTTTTACTAAGCAACGTTCGGGATTAAGATTCGAGATTACGGCAGGAATTATTCACGGGTTCAACTACTTTATCGATGTTGTAGAATCGGCGACAACTGTTCTGGGTGTCCCATTTGCTGTAGGAGTTGTCTTGTTCACTTTAATTTGGGGACGGCAACATTTACGGCAACAGCCGATTCTGGCATTCTTCTTTGTGTCCTATTTGGTTGCGTGCCTGTTTTTCTTGGGCTGGGGATTATACTGGGGCGGATTACCAGAGTAAGCGCAAGGTAGGAATTATTGATTAGCTGTACCACTCAAAGCGCGATCGCCCACTGGCAGAGCCAATCGCTTCAAGGTTTTTAGAGTAGTAAATGAGGATATGTATCGAAGAATAAACTGAGTCAAAATTAAGCTCAAAGTTCGCGCTACTATAAAGGCGCAGCAATAAAGAAGTCGATTGATGGGCGTAACCAGACTGAAAAAAGCCGAAGCGAACCATGCTTTTATCGGTAGATGGCAGATCTACGAAATGTCAGAGTGGGACGAAGACTACTTCAATATGGAAACCCAAGCCTATATCGAAATTCAAGCGGATAATTCAGGTGATTTCCAATTTGGGTTAGGAGCGTGGTGATCTCGATGGTTATATAGAAAAGCCAGGAGAAAAAGAACGTTTTACCTTTACTTGGGAAGGTCAGGACGAAATGGATGAAGCAAGCGGAAGTGGTTGGCTAGAATTGAACGGTGATGACGAAGTAGAAGGCTTAATTGGATTTCACCTGGGCGATCGCTCTACGTTTCAAGCAAAAAGAGCTAGTTAATTGAGTAACATGACCCAGCCAAAAATCAACCTGACCGTTCTCAAAAAACACCTGAAGACTCGTTCCCAAGCCGAATTAATCGCCGATATTGCCTCACTCTACAAAAGATTTCAACCAGTAAAAGACTACTACCAAATTCAACTCTATCCCCAAGACGAAAATCAGGTTGCAGCTAAATACAAAAAGATTATTGAAGACGAGTTTTTTCCCGCTCGTGGCTTTGGCAAAGCTAGATTATCAGTAGCCAAAAAAGCAATTACTGAATATAAAAAAGTCAACAAAACTATTGTGGGCATCATTGATATTATGCTGTTTTATGTGGAGCAGGGAGTAAAATTTACCGATGCTTATGGCGATATCGATGAGCCATTTTATATCAGCATGGTTTCCATGTATGAGAAAGCAATTAAAGAAATTATCAAACATGGACAGCAAGATACTTTTCAACAACGCTGTCAAAAAATTGTCTCAGATACTTCAGAAATGGGTTGGGGATTTTACGATACTCTGAGTGAGATATATGAAGACGCTTTTCAGTAAATGTCAGCAATATTTTGTCGGCTAGAAGATTTGTACTGTCTCAAATACTAAAACTGCAAAATTATCTAAATTATCCCTCATATCAATTTCGCGCTTTTCTTTCCCTATTTAATGTATCTCTAGATTGGGTTGCTATCAACTGAAGCTTGTCTTTTGTACCGATTTATGGTTCGGGAAGTGCTTGGGGTAGTGGCAGTATGCCTGGAAAAAGTTTTTGGTCTTTATTAATTGAAGGTTTGTAAGTGTTTTGTAGGGTGGGTTAGATGGGGATTTCTTAGAATTTCAAACGTCAAATCAACAATAAGCGCGTAACCCACCAAAATCTTTCTCAGCGATCGCAAAACCCCCGTAATTCCCCTTCCACCTACCAAAAATCAATACTTTAGCCCCAGTTCCGTTTCGTAATAGTTCCGTTTCCCCTGCCCCTATAGAAGCGGAAAAAAAAGTTTCACATCACACTCAACTAATAAATTATTGGTTATCAATGAGGAAGTCTTAACTGATAACTGATAACTGAAAAAATTGCCAATTAAGAGACACAGAAGAAAACTAGCCAACGGTGAAGAAAAAATTTACACCTATGCCGTATCTGCTGATGGTACAAAAAGACATTCCCTTTCAGTTCGGGACAGTTCCGATTCTCTGCAAATCTATAGAGCTAGAGAATTTCGTCGCATTGTGGCAGCATTACAAGCCAACTCCAGTTTATTAGTTGTGGGGGAAGCTGGTTGTGGCAAAACCTTCTTGGCGCAAGCCATTACTGCTGAGTTAACCGAGATGAACTTTCAGGTAGCAGTCACCCAACCAGGAACGGTTAAGCAGATACTCAGTGACATAGCTATGCAGTTAGGAGTAGATACAGAAGACCTCGAAGGTAAAACCCTATCAACGATGGGACTAATGAAAGAAATTGCTGATTGGTTACTGGTTAATACGGCATTTCTCATCTGTGACAACGCCCATCGCTTTCCCGTTTCTCTAAGGTGTTGGTTAGACCAACTCCACACCCAAGGACAACCAATCTTACTACTAGCTACCTATCCTCCTGCACGAGATATTTTCCTCAAGCTGCCCAGAATTGAGTTAGAACCAATGGCAGACAAGGCTACTAGGGCAATTATGTTAGAAGCTGCTGCGGAATTAAACTTGGAACTAACTCCTGCTCAATTAGCTTCCTTACAACAGAGAGTCGGGGGCAACCCCATGTTAGCCAAACGAGTAGTTAGAGAAGAATATTTAGGTTTAGATGGTCAGGCATTAGATCATACTCAATGGTTAGATATCACTCCTTATATCATTGCTGCTTTAATGTGTTTGGTGCTGGTACGCTTTATCGGACTCGGATTTAACAACAAGTCACTGTATTTATTAGGTGGCATCATTACCGTATCTGTAGCTGTAATTCGCATCATTTTATATAGTTTGCCCCGCAGTAAAGGAAGATTGGGGCAATGATGTCGCGGACTCACATAGTTTTGGCTGTAGCTGCTACTTCTCTGGTTTTAGGTACGGCTGACCCAGTAGTGTTGAGTCTGAGCGCAGTTTCTTCTCAATTACCCGATGTCGATACTACTAAAAGCTTTTCGGGACGGGTTTTATTTCCCCTCAGTAGTTATCTAGAAAAACGTTTTGCCCATCGTTCCATTACCCATAGTTTTCTAGCATTAGCCATCTTTGCTGTCATTATTTTCCCCGTTACCTTCCTTGGTTATCAATATTGGTGGGGTATGGTTTCTGGTTACTTCTGGGGCTTTTTTGGGGATGTATTTACCAAGTCAGGAGTAGCCCTATTTTATCCTTCTAAAGTTAGGGCAATTTGTCCTGCCAATCCCAGACTGAGATTAGCGACTGGCAGCAGTGCGGAATGGTTTGTGCTGTTTTTCCTGGTAATATTTGCCATTCTCAGCATTCACATTAATTCAGCAGGAGGTATCGTCAGAAGTTTTAACCAAGTGTTAGGACTGCCAAGTGGCGCGATTGAAACCGTTAATGAAGACGCATCCCGTTATTTACTCAAGGCACACATTAAAGGGCGTAACGCCATCACTCAAGAACCCATAAATAAGTCTTACTCCATTATTCAACCTCTCAATCAGAATGACTTACTGGTCAAAGATGAACTAGGAACTACCTATCGGGTGGGCAATTCTCAAGAAAGTCAGATTGTTGCCAGTCAGATGAAAATAGAACGAGTAGCACCGATAACTACTACCGTGACTAACATTTTCCTCGATGATGAAGAAATCTATACAGCCCTCATTGAAGAAGAAAAAAAACTCCGAACTCCGAACTCTGAACTCCGAACTTATCTCAGTGGGACTCTCACTATCTTTGATGCTGATGACCTCATCTTACCCACCCACATAGACCGCTATGACACCATTACTTTACAGCCAGGAAGCGATATTGCTTATGCACGGTTGATTGCTGCTAGTCCACAGGATGTGGTGAGGTTGTTAGGGGATTATTATGCGAGTGGGAATTTAGTGGTGAGGATTGTCGAGAAAAAACCATAAAGAGCCAAACCCAACCCAGATCACAGCAAAAACCCCAAACAATAGTTGATAACAGGTAAAAGAGACCCATAACTAATGCCAGTCAATGTTTGCTCCTAAAGAAAAGCCCTTACCTACACCCGTCCTTAAACCCCTACAAGCCAACAACACTCCCTTAATAGAAGGTGAAGGAATCCATTTAGGAGAAGGTTATTACTGGAATCTATCAGCTTTACCCAACGGGCATATTGTGGCTATTGGTGCATCAGGTAGTGGCAAAACTCAAACCCTAAAAGCGATCGCTAATTCCCCCGAACTGGTGACACTAGACGAACAAATTGCCCTCATCGATAAACGGTTAACAGTAGCGGGTAAAAGGATCGAGCATACATCCAAAAAACGCTGGACTAATTATATTTCTAGCAACCCCCTCCGCATAGCAGCTAATCTTCTCGGTGGTGGAGACGTGCAGCGAGATAATATTGCCATTGCTGATTTGGAAATTAAGAGTGCAGAACTAGAAGCTTATCGTGCCAATCTGCACAGGCGGAAGGCTGAGGTTAAATCGAAGTTGAGAGAAGAAGTTTTAAGTTTGGTGTTGAAGTATGAGGCAGCAGAGAGAGAATATGTTTTAGCTCAGTCAAAGTTGGCTACTTATAGTCAACAACTCCAGCTTATTGAGATTGACTACCAGTTTGGTAATGGTTCAACTACTCAGATGCTTGGTTTATGGCAGCAGGGGGAGAGTTTAGAAGCTGAAGTTATTCAAGTCGAGAGCAAAAAGACGGAAATAACCAGAAAACTGCTACAAATGACTGGTTTTGAAGCAAACCGCTCGCGTTACCAAACCTCCAAACTCAGCCCAAAATCGCTCACAGATTATCCATTTTGGGTGAAAATACGGTTTAAGAAATAATTAAGATTCTCCTACCCTGGTATTAAGTTAGTTACCAGTTACCAGGCACGAGCGTTACCACTGTTACCGTTTCTGCATATTCTCTTTTTACTGATGACTGATAACTGATAACTGAAACCACACTGTAACCATTATGAGCAAAGATAAAATTCTCCTAGCCTGTCAAGAACTTGTAGAAGAGGGAAAAAGCGTTACCGTGGCAAGCAGTAATCGATAAAGTTGGTGGTTCTTCCCGCGACGTTTCCCCCATAGTCAAAGAATTTAAAGCTCACAAGACAGCAGAAAGCTCAATTGCCGTCTCAGATAGAGCCTCTGTCGATACCCATTCTAATAATGGTCACAGTAACCATATTGATACCGACCCTGTTACAGCTAACTTAGAACGAGTAGATCGAGAAGCTCAATTAATTGCAGCCAGAAAAATTATCGCTGCTTCCTACTACGAAAAAACCCAACAATTTACCCTGCCAGGACTCCAAGAAGAAGTCAATCAAGCACTATCAGAAATTAATGCGCTCGCTCATTCCCAAGATGAAACCCTCTCCCCAAAAGGAATGTTGAACTGGCTCAAGGCAAAACAGACACAACCACAGCATTAAATGATGAACCACCAATAGAGCCAGGGGGGAAGGATGCAGAGGAGCAGGAGAAGAACTCAGAAGCCAAACCGACACTGGTAAAAAAAACCTCCTCCCAACAAACTGAGGAAATCGCACCACAACAGCCCACCCATACCAACCCTCAACTAACTTACTCTCAAATTGCGACTCAAGAAAGAAGATCGCTCCTGAAAACCTGGTTAGCTACAGTTGTGGGTACGGCGGTAGCATTCGCTCTAGTATCTGGTATCAAAGATCTGAGGGCATTGGTAACGACCTCTATGAGTGCTGGTAGCATCGCTTTTGTTGTTTCCGCACTCGGTAACAGTAACGGTAACAAATAACTCCCGAACTTGGTAACAAGCTGGTAACCGACACCTAAATATCGAGCCCCATTCCAGACTAAAATAGAAGTTACGGAAATATCCCTTATCATAACTTCTGAAAGCGTTAATGACCAGTATTGTTGCCTCCTCTGCCCCCAAGAATCACCTCATCCAACTAGGAGAACGGGATCTATTTCAAGAATTACTAGCAGACAAAAAATCCCCCAATACCAGAAGGGCTTATGCCAAGGATTTGCGACTCTTCTTCAACGCGATCGCAGGAGATGACCCCAACCCCGATTTAGTTGCAGAATTCCTCACCCTAGATCGCTTTAGTGCGATTTCTTTGGTATTGAAGTACAAAGCTGCTTTGAATGAGAAGGGACTGGCATCGGCTACCATTAACCGCAGGTTGGCAGCGATTAAGAGTTTGGTTAACTATGCTCGCCGAGTAGGTCAGTGCGACTATTCCCTTGACGATATTCAGTCCGAGAAAATTCAACCCTATCGAGATACTACGGGAATTAATACCTCTAGTTTTAAAGCTATGTTGGCAGGAATTGACCGCAGCACCCTCAAAGGTAAGCGGGACTATGCTCTGTTGACCTTGTTATGGGGTAACGCTTTGCGTCGGGGAGAAGTAGCCAAAGCTGACATCAAAGATTTGGATCTGGTAGCGGGGACATTGAAGATTTACGGCAAAGGTAAGGGTAAAGAAGCCCAGATTGTCAGTTTGGGTAAAGGTGCAATCAATGCCCTTTCTGATTGGTTACAGCTTCGAGGTAACACCAATAGAAAACAGCCCCTTTTCTGTAGTACTCATCCTGGTTACTGGGGCAAGCGTTTGAGTACCACCAGCATTTATAAGATTGTCAGAAAAGCAGCAGAAAAAGCTGGGATCGATAAAGTGATTAGTCCCCACCGCATCAGACACAGTGCCATCACCGCAGCACTAGATCAAACCGATGGTAACGTGCGGATGGTACAGAAACTCAGCCGTCATGCCAAATTTGATACCTTACTAATCTATGATGACAACCGCACTAATGCTCAAAAGACGATTACCAATCTGCTAGACGATTTGATTTAAAATATCATCTTTAAGAACTCTTTCTGGCTCTACTGCTCCTGTTTGCTTAACTACTTTTAATACATCTTCAATAACTTGGAGTTGGCCTCTAAATTAATAGCGATCGCATTTATCCATTTATCCGAGCGCACTAATGAGAGAACAGTATGCAGTGGGGACGGTGGAAGTTAGGATAGTGAAACCTCAACTTTTCAATTACTAGGAGTTAAATGATCAATATTCAAAATTATTGAATACCAGAACTCGGAGGAGCTAATTGGTAACTTTCCTGGGGTTCAACGTTTTTAACTCCCTCAATTTGATAAAGACTATTAAGCTTATCAGTAGAAATCGAACCACTAACAACGCCAATAGTTGATAAAGTTTGCTCCACATTCATTCCAGATGATTGTAATTGTTGGGAGACTTGCTGGATTTGAGGTAAATGAGCATCGTCAACAGAAACGGATATTTTAACTTGAGACATCTCAGCACCTTGAATTAGAAGTGGATTTTGGGTTGATACATCTTTTGATAAGTAGATAGGAATAGCTAAACACAATATTGCTATGCTTGTGATACCTAAGAGTTTCCAGTAATTAGAATTCAACTTGTGTTAACTCCGATAGACTGGGGACTAATTTTTGTGCATTTTTATATCTACCTACTTATCATCCTAACAAGATTCAAGAGAGCCAAACTTTTACTATGTTAAACAGGTGCTTGAACCAAACCAATTCCCACATCAGTTGAAGGTAGTTCTAATCTTTGAGAATCAAGCATCAATAAAGCCCAAAGTTCAAGTCCTCTTTTACCAGTCGCTTCAGCATATAAAGCAGCAATTCCTGCTACATGAGGAGTTGCCATGCTAGTACCGCTAATTGTTCGATATCGAGTGGGCATGGGCCAAGTAGAGTAAACATCTACACCTGGTCCTGCAATATCAATCCCCCCGCCATCAGGATTAATTGAACCATTGGAGAAAGAGGCAACTTGTAATAGGTTATCTAAAGCAGCTACAGCCATAATGGAGGGACAGTTAGCGGGACGACCTACTGGGTTTGGTGGAACTCGTCTTCTTCCAGTAAAGAAATCTCGACTTTCGTTACCCGCAGCAGCAATAATTAAAGTTCCACGAGCAAGCGCGCGTTTTGCCACCTCTTCATAAATTGGGGAGAAAGGAGTTCCTGGGCGAGTAGGCGCACCTAAAGACATGGAGATAATTTGACAGTCATTGGTAATTGCCCAATCAATTCCATTTAAAATACCTCCATCAGCACCAGAACCCTCGTTACTCAAAACCTTGCCGACAAATATTTCTGCATTGTAAGCAACACCGTAACGCATCGGAGAAGATGGGTCGGGTGGGTTTAAAGGTCCACAGGAAGTGCCAATACAGTGAGTTCCATGACCATTTAAATCTTGGACAGCTTCCCCTGAGATAAAAGAGCGCTCTGTAATAGTTCGACCAGCAAAATCAGGGTGGGTCAAGTCTAAACCTGTATCAAGCACGGCAACTTTAATACCCGCACCACTATGGCTACTACCGACAACTTTGGTGGCTTGCAGTCCCCAAGTGGCAGCACCATCGGAAAATGCAGAAGTAGTGAGTTGTTGTCCTGGCGTAACTCCACCATTACTCAAACTGTCTACTAGATTAGTTACACCCTCTTTGTAGCCTTGAAGATAGTTAGCAGTATCACCACTAATTGCAGTACCTCCAATCGCATACATAATCTGTTCTGGTTCGGCAGCTAATATAGGTTGTGTACCAGCTACAGCAGCATTAAGAGACTGTAATTGATTTGGATCTAAGGCAACTACAGCAACTCCTAGATTACTAACAGCAGAATCGTCAATATCTCTAACTCCCGTCGAGTCCGTTAATGCTGACATTCCTGAACGGACATCTGTTTCGGGGAGAAGAACCAAATAACGACCTGTTGTTTGTATCGGTCTTATTGATGAACCATTAGTCATGATAAATCTCGTATTAATCTTATTTTGTTAAGGCAATACCTTTGACAACTGATTGCCTCTAAGTTTTACTTAGTATTTAGATACTTGTTTTATGCAAATTGATAAAATTATTGAATTTTCTTCGTATATCTTGAAATTTCTTCGTATTTATTTGTATTAATCATGAGGGCTCAATCACATTTTTTAAAGAAAAGATCGGTATGCTTTTCGATGCAGATTCGCGCTCGCGCAGCGCCTCGCCGAGGCGAGACCGCCCTACCCGAACTCAGATCACGCTAGTTGCACCTACGGTGACGCACCCAAACCCTCAATCCATAGACTAAAACAGATCATAGAAGACCAAAATTAATAACTGTGATGAAGCAAATCGGTAACTTGTCTGTTTATAAGCTATTGGGATATGTAATTTTAGGCATTGGTGCTATTGCCTTGGTCAATGCCAGCACTGGGAAAATTCAAGCTAATGCACCTGCGCCAGTTACCGAAACTAGCAGCCAATACAGCCGTAGTCGTCACACTATTAATCTGGTTCTCAATGAGTTAGATGACTTGAAGAGATATGTTTCACTGGATTCGGACAGGAGAAGGAGCAGAGGGGTCGCTTCAACTTTTTCTGCCCATTCATTTGCGAGAGTACGCACTGTTTTCGTTATTGTCACTGCTTACTTTTGGTAGCGCAGCTTTAATTCTGGGAACATATTTACTCAATTACATGAATTTTTATGTGGGACAGCTTGTTTACCAAAGTAGTCATCCGTGGCTGGCTGCTCTGGTGGGATGGCCACCGTGGTCTATGCTGCGAGTAGTCGGCTATATTGCCACTGGCTTGGCTCTCACTGCTTTAGCATTGAATCTTGGTCACTACTTCAGCAGAAAATTCCCTCAGCTTGACGAAGTCCAAGCAGGCGAGGGGTCGTCGCCTGGGGAGAGCCCAGGCGTTTATGAACCCCGTTCCGCCGGCTCACGGCGGAGTACCTTGGACTTTCCGCGCCAGTATTTTCTGATGGGACTGGGGTTGTTACTGGGAGACCTACTCGTCAAAGCCACCCTCGCACCGAGCAAGGCAACAACTTCTACAGATGGCTCGCTCTTGGCACTGTCAAATAACTTGTAACTTGAGCTAATTATACGCTCCCAAATATCTACGCACGGGTCAACAATTCCAGGTTATGACCATTTCTGTCATAGAAATAGAATCCACGTCCCCCTTTTCTGTGGTTAATCTGTCCTTTATAGGAGTGCATGGGGTCACTACTGTATTCCAGACCAGCTTCTTGTACCCGTGCGAAGATGGTATCAAATTCAGAATCACTAACACAGAAAGCATAGTGATGTGACTCAAATACTTCCCTATCGGCAAAGTCCAATGTCAGCGTATCATTGACCCGCACAGCAGCGAAGTGACCTATAGGAGACTCAACTTTTAGACCAAAAATCCCTGCAAAAAACTCTGCCGATGCTTTTTTGTCCCGTGCAGGAACTATGGTGTGATTCAGAGTAATCGTCATGTCACACCTCCAGTGTCGTGTTGATGTGTTTTCTTCGATCTTATCTTTTCAGTCAAACTAAAATTAAAGGTAAACTGGCGAGAGGTTCGCTCGTTCCTCGCGATCTCGCCGGGCGCGAGGCACTGCGTGGTCTCGCGGAGCGAGGCGCTGCGCGATCGCGATCGCGCATGAGTATTATCAAGATTATCGGCATCAAACAATATACCTTGGCTGTCTATTACACCTCGGCAGATTGCTACAAATACTCCATCATCGATGACTACGGGGCAGCCTACGAACCCGATGATATCTTCTATACCTCAGAAGCAGCAGAACGAGAAGGAAGAAAGGCAATTAATACTGTTTCTAATTAGGTTTTAAGTAGCGATCTCGAAGAGTGGGACGAGTTTATGTCCTGATGTTCTGGAAATGTCACTTTTTTCCTTTACATTAAACAATCATGTATAACTTAGGAGTTCGAGCGTGCCTTTAATTATTGCCCTTGTCATCGTCACTGTCGCCTATACCTTATTTCTGCCAACTTTGGGATAAACTCAACACCTGTTCCCGTGCCTCTTTCTTGAGAACAGCTTCTTCGTTATGCGGCGGCTTGACGAAGATTAAGGCATTATTAGTACAAAGATATTGAATAACTAATTACTAGAGAAAATAAAATTATGCTGTTAATACAAAGCGGATAATTTCCCTAACGTGACCCAGAAATTGACTGTCTTCATTTAATTGGGCGATCGCGTTTTGGGCTTCTCTAGATAATTGTTCGTGTGAGACTGTATTTTTAGCTTCATACTCTTCTAGTAATGCTAAAAGACGTGCCAACTG
>JASJEK010000071.1 GCA_030064915.1 Xenococcaceae cyanobacterium MO_234.B1
TGATTCGGGATTTGGCAAGTCAAACCCATGTTTTAGCTCTCAATGCCTCTATTGAAGCTAACGGGGTATCTGGTGAGGGTCAAGGTTTTGCCGTAGTAGCGGAAGAAGTGCGATCGCTATCTGAGCAATCCACCGCAGCAACTAAAGAAATTGAACAGATTTTAGAGGAAATTCAAACCGAAACCAATCAAGTAGCCACCGCAATGGAAGCAGGAAGAGAACAGGTAATTTCAGGAACAGAATTAGTCGAAACCACCAGACAAAAACTCACTTCTATCTCCAAAGTAAGCGGTCAAATTCGTCAATTAGTGGAAGAAATGGCACAAGCAGCCACCGCCCAAGCTAGAACTTCTGCTTCTGTTTTTCAAACTATGCAAGAAGTAGAAACTATTGCCCAACACACCTCTGCTAAATCTGTCGCTAGTGCAGAATCTTTTAACAAGTTGCTCACAGTAGCCCAAGAATTAAAAGAAAGTGTGACTCAATTTAAAGTCAATTAGTTAGTAGTGATTGGTGATTGGTGATTGGGGAATAGGTAATTAACCATTTGCTAATTGCTAGTTGCTAGTTGCTAGTTGGTAATTGGTGGTTACTTGCTAATTGCTACTTGCTACTTGCTAAACATGGATTCGACAAAGCTAAAAACTCTGTACAGACGCGAAATTTGAGGGGCTGCGGGGCTTACAAGCACCTGAAATAAATTCAGGTGAGGTGCCCCTTGTGTTTCGAGGAAACCTCGAAACCCTGTACGCCCCGTCGCGTCTCTCCAACCTCCGAACTCCGAACTCCGAACTCATCTTAACTGCAATGGTATCTGACTTTCGCCCTCGTGAATCTTATCAATTTTTTCTGCAAGAGGCTGTAGAACTCTTACAATCTCTAGAACAAGGACTTCTAGAAATAAGAGAAGATCATAGTACTCAAAAAATTCATAATCTAATGCGTACGGCTCATTCTATTAAAGGGGGTGCAGCCTGTGTCGGATTGAATCATATCAAAAAAATTGCTCATGACTTAGAAAATGCCTTTAAAATCCTTTATCAAGACGGTGTAGAAATAGATTTTGAGTTGGAAGAATTATTATTGCAAGCCTATGATCGTCTTAAATCACCTCTTCTAGCCGAAATCCATCAAGGAGCAATTGAGCCTGAAGATGCGATCGCCAAAGCCGAGCCTGTATTGCAAGAACTAGCAGCAAAATTAAAAGCTCAATCTAACAAGAAGAGAATCAGAGATTTTCCCTTTGCTAGAGAAATAAGCCAAGGAATAGACCGTTTGTCAGTAATATTATCTAGTCCTGATGAAACAGATATTTTAGAGGCATTAAAAGCACAGTTTACAATTTTTCGCTCCTTAGCAGAATTATCTGGTATTGCTGATTTCTTAACTATTGCTAATGCTACTTTAGAGCAACTTGAGAATCACCCCGAATCTGTAATTAGCATTGGAGAAAAAGCTTTAGCAGACTTTCATGCAGCTTATCAAGTCGTAACTAAAATTCAAAAAACTCATTCTGATCCTGTTAGCGAAACCGAAAAAGTTAGTTCTTTTGTTTTACATTCAGCAACTAGTAATAGTCTCCATAATTCACCGAGAAATGTAGCAGAAGGTATTATTGATCGACAGTCAGATCAGGAACCGCAGGAACTTGAGGAAGCTTGCAGTGAAGCAAGTTCACCCCTTAGTGACCTCCTTGAGGACAGGAGTAGCGATCGCTCTCGAAGTGAGGGAACCCCTCTTATTTCACCAATTCAAGAGGTCCGTGTTTCTGCAAGTTACTCTAACTCTCAAGTTGTAGAATCTAGTTCAGGAAAAATCCCGACAACTACTAATAATCAAACTACTGATAATCAAACTTTTACTGATGCTAAAACTACCAAAGACCAACTAATCCCTGAGAATGGACAAAAACTACCTTCCCTAGCATTGGGAATTAGAATAAACGCTTCCCGTCTAGAATTGCTCCATAATTTGGTAGGAGAGTTGGTGACTGAAGACAATCGCTTTTTATTACAAAATCAACAAAATGGCGAAACTCTCGCTTCTCTCAATCAATGGTACAATCGCTTTAAACAGTTAAGTCAAAATCTTAAGCGGTGGGCAGACAGATTACCTAATGATGGTTGGCAATCTGAGCTAGTCATAAATGAAGCTTTATTTAGGAATAACTCTAATACTCAATATCTAAAAGCTTCCCTACAAAATATTCTCGAAGAGTTGGCACAATTAGGAGAAGGATTACAAGATTTAGCTTTTTTAGAACAAAGTTTTGAAAAAATACGGAAAAATAGGCAAAAAACTGCCAAAAAAATTCAAAATAATCTACTGCAAGCCAGTATGCTTCCTATAGGAGAATTACTATGTCAATTTCCCCGTACTGTCAGAGATATGGCAATTCGCAATAATAAACAAGTCAAACTAGAACTTCAGGGGAAGAAAACTCTGATTGATAAAGCAATCCTCGAAAAACTTTATGATCCTCTAGTACATCTCTTACGAAATGCGATCGCTCATGGTATTGAAACTCCAGAAATCAGACATAGTCTGAATAAACCCCCTCAAGGTAAAGTTGTGATCTCTGTTTGTCACCAAGGAAATCATACTTACATCGAGGTAAAAGATGACGGTAGAGGCATTGATTGGCAAAAAATTAGGGAATCTCTAATCAACAAAAATATTTTATCTGTCACCGAAGCGAGAAATTTACCCAAATCTCGACTATCAGAATTTTTATTCGACTCTGGCTTTTCTACCGCGAATAAAGTAAGTACTCTGGCAGGAAGAGGAATGGGATTATCTGCGGTTAAACAGCAAATTCAAAGCTTAAAAGGGACTATCACTGTCAAGTCTAAACTAAATGTCGGTACGACTTTTATTATTCGTCTTCCCTTAACCTTAACCATTGTCAAATTATTAGTCTTTAGTATTGCTGGTAATCTTTTAGCTATTCCTGTAGATTCCTTAGCTTCTATTGTTTTAGCCGATAAAAAAGATATTCAACGAGAGGCAGATCAAAAATACTATCAGTGGCAAGGACAACAAGTTACTATTTGTCCTGAAACCTTACTTTCTTCCTATCGTTACCCCCGCACCGTCGATCCTAGTAAACCCTTGTGTGGCAAAGATTGGCAAGACTCCCATAAAATTCCCCTACTATTACTTTCTAACGGTACCGAAATAGTCGCTCTGAGAATTGAACAAATTTTAATGGAACAAGACTTAGTAATTAAACCCTTTGAGCAGGCGATCGCTCCTCCTGCTAGTTTAATTGGTTGCACTCTTTTAGGAGATGGTCGTTTAATACCTGTACTAAATTCTGTAGCTGTAGTAGATAAATGGCTACAATTTTCAGAAGGTAATATTTTTCTTCCTCCTGCTTTAAATCTTCCCACTCTCCCCACAATACTAGTTGTTGATGACTCTCTTACAATTCGACAAACTCTTTCTACTACTCTACGCAAAGCAGGATATCGAGTAATTCAATGTCGAGATGGGATCGAAGGCGTTGAAAAACTCAAACGAGAAGAGTATATTCAAGCCGTAATTTCTGATATTGAAATGCCGAGAATGAATGGTTTAGAATTTCTCAGTCGAACTCGCCAATTACGAGGTACTTCTTTACCTGTAATCATGCTAACTTCTCGCATTAGTAACAAATATCGGCAAATAGCACAAAATCTAGGTGCTACTCGCTATCTGACAAAGCCTTTTGTGGATCGGGAATTGTTAGATGCTTTAGAAGAATGTCTTGGAAGAGTCGGGAAAGTCAGACTTTCAGGGTATGATTGTTAGATTTGAGTCTGAAATGTAAACAAGGCAGACAAGGAAGACAAGGAGACAAGGGAGAAAAAGCTTATTTTTACATTAAAAACAGACAGACTTTACAATATCTGTGAGATGTAAAGCAATTTTTTGGGCAGCACCAGGATTTCCCATTCTTGTTGTCCCGTTGTGTCTAGTTTCTTGCCATTGTTGAGGATTATTGAGCCAAGATTCAATGGCTTCTCCTACTTGTTGTGGTGTTTCTACTAGGGTTACAGAACAGCCTAACAGACGGTTTTGAGCTTCAGCAAAGTTATAGGTAAATTGAGGCCCTTCCCCTGGGATAATAAAGGCAGGTTTTCCTAAGCCCACAAATTGTTCTGTTCCTGTTCCAGTCATGGCGATCGCAACATCTGACTTTTGCAAGCATTCACTATAAGCATTTTGAGTTAAGCATAAAGTAGCATTATGTTGTTTTAATACTAATTTGTTGTGCTCATTAATATTTATGTGATCATTAATATTTATGTGATTATTAATATTTATAGTTTCAGGAGAAGCTACATTCCAACCTTGAGCTAGTAAGTATTCTTGAAATGGTTTAATTTCTAATCCAGGTGCGATCGCAGCTAGCAAGACTAGCTGGTATTCTGATAATACAGCCCTCACTTCTGAGACGGCAGTAAGAATAGTTTGCCAATTTCTCAGAGCTTCTGGCATCCTTGAACCTGGAAGTAAAAGTAGGTATAGATGATTGGGTGGTTTGGTTTCTGTTGAGATTGCCACTTCCCCCAGATCATCCATCATAGGATTGCCTAAATTGTAGGCTTTAATGCCGTGTTGTTGTAATATTTCCGTTGTTAAGATGTCTCTAGGATAAACTGCTAAAGTGCGATCGCGATTCATGAGCCATCTTTCCCAAGGGAGATATACTGAACCCAATTTTCTCTCTAACCAAGAAGTTTGAGGTAGCCACTTTCCTGTAATATCTCGCAAGTAATACTCCGATTTAGCAGTACCCACAAAAGCATAATAACTACCACTGAGCCAAGCAAACAATAAGGGTACAATATCTCCTACAGCTAAAATTGAACCCCCTTCTTTGCCCCATTGTCTTACTGTTTGGATTTGTTCTAAAGTTAGATTAATTAAGCCTCCTTGGATATCTTGCCACAGATGTTCTTTGGACATATAAACAAAACCACCTGAGGGCATTTGTTCTACTTTGCCGATAATGGGGATCTGGAGTTTAGTATAGGCATAGCCTTTTCCTACTATAGGTAAAGCCCAAATTTCCCAATTATCAGTAACTAGTTGTAATTGTTTTATAATACTAACTGCAATTACATCCTCTCCATGACCATTACTGAGTACTAACAGTTTCATATACTTTTGTTAAAAAGAGTAGGTCAACAGCACCAGAATTCTATCCAGAACGGAAAAATATGATCTTTTTTGTGGTTACTGTAAATTTGTTGGTTGCGATGTTTAACATTTACCTAGCATTTAGGGTCTGGCAACTACGAAAGATAATAGCTTTAATCACAGCAATTATTACTAATTGTGAAATATACTTGAATTACGTACTCAGTAATGCTCCTAGTATTATTAAGCAGAAACAAGAAAATATTTATCAGTTTCGGCAACGCTATCAATTATTACAATTGCAGATACAACAAATACGCCAAATAATTATTGTCATCAGTTGGATGTATCGCATTTGGCGCAGATATAGTTTATTTATTTAACCTAAACTGAAACAAAATCGACCATTAACTATCAACTTTCTCAGCTTTAGCTTTTTCGAGTCTCTCGTCTGCTGTTGCCATTACTTGGTCGAATTTTTCTAACAATTCCCCTGGATACTCTTCCAAAACTTTAGTGGATAGAGAGAGGCGATTATTATATTCATCAACTTGAGCAATTACGACTTTAATCTCTTGCCCTACTTGAAAAATCCTATTCAGAGAATCTATATGAGTGCCACTGACTTCTTTGATATGGAGTAAACCTGTAACTCCATCGATATCAACAAAAACTCCATAAGGTTTCATATTAACAACTGTACCAGTGACTAATGCCCCTTCTTCGATTCTCGTCAGAGCAGCAGCACGCATTGCTTCCCGTTGGGATAAAACTAATTTGCGCTGTTCTGGATTAACTTCTAGGAAAGTAACAGTTAATAACTGTCCGATTAAAGAGTCTAAATTATCTCTTTGTTGCAGGTGCGATCGCGGAATAAAGCCCCGTAATCCTTCAACTTCTCCCGTAACTCCTCCTTTGTTGACCCCTGTAACTCGTATCTGAGTAGATTTACCACTGTCAGCGATTTCTGCCAGTTTATCCCATGCTGCTTTAATTTGTAGCTGACGCAAAGAAAGGGTAACTTGTCCCTCCGCATTTTGTTCTCTAATAATAAGAAACTCAAATTCTTCATTAAGAGGGACAACTTGTGCTAAATCATCTATTATTTCTAAAGCTGCTTCTCTTGTCGGGAGAAATGCTGGGGATTTACCACCAATATCGACGTATGCTCCTTCAGAATCATGTTGAACCACTGTGCCTTTAATGATTTGTCCCCTAGAAAATTCGTAATCATATTTTTCTAAGGCTTTGGCAAAGTCGTCCATAGAGAAAGATTGAGCATTGGCAGAAGAAGTTGGATCAGAATTCATGTTGTTAAGTGATTAGTAAAACGTTACCAGTTATCAACTATTTGGGGGTCATAACTTGGAGCTAAACAAGTCTAGCATTTTATTCCAAGCATCTTGGGCTGCTTCTGGATTGTAGCTATTTCGGCGATCGCATATAAAGCCGTGGTCTGCACCTTCATAGCGAAATACCTTGTGAGAGATATGATGTTTTTGTAATTCTGCTTCAATTTGAGCAACTTGTTCATTGGGAATCAAGGGATCGGCAGTCCCAAAGAAACAATAGATTGTACCCTTAATATCTTTAGTACGAGTGATGGTTGGCTCACCATTACCAGGACACCAATTGACAATTTGTGCACCATAAAAAGAAGCAGTAGCTTTAATCTCCTCTAGAGGTGCAGCTAAATAGGTTACATGACCGCCAAAACAAAAGCCCACTGTTCCCACTCCCGTAGTTTTTACTTGAGGTAACTGATAGAGATACTTAATGGTAGCTTGAATATCACTAAGCAATTCATCAGCTTGGGTTTGATTTTTGTATTCTCTCCCAAGCTCTATCTCTTCGGGGGTATATCCGACAGTAAATCCTGGAGCTTGGCGCTGATAGATAGCAGGAGCAATAGCCACATAACCTTGTTGGGCTATTCTCTTGGTAATATCGCGAATATGCTCGTTAACCCCAAATATTTCTTGAATTACAATCACAGCAGGAAACTTACCCGATGCTTGTGGTGTGGCTAAATGGGCATCTATTGCCAAATCACCATTTAAAACTTGAACTGACTGACTAGAAATTGCTACAGACATAATTTAGTTCATTAGATATTTACTTGCTACTTGCTACTTTACAAAACGCCTTTGGAACTAGGAATGGTATTAGCACGACGGGGATCGATTTCTAATGCCATTCTCATGGCACGAGCAAAAGCTTTAAAAGTTGCTTCGATAATATGATGGGAATTAATGCCATCTAGCTGACGAATATGGAGAGTCATCTGGGAGTGATTAACTATAGCTACAAAAAACTCCCTGACTAATTGAGTATCATAAGTTCCTACTCTTTGAGTCGGAATATCTAAACCATAACTAAGATGGGGTCGCCCTGAAAAATCTAAAGCTACTTGAATTAGGGACTCATCTAGAGGTGCAACAAAGTGACCAAAGCGAACAATCCCTTTGCGATCGCCAAGAGCTTGAGCTAAAGCCTGACCCAAAGTAATACCTACATCTTCATTAGTATGGTGATCGTCAATTTCAACATCTCCTGTGGCTCTCACATCTAGGTCAAGTAACCCATGAGAAGATATTTGATTGAGCATATGATCGAGAAAAGGAATACCCGTATCCGCATGACATTTTCCCTGACCATCTAGGTTTACTGTCACCTCAACATCAGTTTCTTTAGTCGTTCTTCTCACAGATGCAGTACGGGATAAAATAGCTGGTTGGGATTTGGCAAAGTTTGGTGTTTTGTGTTCTGTTGTTGGCATCGCTGAATAAATAAGTAGTTATGCAAAATTAATATAAAACTACATTCCCATTATTTCGTAACCAGCATCCACGTAAATAATTTGTCCCGTAATCCCACTAGCAAGATCGCTAGCTAAAAAGGCTGCGGTGTTACCAACTTCTTCTTGAGTTACGGTGCGTCTTAGAGGTGCAGTTTCCTCCATGTGTTTAATCATATCGAGAATTCCTCCCACAGCAGAAGAAGCTAAAGTTCTAATCGGTCCTGCGGAAATTCCATTAACCCGAATATTTTCCGAACCTAATTCCGAAGCTAGATAACGCACACTCATTTCTAAGGCGGATTTAGCTACCCCCATCACATTGTAGTTGGGCATTACTTTCACTCCGCCCAGGTAGGAAAGAGTTAAGATACTACCACCTTCCTGCATCAGGGGTTTTGCTAAATGGGCAAAATGAGTTAGAGAGTAGGCACTAATATCCAAACATTTTAGGAAAGCTTCCCGAGGAACACTGCTATAGTCTCCTGCGAGATATTCTTTATCCGCAAAAGCTAAACAGTGAACCAAGATATCTAATTTACCCCATTGATCGGCGATCGCCTTAAACATTCCCTCCACTAATGCATCATCTTGAACATTACACGGTAAGATCAGATTAGGATTGAGAGGCTCTACTAATTGTGTGACTTTTTTCTCAAAACGTCCTTTTTCATCTGGTAAATAACTCACACCGATATTTGCCCCTGCTTTATGGAGTTGTTGAGCGATCCCCCAAGCAATGGAGCGATTATTGGCAATTCCAGTTACAAAAGCGTTTTTTCCAGTCAGGTCTAACATAATGGCTCTTTACTATTTGTGTGGCAACTATCTATAGTACAACTGCCTGGACTTTTGGTTACAAGACTCGTATTTTGAAAATAGAAAATCGGCAAATAGTCGTTAAAGGTTTAATATTAAACAATTAAATAGTACCCCTAATAAATGATGGTAAGTTCTATGGAACTATCAGTAACTGAAAATCTACCCTTAGCATCCGTATTTCGCAAAATTAACCGTAGTTCTTTCCCTCCCATTGTCGAAACCTTTGAACGGGGAAAAACGATCTTTTTTCCTGGCGATCCAGCAGAGCGAGTTTATTTCTTGGTCAAAGGTGCTGTTAAGTTATCGAGAGTTTATGAAGCAGGAGAAGAAATTACAGTTGCCTTGCTGCGAGAGAATAGTGTCTTTGGGGTATTGTCCCTAATTACCGGACAGAAGAGCGATCGCTTCTACCATGCAGTGGCTTTTACCCCTGTAGAATTGCTATCTGCTCCCATTGAACAGGTAGAACAATCCCTCAAAGAAAATCCAGAACTGTCGATGTTGATGCTACGGGGTTTATCATCCCGTATTCTCCAGACGGAAATGATGATTGAAACTCTAGCACATCGGGATATGGGTTCCCGTTTAGTTAGCTTTCTCTTGATCCTGTGTCGAGACTTTGGACTTCCCACCAAAGAAGGAATTAGAATTGATCTGAAACTTTCTCATCAGGCGATCGCAGAAGCCATTGGTTCAACCCGTGTCACGGTGACTCGCTTGTTAGGAGACTTGAGAGATAAGGAAATGGTCTCAATTCATAAAAAGAAAATTACGGTACACAACCCCGTTGTTCTCAGTCAACAGTTTACTTAAATATTGGGAAATGCCAACTGTATCGGATAATTCAGAATTGAGAATTCGGAATTTATAGTTCCCATGACCAGTGCATACATTTTGATTGCAGCCATCTTAGTATTGGGAGGTTTAATTGCAGCATTAGGCGATCACTTAGGAACAAAAGTCGGGAAAGCTAGATTAAGGTTATTTAACCTTCGTCCCCGTCAGACTGCCACAATTTTTACAATAATTACAGGAACTTTAATTTCTGCTTCTACTCTAGGAATTTTATTTGCCTTAAGCGAATCTTTAAGAGATGGAGTTTTTAACTTAGATGAAATTCTCCGCGATCTCAGATACGTCAAAGCCGAACTAAATCAAGCTAATCAACAAAAGCAAGAAGTCGAAACTCAATTAGCAACTGTAAAACGACAACAGGTTGAGGCAAAACAACAGTTAGAAGTTATTGAGCGAGATTTTCAGGAATCTAAAACCAGACTAGCTGAGACTTCTCAACAAGCCAACCAATTACGCTCTGAGTTAAATACGATTCTTGCAGAACGAACCAAGCAACTAGAACAGCTAGAGAATCTGAAAGCCCAAAGTGAACAACTACAAGTTCAACTGCAACAAAGAGAACAAAAAATTACGACTCAAGACCAAATTATCAAAAAAACCGAAACTCGCCTCCAAGAATTGAATCAACAACAACAGATACTACAAGAACAAATCACTCAAAGAGATGAACGCATTTTTAATTTAGATAAAGCGATCACCATTAAAGACCAAGATTTACAAGCTAGAAAAAGCCAATTACAAAATCTAACAGCACAATTACAATTTTTAGAACGAGAAGTAAAAATTCTAGAGCAGTATTACCAAACTTATCAAGAACTTCGAGAACGGAAAATTGCCATTTTTAAAGGGGAAGTTTTAGCTTCTGCTACCATCAGAATCATTGATCCCAAAGCTGCTATTCCGGCTATTGACCGTCTTTTAGCCCAAGCTAACCTTAATGCGATAAAAGCGATTTTATTACTAGAAGATAATCCATCCGAGCCACAGCGAGTAGTGAGAATTACCACAGCCCAAGTAAAACAGTTGGCAAAAGAAATCCAAGATGGTCGAGATTATGTATTGCGTATCTTATCTGCTGGTAATTATGTTCAAGGAGAGAAGGAAGTTAGGGTATTTGCTGATCTAACTTTAAATAGACAAATTTTTCAAGCAGGAGAGGAAATTGCCACAGTTTCCATTGATTCTCAACAAATGAATAATGAAGATATCCAAGAAAGATTGGATTGGCTCTTAGCTGCTTCTAAATTTCGCGCCCAAAGAGCGGGAATCATCGGGGATCTACAAATTGGAGATGGACAAATCACCACCTTAATCAATTTCATTGAAAATATTGTGAATTCGGAAGAATCCCTGGATGAAATTAAAGTCGTTGTGGCAGAAACTACTTATACGGCGGGACCATTAAAGCTAAATTTAGTAGTATTTAAAGATGGCAGAGTTGTTTTTAGAACTTAAAACAGTAATCAGTAATCAGTTATCAGTTATCAGTTATCAATAATTTTTGGTTTCCAGAGTGATAAATGTTCAAGAATAAATGTTCAATGATATTAGGTTTTGATCCTGGAAGAGATAAATGCGGTATTGCGGTAATGAATTCTAACGGGGAAATTCACAACCATCAGGTGGTGTCTGCAACAGATGCGATCGCAACCATTGAATCACTATCTCAGCAGTATCCCTTAGAAGTGATTGTGATGGGAAATCTTACTACCGCAAAAAGTTGGCGCGATCAATTGCAGTCTCGTTTTCCCAATTTCTCAATCGAGATGATTAATGAACATAATAGTACTTTAGAAGCTCGCGATCGCTATTGGCAAATGTATCCACCCAGAGGTTTTACTCGACTACTCCCCCAGGGAATCAGAATCCCACCTCGCCCCATAGATGATATCGTAGCTATTATTTTGATTGAGAGATATCTTCTAAGTGAAGTAGCAAGTAGCAAATTTTAATTAAATCTAATAACCTAAACTCAATTGAAAATATCCTTGATTGATAATACGTATAGCTCTAATTATATTTTTGCCTAAAGTACTTTTTAACAAATATCCTTTGGCTCCTGCAATAATCGCTCGAGTAATATACTTTTGTTCTTGATGATTACTCAGTATTAAAGTTTTAGTTTGGGGATAGCGTTGTTTAATAATTTCAATCAAGGTAATGCCATTAACATCTGGTAGATCGAGATCAATCATTACTAAATCAGGTTGAAGTTCCTCAATTTTCTCTAAAGCGGAAACTCCGTTATTCGCTACAGCAACTATTTCAATATCAGATTCTGATTCTAGGTCAACTTGTAGTGTGGTGGGAACTATTTGTTGAGTGTCAACTACTAACACTTTAATAGTAGGTTGACGGTGGTTATATATACTGGGGTTTTCCCAACCTACACAATTACTATGCTGAATGATATCAATAGTTTTCATAACTCTGTTCTTGTATTTTTACTGATTTATTTATTAATTAGTTTAGGGAATAAACTGTGATATTACTTAATTTACCTTAGTAAAAACTAGATAGTATAAAGTTTTAGGGTTATTATGTGAATTTATGATTAATTTCAGAGTTTTAACCCGTAATGATACCAGCTAACACCCAGAATAATGAACCGATGAAGAGTGTTCAAACTACCAATTTTCCTCAGATACTTAAGCAATTAGGAATTTCTTTAGTGGTATTTACTTATTAAACAGGAAAAGTAATTGCGCGATCGCGTTTTGGCGTTTTGAAGATGCAGCACAAGAAATTTTTGCAGTACAAGTTTTACCAATTACAAGAGTCTATCTAACTCCAATTCAGCTAGATAGTCTATAGTCCAGTTAGCTCGTCTTTGTAACATATGAAGGGGATAAGTATTAGCAATTCCCACTACGGGAATACCAGCTTTTTTAGCAGCTTCGATCCCTGGATAACTATCCTCTATCGCCAAGCATTCCGAGGGTTGTAAGTTGAGTTGGGAAACAGCCAAAAGATAGCCTTCTGGTTCGGGTTTACTCTGAGTAATATCATCTCCTCCCACAATTACAGAGAAATATTGTGCAATACCAGACTTGTGTAAGACTAAATCTACTTCCCTACGTAATGCTCCTGTGACTAATGCGATCGCAATTCCTTGTTGTTGCAATTGAGTTAAGAATTCTTCGATCCCTGGATAAATAGGAAGATTATCTAAATTTTCTAGTTTTTGTTGATAGGCTTGAGTTTTTTTCTGAATTAGGTTGTCAAGATACTTGTCAGAAACTACTCTACCCCGTTGCCCTAAAATATCTCTTAAGCAAGCGCGATCGCTCCTCCCCAGACACAAAGTTTGAAACTCAGACTCATCAGGACGCAAATTCTCACCAATCAATATATCTGAAATCAATTCTTGGTGAATTGACTCATCGTTAATAATTACACCGTTAAAGTCTAATAAAACAGCTTTTAAAGTCATTCGTTAGTTACTAGAGGGTGAACTATCGCACACTGACATTATCATGTAGAGTGGGAAGGAGCGTATAAAACTCAAACTTTTACTGGGTAAGTCTTTTACAATGTGTTTCTTAAGAGTAAGAGAAGATCTAACGAGAGTGATAAATAAGCTAATCCATGTCTAATACTAAATCCGAATTACATATCATACCTATATAAAAATATAAAAAACCGTTAAACCCTGTAGAGACGTAGCATGCTACGTCTCTACCACAAATGTTTATGGGGGGTTTTGGTAAAAGGATTTGGTATTACAAGGATAGGTTTTTTACATTTAATGATTTTGTCTGACCCTACAGACGCTCCAGACAGGTCGATGGGTCGAATTTTTGAGTCACTTCTTGTATATTTAACTACATTATCTAGAAAATTTTATACGCAATTAAAGTGCTTACTCGCCCCTTTTTAAAAAACCTACCCTTATGAGTCCCGTCTCCCTCTACAAAAACTAAAACCAGAAACTACTTGACAGCTACCTTAGCACCAGCTTCTTCCAGTTTTTTCTTGGTATCTTCCGCATCGTCTTTGGGTACACCTTCTTTGATAGCTTTCGGAGTACCTTCTACCATTTCTTTAGCTTCTTTTAGACCCAAACCAGTGATGGAACGTACCACTTTAAGAATCGCAATTTTCTTATCTTTGGGTACTTCTTCTAAAATAACGTCGAATTCAGTTTTTTCTTCTTCCTCAGCAGCAGCACCACCACCAGCACCGGGGGCAGCCATAACTACTCCAGCAGAAGCAGCGGCACTAACACCAAAAGTATCTTCAATTCCTTTCACTAACTCAGCAGCTTCTAAAAGAGTTAAGGTTTTTAGCTTTTCGAGAATTTCATCTACAGCAGACATTTGTTTTGACTCCTTAGTAAGTAAATAATTAACCAATAACCAGCCTTATGCAGCAGCTTGGTCTTCTTTTTCGGATATGGCTTTGATACCTCTTGCCAAAGATGCAGGAACTTCCTTGACTCCGATAGCAATTTTGGTCGCCAAACCGTTGATTGCACCAGCGATTTGAGCGTATAGCTGTTCTTTGGATGGTAAGTCGCCCAATGCTTCAACTTCTTGTTTGGTCAAAGCACGACCTTCCATTACACCACCCCGAAGTTCGGTTTTTTTGGTGGCTTTTTGGAATTCCTTATAAGCTTTAACAGCAGCACCTACTTCTTCTCCTACCAAGAGAAAAGCAGAGGTATCTTTGAGGAATTCCTGCATTGGTTGCCAGTTTTCGTCACCTTCAACAGCAATCCGCATCAGAGTATTTTTGGTAACTTTGCAGCTACCGCCAATAGGACGCAGACGATTTCGCAGATCGGTGATTTCTGATACTGATAACCCTCTATAATCGACGACAAAAGCTAATTGAGCTTCACTCAAGTCTTGCTTGAGTCCCTCAATAATTTCTGCTTTGTTTTCACGGGTTCTCCCCATTCGGTTGTCACCTCCTTAATTTGGTGGGAATATTTCCGACCATAAAAATAAGACCTCTAGCTATTTGCCAGAGGTCATGTCTAGTTAATCTTTCTAATCCTCTATTTCGTATCGCAGGATGAGAAAGTTTTAAATTTAATCAGACACTAACCTCGGCAGGGAATTAAGCTAATCTAGCACCTGCTGTCTTCGGTATTAGTCGCTGCAAAATATTTAGTTGTAGAGTCGAGGATGTTTAAAGCTGTTAGCTGTTAGCTGATAACTAATAACTAATAACTAATAACTGATACCCCCTATTCTGCCTCGGTTAATTTTAAATCTCTTAAGGCACTTATGTCCACTTCGATCGCAGGCCCCATAGAAGCAGAAACAAAAACACTGCGCCAATAACGACCTTTAGCACCAGAGGGACGATTACGATCTACAGTTTCCTGTAAAGCTTTGAGATTTGTCAAGAGGTCTTCCGCACCAAAAGAAGCTTTGCCGAATTTGACGTGAACAATACCAGTTCTATCTGCCCGAAACTCTAGTTTACCACCTTTAAAGTCTGCGATCGCTGTAGGTAAATCTGTAGTAACAGTACCACCTTTAGGAGAAGGCATTAAACCTTTCGGACCTAATATCCTACCTAAGCGGGCTACTTTCGGCATCATGTCAGGAGTCGCAATTAGGATATCAAAGTCCATCATCCCTTTTTGGATATCTTCGATCAGTTCTTCTGAACCAAAGATATCGGCTCCTGCTTCTTCTGCTTCTTTGACTTTTTCCCCACGGGCAATTACTGCTACCCTTACTGTCTGACCAGTTCCTTTGGGAAGGCTTACTGTAGTTCTCAACTGCTGGTCGGTATATTTGGGGTCAATTCCTAATCTGATATGAGCCTCTGCCGTTTCGTCAAATTTGGCAGTGGCAGTTTCTTTAAGTAAATTAATTGCTTCTAGAGGTTCGTAAGCTCTTTCTTCAACTTTAGCTGACGCCTCTCTCATTCTGCGAGATAGTTTTTTGGGCATTTATGTCTCCTTGGGTAATTAACGAAGTTACAACTTCTCCCCTGATCTAAATTTTAGGTTCTCAATATTATTGGCCTTAATTGGGTATTTTTTAGTCTGCGATGGCAACACCCATATTTTTTGCCGTACCAGCAATGATTTTCATTGCTGCTTCGATATCATTAGCGTTGATATCAGGCATTTTGGTTTCTGCGATTTCTTTGAGTTGAGCCTTGGTAATAGTCCCAACTTTTTGTTTATTGGGTTCACTAGCTCCTTTCTCAATACCTGCTGCTTTTTTAATCAAAACTGATGCAGGAGGTGTTTTGAGGATAAAAGTAAAACTTCTATCTTCAAATACAGATATCTCTACAGGAATAATAAATCCGGCTTTATCTGCTGTTTTCGCGTTGTATTCTTTACAGAACGCCATGATATTGACACCATGTTGACCTAAAGCAGGTCCAACAGGAGGTGCTGGGTTAGCTTTCCCTGCGGGTAAAGCCAATTTAATGAGTGCTACAACTTTTCTGGGCATCTTTGTAATTAGTTTTGTTTCTCAATTTGGTTGAATTCCAGTTCTACTGGAGTATCTCGTCCAAAAATAGATAATAAGGCTTTGAGCTTGCTTCTTTCTGGACTGACCTCGATAACTTCCCCTTCAAAGTCTTTAAATGGCCCAGACAGAACCATAATTTTGTCTCCTATTGCCATATCGACTTCTAGTACTGCCTCTTGTCCTTCTGCTTGTTTGAAGATTCGTTCTACTTCACCTGGGGAAAGAGGAAGAGGTTTAACATGACCTCGACCTCTTCCATAGCTCCGTTTTTGTTCTGCTCCTACAAAGTTGATCACATTGGGAGTATTTTTAACCACTTGCCAAGCTTCGTCGTCCATAATCATCTGAACTAGCACGTAGCCGGGGAAGACTTTTTCCTGACCATGTTGACGAGAACCATCCTTACGGACTTTGACTGTAGGGCTTTGAGGAATTTGCACTCGCAGCACCCTATCAGCCACATCTAGAGTGTGAACACGCTGTTCTAGATTAGTTTTGACTCGTTTTTCACAGCCAGAAGCTACCTGTACCGCGTACCAGCGAGGCTTTCCTTTGGGAATTGATTTTTTTTGATTATCCTCTGGTAAGTCAGTTTTAATATCCATTAGAACACCTTGCCTGATCCCCAAGCAAAAAAGTTATCCACTAAGTAAATGACAGTAGCAACTAAAATGACCATTAAAATTACCGCAGCAGACTCACTTATTAGCTGTTGACGAGAAGGCCAAATAACTTTAGCTAACTCTTCCTTGGTTTCTCCCAAAAAATTAGCTCTATTAGTGCTGTCGTTGGCACTACCTAGTTCTGCACTTTCTTTTTTAACTGCATTATTTTTTGCCAAGGTTTCTTACCTCCCCAGTGTTTACAACGGGAATAACCTAGATATAAGGTTATTAGTTTTACTTTCTTTTGTTAGCTATAAAAAATATATTTAAGCTCTAATATTTCAGTAAAGCCTGTTAATTAGTATAGGAGTTTTTGTATTAGTTCTGCACCAAAAGCAGATCAATCATGCTATTGCTTGCACCTTCTGGATTTAATGGATCTTAGATTTGGCATTTTTTGATTTGGTATTTTTTAAGGTTGACGCGCCCTGAAGGACTCGAACCCTCGACATCCGGTTTTGGAGACCGACGTTCTACCAACTGAACTAAGGACGCATTCTGAGCATTCCCAGTGGAATTGTTAAGCTCCGTTAACCCCAATCATACCCCATCTTGGTAACTTTTTGTTAGGAGTTTGAAATAACTCTAACGGTTTTTTTAGAGAGAACGATCAAAACGTTGTTTGATCCGAGTTGCTTTTCCAACGCGATCGCGAAGATAGTATAGTTTAGCACGACGTACCCTACCACGACGCTCAATTTTTATATGAGCCACGATGGGAGAGTGTACTAAAAATACTCTTTCTACTCCAACGCCTTGGAAAATACGACGCACAGTAATAGTTTCACTAATACCACCATTACGTTTGGCAATAACTGTGCCTCTGTAAGGTTGAACCCTTTCTTTATTGCCTTCTTTAATTCTGACTCCTACTTCTATGCTGTCACCCACATGAATCTCAGGCAAGTCAGATTTGAGGTGCTTTGCCTCTATTGAACGTATAATTGCTTCCGCATTCATGGCTGATTTAAAAACTCACGATTTACCATCATAGCTTTCTTTTTTGTAATTGTAAATTACAATCTACCAAGGAACATTAGGGTACAGACTCAAAGAATAAACCTATTGCACCCATTCCGATAAATCTTGGTAGGGACATAGCATGCTAAGTCGCTACAGTAGCCAGTAAGGAATTTTGATAAAAAGGTTACTTTTGCAAGATAGCTAGTGATTTTATCAGGAAAGAAAGCCAAAACCAGCGCGGATTAATTGTTAGAGAAGGCTGTGTCCCGAAATAAATTAGGCAGACAGGGGATCATGCAGGGGTGCGGTTTCCGTCGCCAGACACAATTTTGACATAAAAACTTGATAAAAGCTTGATATATCAGGGTTTTTACTTATTGTATATTAACCCTAATAACTTAATCAAATTTACAACAACAATAATACAGGATTGTCAGTAGTTTTCGTTCCTTTTGTATGACACTCCTTCTTTAAGAAAATATTTTACCTTTTTATATGACACTCCCTTCTTTAAGAAAATATTTTACCTTTGACCCTGCTCCAAAAAGCGATCGCCGATGGCAATTTTGGTATCTTCTGACTATAGCTTTTTCCCTTAGCTATGGTCTAATGGCACTCAGAGAAGCTTTTGATGGTCAGTGGCTTGTACAAGATGATGCGAGACAGCACCTATTTTGGATGATGCGGTATCTCGATCCCGACTTATTTCCCAATGATTTGATTGCTGACTATTTCCAATACGTTGCACCAGTAGGCTACAGGACTGTCTATCGTCTGGGTGCAGAGTTAGGAATCAATCCTTTAGTTTTTCACAAATTTTTGCCCCCGATATTAGGTTTAGTTGCCAGTTGCTATGGTTTTTTTCTGACTAAACAAATCTTTCCTATCCCTTCTGGTTGCTTTATTACCACTGTGTTGTTAGGTCAAATCCTGTGGATGAAGGATGATATTATTTCTGCCACACCTAGAGCTTTTGTTTATCCTCTCTTTCTAGCTTTTCTCTACTATCTCAGCAAGCGTTCTCTATTGCCTTGTGCTGTAACCATTGCTTTATTAGGGATATTTTATCCTCATTGCGTTTTTCTGGCTTCAGGGATGTTGTTAATGCAACTGATTAGATGGCGCGGAATTACTCCTCACTTATCCCAGAATACTGATGACTATTTCTTTTGCTTTGTGGGGTTGGGAGTAGCTTTTAGTGTGATGCTTCCCTACGCTCTTCATATCTCAGAATATGCTCCTAAGATAACTCGTGCAGAAGCTTTAGAATTATCAGAATTTCAACCTGGAGGAGGAGGGAAGTTTTTTAAAAGTACTTTTGGGGATTATCTCTTTGATGGAGGAAGAAGTGAGCTTTTACCGCGATCGCTTTATACTCCTGTTACTGTGATTTTTGGCTTTTTCCTACCTTTGATTATGAGGTTTCCCCAAAAATTTCCTTTAGTTAAACAAATTACAAAGCAGGTTGTTATCTTACCCCAACTGATGGTTGTATCAGTAGTCCTGTTTTTCATGGCTCATACTGTATTGTTTGAGTTACATCTTCCCAGTAGTTACACAGGGCAGAGTTTTCCTATTGTTATTGCGATTGCAGCGGGTCTAGTGTTAACTGCAATTTTACAAGCATTACAAAAACCAATATTTTCGAGATATTTCCGCAAAAAACTTTTAAATATAGTTTTGATGGGAATTATGATTATTGCGATCGCCGCTTATCCTAATTTTGTTGATAGCTTCCCTTCTAATAAGTATCACGAAGGTAAGGCAGAGGCTTTATATAGATTTTTACAACAGCAACCGAAAAATAGTCTTATTGCATCCTTGACTAAGGAAGCAGATAATCTACCTACTTTTACCCATCGTTCCATTTTAGTAAGTCCAGAATACGCAATTCCTCATCATATGGGTTACTATGAGCCTTATCGTCAGAGAGTAAGAGATTTAATCAAGGCACAGTATAGCAGTGATCCAGAAGTAGTCAAAAATTTCATTCGTCGGTATGACATTACCCTTTGGTTAATCGAAAAAACCAGCTTTAATCCTAGTTATATTGCGGAAAATCACTGGATATTACAACATCAACCAGAATCCCAAAAAGCATTGGAAGATTTGCAAACACAAACTATGCCAGCTTTAATTGCTTATCAAGATAAGTGTAATGTTTTTCGTGATCAGAGATATCAAATACTTTCCACTGATTGCATTTTAGAGAAAGATCGTAAAATACCAGATAAGTAATTGGGCAAAATTAAAGAGATATTGCGATCGCCATGAATAACTCAGTAATTTTTCATCTTGCTATTCCCATCAATGATGTGACTCAAGCTAAACATTTTTATAGTGAGGGTTTAGGTTGTACAGTAGGACGAGAAAATGATCGCGCAGTGATTCTAAACTTCTATGGTCATCAAGTAGTAGCTCATGTAACCCAAGAACCGTTAACTCCTCAAAAAGGTATTTATCCGCGCCATTTTGGGTTGGTATTACCCACTAAAGAAGACTGGGAAAAATTAGTTACTAGAGCCAAAGAAAAGGGACTTAAATTTTATCAAGAACCTAAACAACGCTTTCCTCAACAATTAACTGAACATTGGACATTTTTCTTAGAAGACCCATTTTATAATCTTCTCGAATTCAAATACTATACCCATAATGAAGCAATTTTTGGGGGTAGTAATTTAGAAGAAATAGGCGATCGTTAAACTAAGACTAAAAACAGTGAACAGTTTTACAGTTAATTGACATTCTCTCGCCGTTAATTGGCATGATAGGCAGTAGAAATGACCAGAGAATAAGGGTTGTAGCGTTTGATAAATTATGACCTATTTATTTGCTCTTTTGTGCCTACAAAAATGTCCTCGAAAAAGAAAAACAATAGCAATTAAAAAAAATGGTACAAAAACTCTGGCAGCTTGATAAGTATTTAAACTTAGACCAAATGTTGTAGCACTCCAGATTAAATAACTCGGTTGAGTGAAACTTTTGACAAACAACAATAAACCTAAACAAAAAAGAAAAGGAAGAAGACTCTCGTGTTTTACCATTTTGAAGTGCGGTCTGCTTTCAGCAGGCACTGCGCGGTCTGCTTTCAGCAGGCGCTGCGCGGTCGCTGGGGTAACTGGCACTGTGCCAGTTACCGAAATCTGAGATACTGATTGTATGAGCCAATCAACAGAGACCTCCCCTAAAACGCCAACAGCTCCTCTCGAGCTGACAGTCGCAGCTGTCAATTATCTGATCAAGATACTACCGAAGGGAACCGCTTACTGTATTGGTATAGTTTTAGTAGTGATGATGAATGGGCGCTTGGTTCAATTCATTTGGCAGTCTGGCAAGAGCCGTTCTTCCCTTAGTGTTCCAAGCGATCGCTAGTTTTTGAGCATAATGAAATCGGAAGAACCATAATTCATTGGAAGGAAACAATATAATAACTGCTTATATAGTTCCCATTCTTCCAATAAAATTTCCTAGCTTTTCTTAGTCTTGAATTCTAACTCGTTGAGTAATCATGGTAATACCATCTCCCCGCACTAAAATAGCGGATAACCATTGATTATCAGGAAGCAAAGAAGCTGTAGTAGTTTTAAAGATTCCTCCTGCGCTGAGTTGTTCTAATTTTAAGGTAGTGGGGTTTAAATAGCGATCGCTGGCTGTTCTTTCTTCTATTGCAGCACCTAATAAGACTTCATTTTCGAGGGGTTCTAAAACAATAACATCAAAGTTATACTGTTTTCCTATCTTTACTGTTTCAGGTGCAATTACTTCTACAGTAGGAGGGTTTTTACCAGAAGTTAGTCGGGTTTGTTCCGACAATATTTCTTGACGAATTAGCTTACCGTTTAAAAAGTGCTGAGAGGAGCTTACTACCGACTCAAGACTGATAACTCTTCCTTTAGTAGGTTGTGTACCCCTAATTCGAGTTACGGTTTTGGCTACCAATTCATCTCCCTCTTGCTCCCACGATTCAATTGTTGTAGTGTATTTGAGTTGCGGATAATTTTTCCAGATTTTGGTTAGAGCAGCACCTAAAGATTCTTTGGTTAAACCATCGTTGTTCGCAAATTCAGGACTGTAATATTCCATTAATCCTGATAAGTCTTTTTGATTAGCAGCAGTTTCAATCTCCATGATGATAGTTTTTAACTCTTGGGGAATCGTCTCAGGAGTTTCTGCTGTTGCGCCTGTAGCCAAACCCAAAACCAGAGCAAGGGAGCAACTTAAGGATTTGAGGGAAATAAAATTTTTAATAGGGGAAATCAGTTTAAATATCGGCATTTTTACTAATAATTGGACTTTAAAGATTACAAGTAAGTCTTAGTTGACCATAGATTCAACTAAACTTTATCTAATCGTTAACATAGTGTACTAATTATTTACAGAATTTTTACTATTGCTGATTGAAAAACAGTCAAAATAAAATAAGGAAGAAGGATTTGGTTAGTCTAAATGTATTTTTAGCTCAAAAACTCTAACTCCGCAAAAACTTGTCATCAAATCAGAGTATTTACTGAGAGACAAGACTTATTAAGTTAATACAGAGCGTGTTTTATTGATTTTGAACCAATTTCTTCCAATCCAAATTCTGTTCTGTTGCTCCTCACACAACCCTAAAGATCAATGAAAGCCATTGTAGCAAATTTGCTATTAGGCAGTATGTTGTACTGTCTGTCGTCCAATTTTTCGGTTTCAGCAAATTCTCCGATTGAGGAAAAAAGCCAACCGAGCCAAACCTTATCAGCAAAAGCCTTAAGATACGACAATCTAATGTTCTTGACTCCTAGCATCGATCTAGAAGTTCAAGATTTGATCTATTCTATTACACCTAAAGATAAGGACTATCTAAAACAGATTATAGAGTTGGATGATTGGTACCTTGGCAAAGATATTAGTGGGATCAATTTAGTCAGAGAGCAATTTTTACCCCAAGGCAAAAAATCCCAGATTCATCATGGAGAAACAGGAGATTTTGTTCTGGGGGTTCATAAGACTTTTTGGGACAGTGACAATAAACAGAAATATTGGGGATTAACGACTATTCAGCAATGGGGCGAGCGCAAAGCGGAAGGATTAAAACTCAAACAACTGAATTATACAAACTCTGCGCCCATTGTCCCTGAGGGCACTGCAACTTTAACTGTTTCTGGTGGCGGTACAGGCAACTTATTACCCAAAAATGATATATTAGGCGATTTTGAGGATTTTCGTGGTGGTGTAGCTTATCACCACGGTTTAGCCGACAATTTCACTTTGGGATTAGGTTTTGTCTATGAGGATTTTGTCTCAGGTTTTAGCCAACTGACTTATCAACCAAGTAATTTCCCTCTCCGCACTACTATTTCCCTTCTAACAGCAGAAGAGGGAGTCGATATCCATTCCCATCTTCAGTTCAAACCTTCCCAAGACTTTATTGTAAATTTTTACAGTAATTCTGAAGAACAAAAGTTTGACCTCAATTGGGGTCTTGCTTCCGGGGTTACTCTTACGGCAGAAGGAAACAGTCAACAAGAAACTTTGAAAACAGGGGCAAAAATAGTCTTTAAGAATGAATTTATCTCTTTTTTGGCAAAAGCTGAACTAGACAACAATAATGATTTACAATGGCAAATTACTTCTCGGGTTGGTCATTTGCAGCTAATTCATGCTACTAATTCTCTTAAAAGTAAGTCGGAAATTAAGTACGATTTAGGAGATTATTCGGACAATTTTCAATGTGCGATTTTTTTCAAGCACCAAACTCAGGAATTGAAACAGACAGAAGCACAATTAGGGATTTGGGGCTTGAATGTTAATTCTGGGAAAAAAGTTGCTGGCAACCGCTATAGTTGGCAATTTGAACTAGGTTACGGTGTGGGCTCTCAAGGTCAAGGTGTGATCGCATCAGCTAAGGCAGCAATTAATCCAAGACTATCTCTTAAGTTGACCTACGAAGATATAGCTCTAAAGTCTGATGATACCAAGATTAAGTTAGAGTTGACTTCTAAATAGTATTAGGCAAATGTTAAGAATTGTTGTAGGATAGGTCACAAAGAAATAACTTTTATCACAAAACATCAGGGAGGTTTAACATTATGCCATATACAACAGAAGAAGGTGGAAGACTCAATAATTTTGCCAATGAGCCTAAAATGTACACAGCAGAGGCACCTAGTGATAGTGAAAAACGCAACTATTTAATCTTGGGCGTTTTAGGCGCGTTGTTAGTTGGCGGTGTGCTTACTGTAGCATTTTATGCTTCTAGTGCTGGTTAAGTTATCAATAATTAAGCATTAGTAATCTAAATCAAAAACCTGCACTTTTCGGTACAGGTTCTTTTTTTTTCTAGGTCGGCGTGTTATTTAGAACTTATGGCTATTCAAAGTGAGGTAAAATTTTATGGCTATGGTGCATTATCACTATCATTTCACCCTCAATAACTCATGTTAAGAATATTTATAAGTTTATTATTGATTTCCCTTACTACTCTCATATCTAGTTGCTCTGCTGGAGTTAGTGGTTTACAAAGTTATGTTAATCCTGCCCAAGGCTATGAATTTCTCTATCCCAATGGTTGGATTGCTGTAGATGTCAAAAATGCTTCCTCTGGAGTAGATGTAGTATTTCGGGACTTGATCGAAAGAAGCGAAAACCTCAGTGTAATTATTAGTGATGTTCCTTCAGATAAAACTTTAGAAGATTTGGGAACTCCTACTGATGTCGGCTATCGTTTCTTTAAAGCAGTGAACAATAATCCTGAGTTAAATCGAGAAGCAGATTTTATTACCGCCGAATCTCGTCAAGTGAATGATAAAACTTATTATCTCTTAGAGTACGAAGTAGAAACCCCAGATCAACCAGCTAGACATAATATTGCTACTGTTGCAGTAAGTCGCGGTAAACTATTTACTTTCAATCTTTCTACTACAGAAAAACGTTGGAATCAGGTTAAAGATACTTTTACTGTTGCTGCTAAATCTTTTACCGTTCGATAACTTTTCTCAAGGGGCGAAACTTTCCGTTTCTACAAGGATATATTTTTAAGTTTGAATGTCTATTCCTTTTGTTTTAGCTTCTGCTTCTCCGGCACGAAAGAAACTCTTGCAAACCGCAGGAATTGAACCTTTGGTGTGTCAGAGCAATT
>JASJEK010000380.1 GCA_030064915.1 Xenococcaceae cyanobacterium MO_234.B1
GGTCACAGATTACTCCGCCGTAAAACGACGGAGACGGCACGGACCGTTGGTTAATTTGATTCATTTTCATATTGATAAACTATTAACAAACATTCCCTAGTGGAAGTCCCAGCCAAACTTATTAGGACGAGACAGAGTAATGAGAAACAGTTTCTTTGATGATTCTCTAGATAAAAAGGTCATTAAACAACGCATTCGTCAATTGGACAAAGCGAAAGTCGGATTTTATAGCATTGGTCTCTATCCAGCTTCTCTGGCTTACAATTCAGCTATGCAAAAAAGTGCAAAATCTTTATTGCTAGCTCCTCGTCCTGGTAGAGAATTGTTAGGGGGATTTACCGAAGAGGAAATTGGCGGGATGGATCCGAGGCACGTTACTAAAATGCATCGGATGGCTACCCACAAAGAAGGAGATGATTCAGTTCCCAATAACTTAGAATATCTCATTGCCAAGTGCGATCTGGTAATTTTGAGCGCGAACAGTAAATACGTAGAACAAGACCTCGCTGAAGCTTGTGTTATAAGGGAGAAACTAAAACGTAACAAAGTGGTACTCGCTTGTCTGGCTGGCTCTTTCAACCACGATGAAGTCAATAATAATTCTTATGTACTGTGCGAAAAAAATACCAACTTAGGCTTTTTTTCTGGATTTCACCGTCATGGTGCTTTACGGGACCCAGTAGATAGCTTTACTGCTAACTTTTGTCATCCCGATGCCTTAACAGCCCTCATAGGAGCCCATATACTGAACAAACTTTCTCCAAATCTTCAGGTTTCTCCTGGTATTCATAATGTAGAAGCCCAATATATTAAGGCTGCCAAAAACATGGCATCTATTTTTGCTGGGTTTGGATATGTATATCATCAGGACAATCCAGGAATTCTCCCCACCTTGCTTACCTTGTTGCTTAATCAATGTCTCGATCAAGCAGCAACCGTTTCTATGTCGCGGAAAGACCGTCACCAACTCTACAACCAGCAAGCTATAGCTTTAACCGAATTAGGCTATGCTGTACCCAGAATTGAAGCTACCCTCGATAAAGGTGGTTTTACAGAAAGAGTACGAGATCACACCTTTTCACAATTGACAGCGATGGTAGCAGATGTGCGAGGTAGTATGATGCTTCCAGTAACAGGAAAACCTACTAGAAACTTCCAAGCTGGACAAGCACTAGCCCATGGAATGGGTGAACATGGTCGTTGTCCGTTTAATATTGAAGAATTTGAACAATGGTGTGAAGATGCTGGTTTAAAAAAGGGGTCTTTAGAAGGACTCAAAGCTCTAAGATATTGGTCTCAAATTGAAGAAACATACTCCATTCCACACCATGATGCTTCAATGGTCAATCTGCTTTACAAAGCACTATATGGCAGTGAAATCGAACAAGATTTTGCTTTTGAAGTGATGACACAAAGCAGGGAATTATCGAATTATTGTCAAGAGTCAATTCGACCTACTCATAGTCGAAAATATGCGGATGCACTAAACAATATTGATCGCCTGGATGCTCTCGAATTAATTTCTAATGTGGTTATTGCTGATAATGCCAAAAAAGCAATTCGCGACGACAGTGCTATTGAAGAAAGAGAGGTTAAACCAGATGACCCTGCTTATCTACAAGTGATGGATTTTATTGAACAAGGAGCGTAGATAAATTGTCAATAATCTAGTTTAACCACTTATACAGAGGATGACGCTCGCCTTTGGCTAAAATACGCTTTACTTGTCTTTCTAAATTATGTTTTTCTTTGGGTGGTAGTCCCCAAAGAATATTTCTACTGTGCCACACTAAGACTGAGATAGTCAGACCTATACAAAAAACTAAACAGATAGTAGGGATAATATTAAAAGCTAAACCATAGCGGACTGCTGCCCAAGTAAAATAGTCTAACCAAAGACTAATCTCTGACCGCAAACCCCAAATTCCATAGATACCAAAAGTTAACCAGGAACAACCCACAAGTATCCAGCGAAAATATACTGTGAGTCGATAAAATTTCCTGACTTTTCGGGAGAAATTAGGGTCTGATGAGTTCATGATAATTTAAGTTGGGGATTTATTCGACAGGAGAAGTATCCGATAAGCTAATCTTGTTATCTCCTTGACGAGTTCTCCACCAAGCTAACAAGGTACTAGCAATGAAAATACTAGAATAAGCTCCTAGAGTAAACCCGATAATTAAAGCGAGGGCAAAAAACTTCAGGGTTTGTCCCCCAAAAAGAAAAATACCAATCAAAGGTAACAGAGTCGTTAGAGTGGTATTGATAGAACGACTTAAAGTTTGGTTAACCGCAAGATCCACAATTTCTTGAATCGAACTATCAGGATTATTAGTAATGGTTTCTCTGATGCGGTCGTAGATAACTACTGTATCGTTAACGGAAAATCCAATAATGGTTAATAATGCAACTAAGAAAAGACTGTCTATTTCTAGATTCAATACTAAGCCTAAAATCGCAAAAATTCCTGCCGTAATCACTACATCATGAAATAAAGCTGCGATCGCAAATAAGGCGTAGTCAAATTGAAATCGCACACTCAGATAAACCACAATACCAAAGAAAGTAGCAATTAGTGCTAGCATTCCTGAGACAAATAATTCTTGTCCAATAGTAGGACCTACAGAGTCGATCTGAATAGTTTTGGGGTCAAATTGCCCAATTTTTTCGCTCAGGGCGGTTTGGAGTTGGGTTCTTTGTTCCACATCCAAATTTTTGGTACGTACTGATAAGATATTTTGGTCATCACCCAATAGCTGAATTGTGGGATTAGACAAACCTTGGGCTTCGACAATTGACCTAACTTCTGCTACTACTATCGGGCGATCGCAATTTTGGGTAATAGAACAGTCTCTTTCAATTTGTAAGCGAGTACCACCGATAAAGTCTAATCCTGGGCGAATTGGCGCATTTAAAGTAACTAAGGAATAAATCATGGCTGCAATACTCAGCAGTATAGCTAACCCCGAAATACTCCACCATAAACCACTTTTTTTAACGATACTAATCATTTTGTTGATTGTTAATTGTTACTTGCTACTTACTACTTGTACGGGCGGTTCGCGTTGCGTAGCACTGCTGAAAGCAGCCCCGCCCCTACTTACTGATTACTGCTTACTGTTGACTGATTGAGGTTGGGACAAAATAATTCAGGTTTTTTCCTGACGCTGGGTAAATTCAAAACTGTAAATAACATCAAAGTCCGACTACAAGTAACGGCAGAAAACATACTTACTAATACCCCAATTCCCAAAGTTAAAGCAAAACCTCTAACTAAACCAGAGCCAAGAGCAAAGAGGAAGATACAAGCAATTAAGGTAGTGATATTACTGTCGATAATGCTGGAAAAAGCCCGATAAAAACCAGATTCAACGGAACGATACAAGGTTTTACCACTGCGTAACTCTTCTCTAGTCCGTTCAAAGATTAGCACATTAGCATCTACTGCCATCCCAATACTGAGAATAAATCCGGCAATACCAGGTAAAGTCAGGGTAACTCCCACTATGGAATAACAAGCTAAAGTGAGCAAAGCGTAAATTACTAGGGCAATATCCGCAATAATTCCTGGCAAACGGTAATATACAACCATAAAAACTAAAACCAATGCTAAACCTGCCACTCCTGCGTAAATACTGCGACGAATACTATCTTGTCCTAAAGTTGCTCCCACAGTGCGGTTTTCCACAATTTCTACAGGTAGGGGTAAAGCTCCACCTTCGAGTTGTAGGGAAAGTTGTCTGGCTTCATCTTGAGTGAAATTACCGCTAATCTCGACATTACCCCCAGTAATTCCAGTGTTAGCATATCGACCATCTACTCCAGGGGAGCTGATTAATTCATCATCTAAGAAAATCCCTAAACTGCGTCCTGTACCAGCAATGCTTTTGGTGATTTCCGCAAATTGTTTAGCACCCTCAGAATTAAAATTGAGATATACTTCCCAAGTATTACCGATTTCCCCTGCACCGTAATAGGCTCTTTTGAGGTTTTTTCCTGTTAAACCCGTTTTTTCGTAAAGTTGCGTGCTTAATTCCGCAATTCTGGCTTGTTTTGCTGCAATTTCTTCGGCAACAGTCTCAGCATTCTCAGAAGTTTGAGTTTGTAAGAGTTCTAAAATTTCTCGCTGACGAATATCTAATTCGGCTCTAATTTCAGGGTCGTCTGTTTCGGTTCTAAAATCTAGTTGGGCTGTACCCCCCAAGACTTTTTCTGCATCTTGAGGATCGCTGACTCCTGGTAATTGCACAATTACTCGGTCTTTATTCGCAGTTTGTACTATAGCTTCCGAGACTCCTAGTTTATTGACTCGGTTGCTGATGACATTTTTCACTGCTTCCAGTTTTTCAGGGGTTATCTGAGTTACTTCCTCTGTAGTTTTAACTTGAATCGTTAACTGCGCTCCTCCTCTCAAGTCTAAACCCCTCTGGGGAGGAAGATTTACTAGAATTGCGATCGCTGCTATGACTAGCCCTAAAATCAGAACTAAATATGCTTGTTGTTTTTGCATTTACCACTACCTGCTGCAACAAGTGCTATGATATAGCGTTTTGCCGTTGATGGAGTAGAGAATATTTGCACTTGTTTATGATTCGAGCAACTTTGGTAACTCCCTGAGCATTTTACTTGTTCCATCTGCAATAGCTTTTTTGATTAAGTTGGGAATCATCTCAATAATATTTAAGTTCGGAAAAATATTACTCGTTGAAGACTCTTGATAAGCTGAGTTTCGATAAAGATAAATAGTTAAACTTTCTCTGCTATAAATCCAAACTTCAGGGACCCCAATCACAGCATAGACATCTAAAATAGTTTTAGAAGTAACATCCGATTCTATTGCTAAATCGGGAGGAGGATAAATATCTAAATCCATATTGACGGCGAGGGATGCCGACGGTAAGTCGGCATATCCAATCGCCGTGTTGACACATCCTCTTACTTGAGCAGCATTATCAATATACAGACAAGTATCTGGTTCTACTCCTGCTAGTTCCCGACGTTTAAAAGTAGTTGAGCCAAAATCTTCCCAGTCTCGCTCTTGATGTTCTAGTATTTTTTTGACAATATCAGCAATGATTCTGTGGGGTCTTTCATGAATAGCTAAGGGAGACATTATTTCTAATTTGCCCTGGTAATAAGTTAGTCGTACTTGTCGTTTTTCTCCTAATTCTTCTAAAACATTTTCAAAGTCTGACCAGGAAATATGATCGATACTTATTAAGCTCCCTGGAGCTAATTTAATGGTTTTTATGGGGACACTAAGAGTCATATTAATTTTGGCTTTTGCCTAACTTCTCTAGAGAAATTTTTGCTGCATCTCTTACTTGAGGGTGACTGTCTTTGGCTAAAAACTTAAGAGCGGAAATACTTTTTTCTGTATTAAGATTGCCTAAAGCTTCCGCTAGTCTTTGTCTAATTAACCAATCGTCGGAACCAGCAAAGCGCAAGATACTATCTACTGCGTCAACAGCTTTGATTTCTCCTAAGGCTGCGATCGCAGCTTGTTGTAAAATTACTTCATCACTATCTAAAGCTCCTAATAGTAGCTCTTTAGCTCGTTCGTCTTGCAAGTTACCTAAAGATACCGCAGCACTAAATCTAACTAACCAGTTATCATCTTCATAAAAGGCTCTAACTAAAGGCTCAAAAGCTCTGATATCTTTTAAATAGCCTAAAGCTCCTGCTGCATCGGCTCTGATGCCATAATCTGCATCATTTTGGAGCAATTCAATTAAAATTGGGTAACACTCAGGAGTTTGCTTGACTCCCAAGGCAAATACTGCCATGGAGCGCACGGGGAGAATTTCATCATACAAAACTTTTTTAATTAGAGGAACAGCATCTTCTGCTGCCACTTCTCTCAAAGATACTAACGCTAACAGACGCTCTTTCGAGTTGGGGCTTTCTAATTGAGTAGCAATTTCTTCTATCGTGAATTTAGTCATGGCTGTTTTATTATTGGAGTTTGAATATCTCTCTTAAAATTAATTTAGCTAAATATTTAAACCACTACGCCAACGTTTTAATAACAGAGGCATGGGAGCCATAAAAAATTTAAACCGCGTCTACCTTGAGACCTGGAGTTTTCAGAAGAGTGCTGAGAAGCCTATAAACCTTGACCTGCAAGCTTTTAAGTCATCTACTCAAAACTACGGATTTCAAACTAGACGCGGTTTAGATCACAAAGTTGTGGAATTAGTTCGGAATATGCCTGTTGCACTAAAAATTCGGGGTCTAACAGAAAAATATGTCTTAAGAGAAGCAGCAAAGCCGTTCATTACTGAGACAATGTATAATCGCCAAAAGCATATCCATTTCTGGCTCCCCCCTCCACTTTCAAGCCAAATGAACCATTACAAGAACTTGTCCAAGACACCCTGCGGAGTTCGAGAATGTCTGGTGTACGCTTCTATAACCATACCGCAGTCAATGAACTACATCATCCCAAACTAGCGTTTGGAACGAGTTTCTGACGCTTCAACGCCCCAACTTTTCTCATGCTTCCGCATGAGACAGAGGTTGGCGACTCCACATCTGACGAGGACAGTTCCTGCCCCCTTGCATACTGGAGCATAACCATAGCTGCTGCTACATCTCTATCGCAAGTATAAAAACATTTTTCGCAACTATGAACGCGCTCTGATAATGCTTTTTTCTTTTGATGACCGCAGTTAGGGCAAGTCTGAGAAGGCTTGAGTTTTTTAGTTGGGACTTCGATATAGAATCCTCCAGCCTCAG
>JASJEK010000072.1 GCA_030064915.1 Xenococcaceae cyanobacterium MO_234.B1
GAATAGGACAATTTAGTCCTAACAAAACTAAATTGTTACGAAGATCTAATAAATTATGTGTAGCGTAAATTATGCTTGCAATTCCTCTCATCGACAAGTCGAGAGACTCCTTGCAAAAGAAAGTTGAAAAGTGGTGCAATCCCGATTATGGGGTATTTGAACTTGAGGGGTTTGGAATAGGGAAATTACATTCAATTTCTGGTACTGAACCAATAGAACCTGACAAAATACTCCCCCCTTCTCGGCAAGCACCAAGACAGGCAGGGCTTGCGAGTGACCACATTCCCTTGTCAGAAAGCAGCCGCTGGTAAACCAAAAATCAAACAAATTATAGTTAACTAAAATTGGGGTTTTTATGAGTTCGCTTCTTCAATTTTCATCATCGGAAGTCAATATGCTTTCTAGTTCTCATCTACTATTGCGCCATAGATTGAAATTGATAGAACAATTATGGGAGTCAGTACTGTGTTCTGAATGTGGGCAAGACATGGTAGATCTGCTGCTGCAAATGCGAGGTATGTCCTCCCCAGAAGGACAAGCAGAAGACCTACCCCAATCCTCAGTAACTCAGTTAATTCAACAATTATCTATTGAAGATGCAATTCAAGCTGCTCGTGCTTTTGCTTTATATTTCCAGCTAATTAATATAGTAGAGCAACACTACGAACAACAGACACAAAAGTTATCTCGTCGCACTTCTAGAACACAAAGCCCTGGCATCAAGGAGCAAAATGGAGACTCTTCTGGAACTAAGTTTACTGCTAACCCTAGTGTGCCAGGGGCTAATGGCTTAGAGGAGATTTGGCTAGAACAAAAAAATCAGGTAAGCAAAGCAGGTACTTTTGAGTCTTTGTTTCCCCATCTAAAAAAAATTAATATGCCTCCTAGGATGCTCCAACGTCTTCTGGAACAATTGGATATTCGCTTAGTATTTACTGCCCACCCCACAGAAATTGTCCGCCATACAATTCGCAAAAAACAGCGACGCATCTCTAATATACTCAGCAAAATTGATACAGCAGAAGACCTGACGAGAAACGAAGCTATTTCTAGTTCTTGGGAAGCAGAAGAAGCAACTGATGAATTAATGGAGGAAATTCGTCTTTGGTGGCGCACTGACGAGTTACATCAATTTAAACCTCAAGTTTTGGATGAAGTAGATTACGCTCTGCACTACTTTCAAGAAGTTTTATTTGATGCTATTCCCCAACTGTCGGTTAAGTTAAGACAATCTCTGAAAAAAGCTTTTCCTTATTTGTCTCCACCATCCAATAAATTTTGTTATTTTGGGTCTTGGGTAGGAGGAGATCGGGACGGTAATCCTTTTGTGACACCCCAAGTTACCTGGGAAACTGCTTGTTACCAAAGAGGAATTGTTTTAGAAAAATATCTCAAATCTATTGACCAGTTAAGGGAATTGTTAAGTCTATCTCTGCACTGGAGTAAAGTATTACCAGAACTCCTAGATTCCTTGGAACAAGATAGACAGCAGATGCCAGAAATCTACGAAAAATTGGCAGTACGCTATCGTCAAGAACCCTATCGTCTGAAGTTAGCTTATATTGAGAGGAGGTTAAAAAATACTCGCGATCGCAATAATTTGATTGCTAATACAGAAGGAAAACCAAAGATTAGCAATATCTACCAAAGTGAAGTCGAGTTTTTAGCAGAATTAAAGTTAATTCAGCAAAGTTTGGCAGAAACTAGCCTACAATGCCGAGAATTAGATAATCTGATTTGTCAAGTAGAAGTCTTTGGTTTTATCCTGACTCAACTAGATTTTCGTCAAGAGTCTTCCCGTCATGCTGATGCAATTGAAGAAATAGCTGATTATTTGGGAATTTTACCCCAACCCTACAATGAACTATCAGAAGCGGAAAAAACTGCTTGGTTAGCTAAGGAATTACAAACTCGCCGCCCTCTCATACCCGCGGATATGCCTTTTTCAGATAAAACCTCAGAAGTCGTAGAAACCTTCCGCATTCTGCGTCACTTGCAGCAAGAATTTGGCTTAGGCATTTGTAAAACCTACATCATTAGTATGACTAATCATGTCAGTGATGTATTAGAAGTGATGCTATTGGCACAAGAAGCTGGACTATATGACCCTGCTACCAGTCGTTCTTGTATTAGGATCGTGCCATTATTTGAAACCGTAGATGACCTAAAACGCGCTCCTGCGGTGATGAAAGAATTGTTTGAACTAAAGTTATATCGAGCAGCTTTAGCAGGGGGATACGACCATTTAGCCCAACTTGAAGGACAGAATGTGGGCAAAAAACTTACTGCTCCACCTCTGGACCCTCCTAACTTGCAAGAAGTGATGCTAGGTTATTCTGATAGTAATAAAGATTCGGGTTTTCTCAGTAGTAATTGGGAGATTCATAAAGCCCAAAAAGCCTTACAAAAAGTCGCTTCAGAATACAATGTATTGCTAAGATTATTTCACGGTAGAGGTGGCTCTGTCGGTCGTGGAGGTGGGCCAGCCTATGCCGCAATTTTGGCACAACCTACAGGCACAATTCAAGGCAGAATCAAAATTACCGAACAGGGAGAAGTATTAGCTTCTAAATATTCTCTACCAGAATTAGCGTTATACAATCTGGAAACTATTGCTACTGCGGTAATTCAGTCTAGTCTATTAGGTAGTGGATTTGATCGAGTTGAACCTTGGAATAATATTATGGAAGAACTAGCAACGCGATCGCGAGCTGCTTATCGTTCTTTAGTTTATGAACAACCAGATTTTGTAGATTTCTTCCTTTCCGTAACTCCTATTGATGTAATTAGTCAGTTGCAAATTGGTTCTCGTCCTTCTAAACGTCCTGGAAAAGATGCAAATCAGCAGAAAAAGAAAGATATTAGCAGTTTAAGAGCTATTCCTTGGGTCTTTAGTTGGACACAAAGTCGCTTTTTATTACCCGCTTGGTATGGTGTAGGAATAGCATTAAAAGAATTTTTGGAACAAGAACCAGAGAAAAATCTTAACCTACTACGCTATTTTTACTTTAAATGGCCCTTCTTTAGAATGGTGATTTCTAAAGTGGAAATGACTTTGGCTAAAGTTGATTTGCAGATAGCTGAACACTATGTCCAAGAGTTATCTAAACCAGAAGATCAAGAGCGGTTTCAAGCTTTATTTGAACAAATTGCTCAAGAGTATCATCTGACAAAAGAATTAATTTTGACGATTAATGGTCAGAAAAAACTCCTTGACGGCGATCCTGAATTACAACGCTCGGTTCAGTTACGCAATGGAACTATTGTTCCCCTGGAATTTTTGCAAGTAGCGTTGATTAAGCGATTACGTCAGCATGACAGCGATTCTAATATAGTTCACTTCCGCTTTAGTAAAGAAGAATTATTACGGGGAGCGATGTTAACTATTAATGGTATTGCTGCTGGTATGAGAAATACTGGTTGAGAAAGTAGTGCGGTCAGCCTTTGCTAGGCGGGGAAAGGTGACAGACTAGAATAATACTAAGAATTTCAGCTCCTCAATACTATGACTGAGAATCATTCCTATTTGAAAACCATACTGCCACCTTTAGAAAATGGCGATCGCCTAACTCGTTCTGAGTTTGAGCGACGCTATCACGCAATGTCTTTAGTAAAGAAAGCTGAATTAATTGAAGGAATGGTTTATATGCCCTCTCCCTTAAGAATCAAAGCCCACGGAGAACCCCATGCTTATGTCATGACTTGGTTAGGAACTTATAAAGCAGCTACTCCAGGAATTGGAGTAGCCGATAATCCTACTGTTAGATTAGACCAAGATAACGAACCTCAACCCGATGCTTTGTTAAGAATAGAACAGGGGGGAAAGTCTCGTATTAGTGAGGATGATTACGTAGAAGGTGCGCCAGAATTAATTATCGAAATTGCTGCTAGTAGTGCTTCTTACGATCTTCACGAAAAGCTAAGAGTTTATCGTCGTAACCAAGTGCAAGAATATTTAGTATGGCGAGTCTATGACAATGCTTTTGATTGGTTTTTCTTGCAAGAAGGAGAATATCTCCAGCTAAAGCCAAATCCTAAAGGTGTTCTTTGTTCCCAGATTTTTCCTGGCTTATGGTTAGCTAAAACTGCCTTGTTAGAAGGCAATCTTGCTACTGTGTTAAATACTCTGCAACAAGGAATAGCAACTACTCAACATCAGGATTTTGTGGAACAGTTAGAGAATAAATTATCATCTTGATTGGAAAACAAGCTATTTTCTCTATAATCTCAACAACTAAATTAAATGTCTGAGAGCTTAATATTAGTTGGTGGCGGACATTCCCATGCGATCGCTCTGGGATTATGGGGGAAAAATCCCCTTCCTGGAGTAAATTTAACTCTGATTAGTGATGTGGAGAATACTCCCTATTCCGGGATGCTACCAGGATATGTTGCAGGTTTCTACAGTTATGAGGAAACTCATATTAATTTGCGTTCTTTAGCAGAATTTGCTGGGGCAAAATTAATTATTGATTCAGCGATCGCTCTTAACTTGCAGCAAAATCAAGTTATCTGTCAAAATCATCCCCCCATAGACTTTGACTATCTTTCCCTAGATATTGGTAGTACTCCTCAAACTATTTCTGTACCTGGGGCAAAAGAATACGCCATACCAGCCAAACCTGTTCCCCTATTTCTAGAAGGTTGGGAAAAAGTATTAGAGCAACAAAGAGAATTTCCCGATCAAGATATTGGTATTTCTATTGTTGGTGGAGGCGCAGGAGGTGTGGAGTTGGCTTTGAATATGCATTCCCGTTTAAGAGACGCGACGGGGCGTACAGGAGTCAGGAGAAACAGAGGAAAGATCACAATTAATTTGATTCATCGAGGAGAAAAGTTACTGTCGGGTCATAATAATTGGGTAAGTAAGCGTTTAGAGAAAATATTGTTACAAAAAGGAATTAGGTTATATCTGCAAACCACAGTAACAGAAGTCTTCCCCAATAGCATTCTTGGTCGCTCTCCCAACTCCTCAATCACCACAATCCCTAGTGACTATACCTTTTGGGTAACTCAAGCTACCGCACCTGATTGGATCAAAGCTAGTGGCATAGGGACAGATGATCGAGGTTTCATTCTAGTTCAAGATACCCTCCAGTCCCAGACCCATCCTCATATTTTTGCTACAGGAGATATTGCTGCAAATCCTAATTATCCTCGTCCGAAAGCAGGAGTTTTTGCTGTGCGTCAAGGAAAACCTTTGTATCATAATTGGCGATCGCTGATTACAGGTAAGCCTTTACAACCCTATATTCCCCAGAAAAAATATTTAGCATTAATTGGCACAGGAGACAAAAGCGCGATTGCGTCTTGGGGAAAATGGGGATTACAATCTCCTCTTCTGTGGTATCTCAAAGATTATATCGACCGCAGGTTTATGGCTTTAACTCAAAAATAAATTTACGAAGTCTCAGGAAGCTCTGTCGTTTCACGGCAGAGTCTCTTCGACAAATCTTTTAGACTCGCCACGCTTGTTGGAGTCTGACCCAAAAAGTCCTTAAGGTTTTATTGACTTCATGACGAAACATCCATCTTTGAAATTCTCTTTCGTATTTCTCTCCTTGAGATTGAAAAGTATTCCATGCCTCAAAGACTATACCGATTCCCCAGAATAATAAAATATACACAGACCAAGTTATAGCTCCTGATGTTAAAAGATTCAGGCACAGGAGAAAACTGTTAACAATAAGGTATTTAATTAATTTTTGCTTAAAGCGATCGCGCCTATACAAATCAAAAGCTTGATGATTTTGGTCTAGTGCTTTGCGCTCTAACCAATCTTGCTCCGCAGCTTGTATTGTGTTTGGGTCGATATCCAATTCTGCTGCTATTTCCCATAGTTGTTGCCTAGTTAATTCGTCCTCTTCCCCTTTACGGGTAAGGGCGATTTGCAATATTTGTTGGATATCTTCAGAATTATAAATTTCGGGATATTGTAGAGGGGAATCTGTCATGGCTTTTCTACTATCTCTACATTATTATTATGCCTAACTAAATACAGTTGCAACCGTAATCAACATGACGGTTTTTACTCTACGGTCTAGTAAATGAAATACTGTTACTTTTCGTTACAATCTTTATTAAGACCAAAAGAAACTTTTATATACTTCCCTTACTAATAGAAGATTATCCTATGAATAATAATATTCGAATCGGAAACTTATTTGGCATTCCTTTTTATATTAATCCTTCATGGTTTTTCGTTTTAGGATTAGTAACCCTGAGCTATGGTGGAGAATTAGCTAGATTTCCCCAATTAAACGGAATTACTCCTTGGCTATTGGGTTTAGTAGTCGCAATTCTCTTGTTTGCCTCTGTTTTAGCCCACGAGTTGGGTCATAGCTTTGTTGCGATCGCTCAAGGCATTCAAGTTAAGTCCATCACTCTCTTTTTATTTGGTGGTTTAGCAACTCTAGAGAAAGAATCTGAAACCCCCTTACAATCTTTACTAGTTGCGATCGCAGGACCCATAGTAAGTTTACTCTTATTCGGCGTTTTTGCGGGCATAGGTCTTAGTTTGCCTCTCAATCCCCCACTACAAGCCATTATTTCCCTGCTAGCATATATTAACCTGGCTTTAGCCCTGTTTAACATGATTCCTGGCTTACCTTTAGATGGAGGTAACGTCCTCAAATCTATTGTCTGGAAGATTACAGGAAATCCCAATAAAGGAATTATTTTTGCTGGGAGAGTCGGTCAAGCTTTTGGTTGGTTAGCAGTTATAGTTGGGGCTTTAGCTATCCTAGGTATTAGTCAGATTGGTAGTTTTTGGACTCTTTTGATTGGTTGGTTCTTGTTACAAAATGCAGGATTTGCTGCCCAGTCTGCCACAGTGCAAGAGAAACTGGACCAATATACAGCCAAAGATGCAATAATTCCCAATAGTCCCATTGTCTCTGCCGATCTCACCTTACGAGGATTTGTTAACGACTATGTTATTGGTAAACAACAGTGGCGCAAATTCCTAGTAGTTGATGAATCTGGACAATTGCTAGGTACAGTTGCTACTGATGCTCTAAAACAAATTCCTACTTCCCAGTGGACAGAAATTACTGTCGAAACTCTAGTACAACCTTTAGGTGCGATCGAAACCGTAAAATCAGACCAATCTTTACTCGATGTAGTCAAACTGATCGAAACTCAAAATATCAAAGAGCTAGTAGTAGTTACTGAGGATAATGTAGCAGTAGGACTAATTGAGAAAGCTTCAATTCTCAATCTACTACAAAAAGATGCAGCAGCTAAAAACAAAAACAAAGAACCAGAATTAGCATCAAGTTAAGTTTACGGTAGGGTGGGCATTGCCCACCTTATTTGTTTTAGGGGGTGATACCAAATCCAGTTTAGATATTAACGGCTAGAGAAGTCATAAGTCACAAGTCATAAGTCACAAGTCAGAAAGGTTATAGCCGAATTAGGAAAAGTATACTTTGAGAATCGGATTTGGGGTGACAACGTCATATAAGGTAATATTATAGGATTACATAAATTGAGCCAAAAAAAGAGACAGATTGTAACAATCTATCTCCAGCTAATTTAAGCTAAGTGATGATTACCTTACCTATCTTTCTACTGCTTGTTCTGAGGCTGCCTGCTGCGCTCTAATTTCTTTTCCTAAAGCTTCTAATGCCTTAGTAAACTGAGGGTCTTCTAAAGTACCAATTAGAGTGCGATCGCTTTGTAACTTTTTCCGTTGGGACTCTTCAAGCTCAACAACAATATCTGGTGGGATTCCTTCTTTATTGATATCTCGACCACTAGGAGTTAAGTACTTAGCAATGGTAACAGCTAATCCTGAACCATCTCCTAAAGGACGCACTGATTGTACCAAGCCTTTGCCAAAAGTTTGTGTTCCCACTAAAACCGCTCTATCATTATCTTGTAAAGCTCCAGACAGAATTTCACTAGCACTAGCAGAACCGCCATCTATTAAAATGGCTAGGGGTTTATCGGTTAAAGCATTATTATTTGCCCATTTGCGCTCTTTTTCTCCTTCTCGATCTACTGTGGAAACAATAGTTCCTTCTTGCAGCCACATTCGAGCAATATCAATACTAGAATAAAGTAACCCCCCAGGATTAGAACGTAAATCTAAAATATATCCTACAACTTGTTCTTTTTCTAAATCCCGAATCGCCTCTCGCATTTCTTTAGATGCTCGCCCGCTAAATTGACTCAAGCGGATATAACCAACTTTGCCTATGGAAGTATCTTCTGTACTAGCCCGTACAGGGTGAATTTGGATTTTGGCTCTAGTAATCTTATAATCTCTTTCACCAGCTTCTCGTTTTATAGTTAGAGTTACCTGAGTACCTGGTTTTCCTCGAATCAACTTAACGGCTTCATTAACATCCATCCCTTTAGTATCTGTGCCGTCAATTTTGGTAATAATATCTTTAGCTAGAATTCCTGCTTCAAAAGCAGGAGTATCTTCGATAGGAGAAACAACAATTAATCTATCTGTCTCCTCGTCTTTAGCAATTTGAATTCCTACTCCTGTTAGCTCTCCAGAAGTGTCAATTTTCATATTTTTAAATTCTTCTGGATTCAGAAACCTAGTGTAAGGATCACCAAGTTGTTCCAGCATCTTGCGAATGCCATCATAAGCATCTTCTTTATTGGAATAGGAACGCTCTAAATATTCTTTACGAACTTGTTGCCAGTCAAGCCCATTAAAAGTTGTATCTACATACTGATGATTAATAATTTGCCAAACTTCATCAACTAATGTTTTAGGACTATTTTCGATAAAAGCTTGACTTTGGGACAGATGAATTCCTGCTCCAGTGACTGCTATAGTGGAAAGGGCAACAGCAGTCGTCCCCAAAACAAGTCCGCGTTTTGTAATTCCCATAATATAAATATAAATGTATAGTGTGAGTAGGAGACCTCATAGATCAATAATCAAGATTACTCTATCATAGGTGACTAGTAAAGGCTGTATCTGAACCTTATGAATCGCCATTTTTCACAAAAAAAACACAAAAATTAAACATTTTTGAAATTGATGGCTGCCCCTTCTTCTCCTAAGCTAGAACGTAAAATATCTTTACTCCAGCAGCAGAAACGTAAATTACGACAACGTTTTTTATGGCGTTCTGTATTGGTAAGTAGTCTCGCTAGTAGCTTATTATTTATTACAATTATACCTCAAAGAAAAATTAAACATCCCTCTCAAGTACAAATTAAAGGAACAAATTTAGTCGCTGACACGACGATTCATCATCTCCTCAATATCCAATATCCTGAACTTATTTGGCAGATTCCCTCTCAAAAGTTAAGTCAAAATTTAGAGTCGATTCCACCCATAGCTAATGCTAAAATTAACAAGCGACTTTTTCCCCCTCTACTGCAAGTGTTTGTGGAAGAAAGAAAACCCGTAGCAATAGCAGTATCAACATCAGAGAGTAATTTGGGTTTTTTGGATGCGCAAGGAATTTGGCTTGACTCCAAATATTATCAAGATAGTAGCACAAAAATCGATTTACCTGAACTTAAAGTCATTAACTATCAACCTAGTTATATTTCTGTTTGGTCAGAGATTTATCGTTTAATCAAGACTTATCCTAGTCTTAATATTCAAGAGGTTAGATGGGATAATTCCCGTAATTTGTATCTCAAAAGTGATCTGGGAACAGTTTATTTGGGTTCAGATATGTCTCGCTTGAAGGAGCAATTTACTGCTATAGGAAGCCTGAAAAATTTACCTAAGCACTTAAACCTCAGCAAGATTTCTTACATTGACTTAACCAATCCAGACCGCTACTCAATTCAAAAGTATCCTAACAATTAAAACATTGATAAAAGATAAATGATGAATGATCAATGTTAAAGATTAGCTCGGATCGCCTCCTGAAAACGGATTTCATCTCGATAAGGGTCAACTCGACTCACCTTTACTTCTAGGCGATCGCCTAAATTGACAAAGCGTTCAAAGCGATGGGGCAATTCTAGTCCTAAATCTTCTATTAAAATTAAGCCCAAACCCTCATCTTCTCGTAACCACCGCAAAACAAGTGCTTGCCAAACTAATTCTGCATTACGACGTAAATACTCTAATCCCCAATAGCGGTTAGTTTGACGTTCTACCTGAGTCGCTTCGTAAGCAGAAGTACCTACACTATAAAGAATTTCTTGTAACTGTTCTTTGGGGAAGGGTAACTCATGACCCCTTAAATGGGCTTTTAATTGGAAATGAGCCAAAAGGTCGGTGTAACGACGAATCGGAGAAGTAACTTGAATATAGTTATCTAGACCCAAACTAGCATGGCGTGAGGGAGTAATACTTATCTCACTTCGAGGCATACAACGGCGCAAGGCACAATAGCGCACTGGACCAGCAGGCAGTTGTAATAATTCTTCTTCTGGGGGTAATTCTGGCTGAGGTTGTCCCCGAAAAGGCAAGGGTAAGTTATGTTCTTTGCCGTATTGTCCTGTCACTTCCCCTGCTAAAATCATCATTTCCGCTACTAACTGACGGGATGGAGAACCATCTAGCAATTCAATAGTGATTTCTTCATCTTTGACTTTAATAGATGATTCTGGCATTTTAATTTGAATTGAGCCCTGACTTTTACGCCATTGTTGACGCAGGGTTGCCGCTTTAGCTAGTTCGGTAATTTCTAGCTCGTTGGTCAATCCCAACTCCAACATCTCATCCACATCATCGTAGGTTAGACGATAGGTTGGCTTAATTAGAGTTGGTGTGATGATATAGTCTTCGATTGCACCATTCTCATCAAGAATTACTCCAAAGCTTAGTGCATGACAAGTTTGACCTTGAATTAAGCTCATTGGACCTGTAGCTAACTCTTGAGGAAACATGGATATCATCCCCGTGGGAAGATATAAACTAGTGCTACGACGGCGAGCTTCTAAATCTAGTTCATCTCCAGGAATAACTAGGCGAGTGGGGTCGGCAATATGAATCCAAATACGGAGTTTCTGACTATTTGCGAGATATTCAATACTTAAACCGTCATCAATTTCGGTGGTACTCTCATCGTCAATAGTATAGACTTTCAGATGAGTTAGATATAGGCGATCGCTGTCAGGATCGGGAGGTAAAGATTGAAGATGAGATTGTGCCACGTCAAGAACCTTTTGCGAAAAGTTTACAGGGTAAGCACTGCGAAGTAGAAATAAATTTTCATGTTCGCTCCACCATCCAATTTGCACTAGTAAATTAAATGCAGCTTGAGGGTCAGAACTTTTCCCTAAAGATGTCAAAATTTCCTGAGCGTGGTGATGATTTTGCTCAGGGTAGAGTACTATTTTGGAGATTGTTTCCAGACGAGCGCGATCGCTTTCTGTCCAATTAACAATTTTTCCCTCTAATGCTTGCTGTAGATGGAATAAGAATGTTTCTTTCTCTTGGTTTTTCTGAATTTCTACTTCTAGCTGATGTTTGATTTCTTCTACCTGAGCCTGAGAACGAGGTTCGTAGCTATCCCCTTTCTTCTTAAAGTAGATTTTATCTTGACTCAAAAGACTGTGGGCAGCATAGCAGCATACCGGGTCTTGCTCAGAAAACAGGAGTTCTGCCATTTGCTGAGGAGTGGTATTTTCGGCATCTTCCCTGAGTATTTCCCAGGCTATTTCTAGGCTACTGGGGTCGAGATAGGCCTGAACACGATCGAGGAAGCTGGGGATATCAGATGGTTCATAAGAACCACCCCCAACGGTATATTCAACTCTTTGGGGGCGTATTTTATGAGATTGACCTTTTTCATCAATAACTATCCAATCTTTTTTCCCTTCTGGGCGTTCTGCCACTGCAAGGCGACGCACTCCATCTAGTCTGAATTCAATCAGCGTTCCTTTTTCCACCAGTTTCTTGCTATTAATATCGATCTAACAACATAGTCTTTATAGTTTTTAGTCTAGCCTTTTGCCTTAGAATCTGCTTTGATTAGACTTTTTTTTTGCAGAAGCCAGGTAAAAGGGATGTCACGATTCGCGCGTTCGGGGGCTGAGGTTTCCTCAGCAGGGGGAGAAGGGGGCTTTATGAATTGTATTGTTTGTATATCTAGTTAAATCATTGTGCTTTGAAGCCCCCGAACCGCGCTCGTCAATTTTAAAAGATGGGTCAATCCAATAACTGATTAAAAAGCGCGCCTCTGATTACCACATAAGCTCTTACCTAACAGGACCAAGGTTTATGGGACTTATGCAAGGAATCTATTAGACAAGCCAAACCCTAGGGATAGACTTTAAGCCTCTACGTTGATGAAAGGTAGTAGAGCCAGAAGTCTTGCTCTCTTGACAGCTTCAGTTAAATCTCTTTGTTGTTGAGCAGTTAAGCCAGTAATTCGTCGAGGCAGAATCTTCCCTCTTTCGGTAATGAATTTTCTGAGTAACTCTATATCTTTGTAGTCTATAGGGTCACTGGGTTTGATGGGAGAGAGACGTTTACGATAATATGCCATAGTTCCTTAACTAAAATTTTGGTCTTTTGAGTGTTTTTGGTAAAGAGTTAGTGTTAGTAATCAAGTAGAGTTGAAACTTACTTAATTTCTTTATGAACGGTATGTCTGTTGCAATGAGGGCAGAATTTCCTAATTTCCATTCTTCCTGTAGTATTGCGACGGTTCTTAGTAGTGGTATAGCGAGATACACCAGGAGTCCGCTTGTCTGTGTTAGTGCGACATTCAGTGCATTCTAAGGTGATGATGATTCTAGCTCCTTTTTTGCTTGCCATAATTTTTTATGAGAATTATCTATAGGTTTATTTATATTGACACGCAAATCAGTATTTTCGCATATTACGTTGAATTTGAGCAAATAATTTTTTTAGCCTTAAGTCTAAGGAAAAACCTCTGGGAGTTTGAATAATCATCGTTTCAGCCAAGCGATCGTGAAAAGCTCGATCCAAATTTTCATCAAAAAAAGCAGGAACACAATCAATCAAAAGAGGGGTCAACAGAAATAGCAGTAATAAGCCATTAGAAAAGTTGTTTAATCCTAGGCAGGCTAACATTGAGCCGAAACCTAATAATCCTTCTCTTTTTCCCAGAGTAATTAGATCGGGAAGGCGATTAAATCTAGTATCAATTACTTTCATATCCAAAGCATAGCGACCAAGACTCTGACCCTGATTACGATCTACGATAATTACGCGCATCAGTAACCAGGTTAATAAAAATATGAGCCATTGTACTGCTGCGCCGAAAAACGCACTCACAAACCACACAGCTATAAAATCGATCAAAAAAGCTCCAATACGTCTTTCTACAGGAACTCTCGGAAAACGTCTATAAGTTAATTCGTCGCGATAGTCTTCTTCATACATGATGTTCTGTTCAAAAATCAGTTTCAAACTTAACTTAGGCTGTATCTAGGTAAAATAGTACTGTTAATTAAACCTAAAAAAATCCTCAACTGGGGTCAAAAGTGTGCGATACCATGTAGCGGAAGTATAGTGGAGTTCTTATTTCTGCCATGCAAGCACGTTTCTTCAGACAGTTGTCTCTAGCGATCGCAATTCTCACCATACCCCAGTTTACCTATTCTACTGCTGAATCTGTATTGTGTTCTTCTGCTCTTAGAGCCGAAGAGGTCCAGGAATTTGGAGGACGAGGAGGGGATGGCAGTCCAGGAGAAAAAGGGAAGAATGGAAGTAATAGCGAAAGTTTGACAGTATTTGCCGATGGCTCACCCATGACTTTAGATTTGTCGGGAGAAAATGGTTTGGCAGGTAGTGATGGAACTAATGGGAGTGACGCTATTTGCGGAAACATTGCAGAAGATGTACAAATGAATTTACAGGCTGCTAATGGCGGCAATGGAGGAGATGGCGCAGATGGGGGCAATGGGGGCAATGGAGGCTCTTTAACTATTTACTCGACAGATAAAAGTTACTTACAACAGATTTATGCGATCGCCTCAGGTGGAGAAGGGGGAGAACCGGGAAAAGGTGGCACAGGCGGTGCTGGTTGTCAATGTCCTACATCTTATTGGAGTCAACAAACTTGTACGGGAAACCCTGGTAGTTCTGAATATAGTTGCACAACTCGCGAGTATCAGTGTCGGGATGGTTTTGAAGGAAGAAGGGGTAGGGATGGGAGAAAAGGTAGAAACGGACGTTTAGGAGTTCTGACTTTAATTAATCTGGATAAATCCCTACAACCAGATCAGACTCAAGCCACTATTACTATTGGTCAATTAAAAGACCGAGGTTTTACTCTCTCGAAAAATGAATGGGAAACTCGTACAGGTGCAGCCTCTTTACTTGCTCCTGGTTCAATTATCGCCGATGAGTATCAGGAATTAGTAGCCCGTCATGAACATACTGTGCTGTTAGTTTGGGATGCACCTCAATCTGTGAGTAAATTTGCCGATCAAAGGATAACTTTGAAACTTGAGGGAGAAAATGGGGTTAATGTAACCTTTCCTGACCAGATATGGCTCGAAACGAGTGATTTAGGGCGAGATACCATTACCGAAATTTTTGTATTTAATGCTGTATTAGAAGATGATGTGACTCAACTCAAGGATCAGGGGATATCGGGAATGGGAGAAAACCTAGAACTTACCCTAATAGATCAAGCCAAGATATCTAACGTTTTGACTACTGATTTTATGATTAAGTACCGAGTTAGCAGATCATCTGATCGAGCTAGGTCTCGACGCAGGTATGATTATCGTACCAGATATGAAGGAGAAGTCCCAGTAAGTGCAATTGACCAAGAAGGCGATCGCTTTACCATTAAGCTAGGGGAGTTACCCATACCACCGGAATTTCTGAAAACAGGAACAGATATAGAAGTACAGTTAACGGCTAATCGTTCTTTTGCTGATAATTCTAAGCAACAAAAAATTACAGTACGAGATGTTATTAAACGCTAAATCAGTTATTCATACTTTTACCTGTTTTGGACGATTAATAATAAATGCAAGGTAAATGGGTCTAAGCTTATCTTAATTTTATGTTATTTGGATGCGTTTAAGCTTAAACATTCCTGAAAATATTCGTCTGATTCCCCAAACCTCTTGTAGCCCTGAACTCAACCCTGTGGAACACCTGTGGGAAGCAATTGCGAAAACTATTTCTACAACGAAGTATTTGATTCTCTGGAGAAAGTCATTGATACTTTATGGGAAGGTCTCAACTTTTTCAATTCTGTTCCTGAAAAGCTAAAATCCATGACCTACTTCCCCCATCTGAGAATTACGTTTTAGAAAGCGAATGGGTATAATAATTCAACCAATCATTCAAAACAGTCAAAATGCTTAATTTTTGGCGGTTTTTTAATTTTTATTAAGATAAATTAAATTGAATTGACAATTAATTGAACTAACCCACGGTAATTTCTTGAGCTTTGGCGATCGCCTATTACTGCTGCTCCAGACTGGAGTAGGCAATGCCTCTACTAATGTAAGCATGGATATGTTTAGGAACAAGTGCGATCGCTATGTGCCAAGAGTTTTAATCAGGCGATCGCTTCTTGGTCTTACTGAGTGATTGACTTTTTCCCCTTCGTTTATCTAATTTTCACGAGATTAAGTATTCATCAACTGTAATGGTACTTACAAGAAATAATTATTACTTCAGTATCAGTTACCTTGTAAACTAAACGATGTTGATTGTTGATGCGTCTTGACCAATAACCGCTTAGTTCATGCTTGAGAGGTTCTGGCTTACCTAAACCTAAAAACGGAGAGCGATCTATATCTTTGATTAGTTCTACTATCTTTCTATAAATTTTTTTGTCTAGCTTAGCCCACTCATTAAAATCTTCAAAGGCAGAGGCTTCAAATACAATTTTTCGGCTCATTCTAGAGACTCTAGGCTAACTTCAACTAAGTTGGTTTTATGATTAACGTTTTCTATGGCTTTCAAGAGTCTGACTTTGTTAGCATCAGATTTTAACAAGTAATCTGTCTCGTTAACTTCGTAGACAACTATTTCTATTTCTTTATCTCCAAATGTAGCTTTCAATCCTTCTAAGAAGTCATTATCTAGTTCGCTGGCTTTCAAACGATAAATTGTTTGCATTTGTTTCTCCCTACTTTCTCAGATTCTATTCTACTACTGTCGCTACGGCGATCGCACGACTTCTCAACCAGCAATTCTCATTTTAAGATTTCATGACATAAAACCCTTGCACGACAATGGTTTAACCATTCTTAAAGATACTGGGAAGCGCTCTCTATGGCGTAAACTGGTTTCAAGCAGGAGAATTGCGCTCAATTTCCCGAAAGCTCTACAGAATTAAGTCGTTGCTGGGCTAGACCAAACCACCTATCTTCATCAGGATTTTTTCCATTGGCATAATTACTACAGTTTTGCCAAGACTTCAAGGCTACGGCTTTTTTCCCCTGAGCTTCTAGCACCTGGGCGAGTAAGCAGTGAGCCGCGCCCCCTTGACTGTTAAGGTGAATTGCTTCTTTTAGGTGTGCTTGGGCTTCCTTATAACGCTTTTGCCCCAGTCTGGCCCATCCTAAATTTTTTAGCAGAATGGATCTTATCTGGTCGTCTGTTAGGTTATGTTGCAACCCTTGCACTAATAAAGCTGCAGCGGCTGAATAATTCTTATCTTGAACAATATACAAATGAGCTAGATTATTAAAAGCTTCAGTAAGGTTTCCCAGCACTGCCACCTGATAAGTAGCTCGGGCTTTGTCTAACTGTTGTAGTTGTTCATAGCTGTTTCCTAAAAGGTAATGAGCCCTCATATTATTCGGATCTAGCTCCGTTGCTCGACGGTAATTATCCAAGGCACTGGCGAATTGATATTCCTGTTGTTGTGTCAACCCTCGCTGCACATAGAAATCGGCTAGATGCGGCAGAGAAGCATTGAGGCTTAGAAGGAAGAAGAAAACGAGCACAGCTAAAGCTAATTTTACTTCATGCTGGAAATGTTGGGGGATGTGCAGGGCTTCAATTCCGCGGTCAATGAAATTTCGTCCCGTAGTTGTCAGGGTACCACCCGCTACCAAGGCCGCCATTAAACTCTGAGTGATGATGGCAAAAGCCCCTAGGGGATCGAGTCCCCCCTTTAAAAACCGAGTAACGAATTCTGTCACTAGACTAAAATTGACAATCACCATCATAACGGTCAGTGCTTCCCACAGCCAATCTAAACGACTCCAAGCTGGGCCGGGGGGTGGAGCTTCTTGAAACCACCACCAGGCTTCTTTTGGAGGAGACAATATATCTCGCCAAGTTGCGATCTCTTTCAATTCTCTTCTCTGAAGAATTAACTGCTTGAAACTTTTGTCAAGTTGACTGATAGTGAGTAGAGTTTGGGGAGAAATTTGAGAATTTTCTCTAACTGCTAAATGAAGACCGTCCCGGGCAATAAGTACATCCAAAACTTTTTCTGGAGAGGGGTTAACTGTCGATGCTTTAAGTACCGCTAGGGCAGTTGCATAATCATCGAGAGCTGATTCAATAGTAATTTTTATCTTCATTACCTCAAACTACTTATGAACTACTCATCCCAAATCAAAGATTTGGAACGAGTTTCTGACGCTTCAACGCCCCTAGTTGCTTCATGCTTCCGCATAAAGTAGAGCTAGGCGACTCTACGTCTATTTGGAGGCTAGTTCCTAACCCCCTAGCATAATCAAGCATGACCCTAGCTGCTGCTACATCCCTATCACAAGTGTAAGAACATTTTTCGCAACTATGAACCCGCTCGGATAATGCTTTTTTCCTTTGATGACCGCAATTAGGGCAGGTTTGAGAAGGTTTGAGTTTTTTAGTTGGAACTTCGATGTAGAAACCCCCAACCTCAGTAACCTTGTATTGAATCAGGCTTTTGAGATTACCAATACCCACATCTAACAAAGAACGATTGAGTCCAGTCTTTTGCCTCTTTCTCTTACTTCCCTTACGGGCTTGACGAGTCATTCCTTTAAGGTTTAATTTTTCTGTAGCTACCAGGCTATTACAGCTAACGATCTGTGTAGCTACTTGATGCTGCCAGTCCTGTCTTTGTCTGGCTACTTTAGCTTGTAATTTAGATACAGCTTTACTTGCTTTTTTCCAACGGCGAGAAGCTTTAATTCGTTTTCTATAGTTAGGTTGTCTTTTTCTCCTACTCTTTTTGGCAAGTCGATTAATTTTATCTTGAGCTTGTTTGATAAACCTAGGATTATCAATTACATCGCCATTTGAGTCAGCAACAGCATGAAAAATCCCAAAATCCAGACCAATAGCACCTTTGTCTGTTGGTATTCGACTAGGAACACAACTGACAGTAATCGAGGCATACCATTTACCCTGCTTAAATAAAATAGTGCAGGTCTTGGGTGTTCCCCAATCGCGGGCTTGACCACGCATCTTGATAGAACCCAGATTGGTTAATTTAAGATAACCATTTTTGCCTTCTGTACAGGCTTTCCATCCTGCCTTACAAGGATATGTCCAGCCTTTATAACGTCGGTTCGCCTTGAACTTCGGATAGCCAGACTTTAACTTAAAGAATCTATTGAAAGCATAATCCACTCGTTTAACTGTTGCTTGTAAAGCATGAGAGCCAAGCTCTTTATACTCATTCCAGCATTCTTTAAACCCTGGCAGAGCATTTTGCTGCTCGAAGTAATTAACCGACTTGCCAAATTTTTGATAGCTGGTACGGCGGTGTTCGACACAAGCGTTATATAAGTAGCAATGCAATCTTTTCCACTCAAAAAGTTGTTTTTCTTGAGTAGTGTTTGGATACAAGCGAAAAGTTACACGACGGGTTACACTCATAAAAGCAATTGTAACTTAAACTGTTTCTAGTCGTTTAATTCGTAGGGATTATGGCGACCATCTCAAGCAATTTTATTACCAAAAACCAGTATTTTGGACAGGAGCATATTGCATTATTTCTACTGGAGGTACACCATTGGAGATAAGTCAAAAGCAATTGCTGATGCTGCTTGGGGTGAATTAATCAGACAACTAGACTATAAAGCTAGTTGGTACGGAAGAATATTAATTCAAATTGACCGCTATTTTCCCTCATCTAAAAGATGTCATGCCTGTGGTCATGTACTAGAGAAACTTCCTTTAGAAATTAGAGAATGGGACTGTGTTTGTGGCTCTCATAATTTGAGGGACTACAATGCAGCTTTAAATCTCTTAGCCGTCGGACGGACGGTGGGCGAAGGGGGCTTCAATAAACCAAGGTCAATGCACCTTAATTAACGACTTAAAATAAAAGCCCCCTTCCGCAGCCTAGGTCGATACCTCTGTCGGGGACACAGCAATAGCTTTGTCTAGTCAAGTGTCAGTGAAGTAGGAAGCCAAGGGGCTGTCTCCTGGGGAAACCCCAGGAGTTTATACGCCCCGTCGTATGCGTAAACGCATACGGGTGCGTCACGTCCAATTTCCGATCAAGGTGTAGGAAGCCCAAAAAAAAGGGTGTTGGAATTTTGGTTGTACCATTAGTGCTTGTTGTGCTTGACGGAGGGCTTCAGCTTTGGTGAGGGAACTGTCCGCTAAGGCACTATAGAATTGACTCATCAAAAAGGCCGTTGCCTCATCACTTACTGGCCACAGCGTTGCTAGGGTGCTGCTAGCTCCTGATTGGATAGCGATTCCCGCTAGCCCCAGAGTAGCTCTATTGTCTCCGGCGGCTGTCTGGCAAGCACTAAGAACGAGCAGTTCTAGAGAATCCCGCCCTCGCTGTCTAGTCGGTTGAAGAATTTTATCTAACTCATTGACATTGATGCGACCATCCCCAGTTAAAATAAATGTTTCTTCAGCTTTAGAACTAAACTGTCCGTGGGTTGCAAGGTGGACAATGGAGAAAGATGAAGTAGCAATTTTCTCTTGCAAGGCTTGTTTGGTAAAGTCTCGGTCTAGCAAAACAACACTGGGAATTTTGGACTGAATTTGTGCCAATTCTAAAGTAACCTTGTCTAAGGGGGGAAAATTAGTCCCTCCTTCAATTCGTCCTTCAGTTAGTCCGGCACTGAGAACCCTGCGTTCTGTAGGAGATACCAGTTTGGGTTCTAGTAGTTGCAGTCCAGGGGTGAGAGCAATGGTATAGGTCTGCTCCAAATACTGCTGGCCATCGTGGAGGACGGCCATTGGGATATTACGTAGAGGCCCGTCTAGGACAAAAACTAGGGTTTCAACGCCGCTTTCAGCGATTTCCGTTTCAACAGGTCGCAGCAACCAGTCGTATAACCTTTGTGCTTGGGGCAATAGAGATGACGTGGTGAAACGACGACGACGAATGGGGTCGCGGTAGAGAGCCTGTTCCAATTGCTGCAAGGTTCGGTCGAGTTGACCAGCAGCCAGGGGCGTACTATAGTGGCGCAAAGGTTTTCCTGGTAATCGCACAATCACCTCCAGTTGGTTGGGAAGAATGATCGGATAGATAACGGCAGCCGACTTATCTATCTGATCGATCGCGACAGGGTTAGCCTCTAAACAGGCTTGCTGAAAGAAGTTGTCTAACTCAGCCAGTTGAAGAGATTCGATCGCCTGGCGGGCTTGCTCTAAGTTCCCAGGATTGGGTTGAGAGAGGATTTTAAGTCCGGTACTTTCTGAGGCTGGATTCTCAGTGAGCAATTCCACAAACTGTCGGTAGACAGGTTCTATGCCATCTCGAAAGGAAAACTGAAGGTCGGGATTAATGACTGCGATATCTTGGCGCAGAGATTCCAGAATAGTAACTGCTTCTGTGTAGGCAGCGATCGCTTTTTCGGTTTCTCCTTGGGCTTTGTAGAGCCGTCCTAGCTGCCACAGCCAACGATAGGAGATATGAGAGGCATTGAGGGACTGGGCTAATTCTAGGGCTTGTTCGGTGAGAGCCTGAGCCTGAGCCCACTGTTGCTGTTGTTCTTCAAGTTGACCGAGGTAGCCGAGTCCATAGGATTGTGCTTGCCGGTCTCCTAAGTCTTTGGCCTGCTGCAAGGTGGTGCGTAACAGGGGTGCAATATCAGAGGGCGAAGGGACTAGGCTAGGATCTGTTGGCCGATCCATCTGCCTGAAGCGATAAAGGGTTTGGGCTAAGTTAAATTGGGCATAAATAGCAGCGCGGCTTGCAGGTAGTGAGGCAGCTTGTTCTAACACCTGGGGCCACAATTGCCTTGCTCCAGTGAACTGCTGGGTTTCTAGTAAGAGGCTCAGTTGGTTGGCTTGAGCCTCAAAGCGAGCTAGGGGGGACTGGGCTGTGGCGACAGCTTGTTGGTAAAAATCGATAGCTGGGCCAATCTGTTGGCGAGCGCGGGCAGTGTTACCTAAGCTAAACAGAGCAGCATTAATGTCTGAGGGAGATTGGAAATCCTGGGCTATGGCTAAACTTTGCTGTAATATTTGCTCGGATTCGTCTAAATAACCGATTAAGCGCAGGATATTGCCCAAATTATTTAAACCTGCGGCTTTGAGTCGGGAGTCGGGTTGAGTTTGCCACTGCTGCTCAACTTGTTCTAGAATCTGGCGGGCGCGACGGTAGAACCCTAGGGTTTTGAGAGCCTGAGCTTGGTTGAGGGAACTACGAAGAATACCAGCTTCGTCTGCGGCCTGTTGGTAACTCGACCTTGCCTGTTGCCAGGTGCTGAGTGCTTGTTCGGTCTGACCTTGAGCGAGTTGCAAGCTCCCCTGAGTATTGAGAGCCTGAGCTAAGATTTGCCAATGTTCTCGATTCGACCCTGGACTCCTTTTTTGCAGGAGGGAGAGACTGGTGGATATCTGGCGGTTGGCTTCTTCCCACTGTCCCAACTGTTGATGGGCAAGGGCAAGATTGCTCAATATCATTCCTTGGTTGAGGGTATCACCTTGGGCGGACAAGATCTCTGCTGCTTCTTGCCAGACATTAATGGCTTCAAGAAACTTCCCAGACTGATAATAATCTTTGCCCTGGCTCACCAGTTGAGTAACATCTCTTGTTTCTGGTTGGGGAATAGAAGGACTAGAAACCTCCTCTCTTTTTACTGTTACCCGCGCCGATGTGGGAGCGAGTCCCAAATTTAGAAATACGGCCAGTAAGACTATGGTGATGCTTAAGACAAGGTACTCTCGTAATTTTTTGCCTGATTTTTGATTCATGTTAATACTGCTACTTAACCCTAAGTACCTGGACATAATTATAGTAGGGTGGGCAATGCCCACCCTACGCCTACGCTTTAACGTTTCGGATCGTTTCTTTTTTCATGGTTTGAAAATAATTTGACATAAACTGAAAACAATGTGAGTTGGGAATTATACGTCAATTGTCGTACAATAGCCTTATAGAGGCGTTAAAACAGTATTGCTGATGAGCAAAACAGACCGCATTGAAGCACGGATTGAACCTGAGCTTAAGCAAGCTGCTGAGGCTGTTTTTTCTAAACTTGGGGTGTCCCCTTCTGATGCCATCCGCATTTTTTATAAGCAGGTCGAACTGCATCAGGGGTTCCCGTTTGAGGTTCGAGTTCCCAATGCAGAAACCCTCGCTGCTATTGAAGAGGTGGAAAAGCATTCTGAGCGTCTTAAGCGTTATAACAGCGTTGACGAGATGTTCGAGGATTGGGACTTGAAGCTCTAAGACCAAGCTAATGCTATGGTCTTAGATTCTGACCACAAGACAAGTACAATTATCCTGTAGTCCATTCCTCAATGCTAAACAACGATAACTGTACGTATTCAGCAGGATTACCCGACTCATCCACTAACGCAGATGATAACGAAGAATTTAACTTAATTTTCTCCGATTTCTTCCTCATATGAGAACCTGTTAATTCAGGTTTGGTCGTAACTTTCGAGCTGACCACCCGTAGGGTATCTATACCAAGCTTTTGTTTTCCACGTTGTGCTAATACTTTTGCTGCTTGTATATCAGCATCGTCGTGATATCCACAGTTTTCACAAACAAATTTTTCTTTATTTCTATTTTGAGGACTAATATAATTGCAACTATGGATACAGAGGAATGCTAATCCCACAGGAAAGCACCCCCTTTCGACGCGATTTGAAGCGGATAAAAAAACGAGGCAAAGATCTTGAAAAATTAAAAAGCGTGGTACAACTACTGGTGGAAGAACAACCACTACCAGAGCGATACCGAGATCATAATCTCGTTGGAGACTGGTCTGGTTATCGTGACTGCCATATCGAGCCAGATTGGTTGTTGATCTATAAAATTGAGCGAGATCAAGGGATCTTAACGCTGGTTCGGACTGGGACACATTCGGATCTTTTCAAGGATTAGCCGTGGGACAGTTTAATGAGGGTTGCCAATGGGGTTGGGAATTTTCTGAAGCAGCCTTGCTGATGAAAATAATATCTCCGTTCTTTGCTAATATCCAGCCATCAGCTTCCACCAAGGGGGCAGAAGGAGGGGCAGGAGGTTTTGAAATCTCTGTCTGGTCTGAAGTTTGGGGGCTAGTAGCTAAGGTTCCTAAGTCCTCTACCACGGTATCACGGCTCAGTACGTCTGAGGGACTTGCTGGCAAACCACCCCGTCCTGTAACGGTAAATTCACTAGAGTCTCCTTCTTCAGTGGGGACGCAAGCGCGGACAATCTCATTACTGGGGTCAACGGGTTGGGCTAATTCGGTCACGCTACGGCTGGGGTCAGTGTTGGGGATATCAAAGGTGACAATTCCATCCTCCCCCGACTCGGAGGTAGCAGTGATGTCGTTTAAAAATGTTAGGGCTTCTCGAAACTCAATACCAAAGATTCCATCAGCAGTTATGGTAATTTCACCCCCATCACCTCGTTGGGCATTAGCAATAATGTCGCTACCATCGGGGATAGCAGGGAAAGAGGCAATTACAAATCGAGCATTAATGTCAACGTTACCGCCATTGGCATCGGCTCTAGCGTTGGCAGATATTTCACTTTGGTCGGCTAGGAATAGGAAGTCGGCGACATTTAAGATGATATTGGCTCCGTCTGTCCCTTCTTTTCCTTCTTTTCCAGTGACGGCGGTAATGCTTCCTTCATTCAAACGCAGGTTTTGAGCGGTGGTAATGGTGAGGTTGCCTGCCTGACCTTTGGGACTGCTGACAGTGACGGCGGCTCCATCGGCAATGGCCATTTCCCCCGCGTTGACTGTTAAATCTCCAGCATTGCCTCCTTCTCCTGTGGCTTCGACCGCTAGACGACTGCCTTGGCCACTGATTTCCACAGAACTAACAGGGGTTTCATTTTCATTGATGCTCAGATTTCCGGCTGTCTCTGTCTCGGTTGAAGCAGTGATTTTGCCACCACCTACTACTTCTAAGGTATTCAACCCTGTTAGAATAATGTTGTTCTCCCTATTGTCTGAGACATTCCGAGCCGATACCTCGGCTTCATCAGCAACCGTTAATTGCTCGGCATTAATGGTTACACCTCCAGCATTGCCCCCTTTTTCTGTGGCTCCGACCCCTAGAAGACTGCCTTCACCACTGATTTCCACGGAACTAACAGGGTTTTCATCTTGATTGATGGTCAGATTTCCAGCTATCCCTGTCTTGGTTGAAGCGGTGATTTGGCCTCCATCTCTGACCTCTAAAGTATTTAGGTTTGTTAGAGTAATGTCTTCGCTAGTGCCTGAGACATTCTGAGCCGATACTGTTGCGCCATCAGCAACAGTTAATTGTCGGGCATTAATGGTTACGTCTCCTGCATTGCCTCCTTCTTCTTTTGCCTCCGCCGCTAGACGACTTCCTTGGCCACTGATTTCCACGGAACTAACAGGGGTTTCATTTTCATTGATGGTCAGATTTCCGGCTGTCCCTGTCTCGGTTGAAGCGGTGATTTGGCCTCCATCCCTGACTTCTAAGGTATTTAAGCCCCTTAAGGTGATGTTTTCACTTTCGCTTGAGATATTCTGAGCCGATATCTGGGCTCCCTCTTTGAC
>JASJEK010000381.1 GCA_030064915.1 Xenococcaceae cyanobacterium MO_234.B1
TAAGCTTCTTGATAATATTGACTCGCTAATTGTGGTTGCTCTAGATTTTGGTAATCATTTCCTACAGCAATTTTTAGTGTAGCTAGTGAGTTAATTCTCCCTTCGGTAATATATTTATCTATGAGTTGTTTTTGGCTCTTAATTGCTGCTTCTGGTTGCTCTAGACGGTGATAAATTTCAACTAATTCTAAAAGGTATGTCTCTATACGCTTACTGTTTTCTTCTCTTGCTAAATTATTTTCTACTAAAGTAAGTAGAGCTTCATAGATCAAAGCTGCTGATAAGTAATCAAATTTAGCTAGATATAGTTTTCCTAGCAACTCTAAATTATTTTGCTCTGCCACTAAATCATTCTGTTGGCGAGCTTCTTCTAAGATTATTTTATAGATATTTATTGCCTGATCGAGATACTTAATTTGTTGATAAGCTACTCCTATAGCATTTAAAAACTCATTATTTAAGTTGTTTTCTGTTTGAGCTTTTTGTTCTATAGTAATTAACCTTTCCGCAATTTCTCTTAATTCTAATCTTCGATTTTGTTGCCAAGCTATATTACCAATTCTTCCTAAAGCAATAACTTCTGCTTCTCTTCCCAAAGCTCTTTGTAATCTTAGTTCCCGAAACCAAAGTTGGAAAGCAAGTTCTTGATTTCCTCTGGCTAATTCTGCGGTTGCTTCTTGATTTATTTTAGTTACTTCTTGCTTAACCCTTCTAATTTCTAAAGGAGATAAATCTCGGTTAATCTTAGGAGAAGGGAGTAAAGGATCATCAAGAGGAATTTCTAAAGAATTGGTATTCTTGGTTTGTGCAGTAGCTAATAACTGAATAGACCCTAAATCAACAATATTTACTATTAGGTTTAACCCAATAATAGTAAAAAGATTTAATTTAAAACTATTGTTGCAGTCTGGCTTCACTGGATAACATAACTTAACTATTGTTAATTCTTAGCTAATATATCAATTATATTAAGTTTTTGAAAAACTTAGGGACAATTCAGAAACTGCCCCTATTAATTAAAATAATAGACCTATTTAACTTTTTTTCTTGGCAAACCGTAACTTGGCAGAACGAGAACGAGGATTGGCTTTTTGTTCCTCTATTTGGGGAACTATGGGTTTTTTGGTAATTACTTCTAATAGATCATGATTACGAAATCCATGTTTAACGATTCTGTCTTCTAGGCTATGAAAGCTGATAATTCCGATAATTCCGCCTGGTTTTAACCAGTAGGGAGCTTTCTCTAGAAAAGTTGCCAAAGATTCCAACTCTTGGTTGACTATAATACGTAATGCTTGAAAGACTCTTGTTGCTGGATGAATTCTACCGTAACGGTATTTTCCTGGAACGGAACTTGCGATCGCATTTGCTAATTCGGTAGTAGTGTAAAAAGGGCGTTGTTGGACGATATTTCGAGCAATGCGGCGAGAAAACCTTTCCTCTCCATATTTATAAAAAATGTCTGCTAAAGATACTTCTTTTTCGTAATTAATGATATCTGCTGCTGTCAAAGATTGAGTGCGATCCATGCGCATATCTAGGGGGGCTTCATGGCGAAAACTAAAGCCTCGTTCTGGTACATCAAATTGAGGAGAGCTAACTCCTAAATCAGCAATAATGCCATCAAATAACTGACCTTGAGGCTGATATTTGGCAAAATTACCGTGCCACAAAGTAAGTCGTTCGGGAAAATAGGCTTCTAATCTAATTTTAACTGCTGCGATCGCTTCTTGATCGAGATCGACTCCTGTAACCTTTGTGTCTGTTCCCGAAGCCAAAATTAATTCACTATGTCCCCCTCTACCGAGAGTTGCATCTAGATAATGACCACAAGAAGATAGGTTTAATCCCGTAATTAATTCTTTACTGAGTACAGAAATATGGTTTAAGCTACTGTTGTTCTGTACTTGCACTGACTTTTGACCTCAATAATTTTTAACAAAGATTTTATACTCTTGGTCTTAGAAGATACCATTTTCATTGGGAAATATCGTTAATATTATATTACAGAGACAATTAGCTTTGCTCATTCCTCTTACTTTTTTTATTGAGTTCAGTTTTAACAGACAATATATGGAATTAAGCCAGCCTTCTGGTAGAGACGCCGACTCCCCCCACCATAGGTGGGCTGGACTACTAGGAGTAGTGGTTGCTGTCTTAACAATGACCCTTCCTTTACTGATGATTGCTACTTACTCACCCTCAAGGGGTAATGCGGAATCCGTGCCAAGTCCCATTTATTCCCTACCGCAACCAAGAAGGTAATATGTCTTTAAGAGCAAAAACAGAAAATAAGAGCGTCCCTCCATAGAAGACTATTTAGCAACATAAGATAAAGGTGAAGGATAGTCGCTACGTGTACCTTTGGTGGAAGGAAAGGTTCTTCTAAGTTGACTAGGCTCGTTTTTGAACTACGCCCCTTTAGAAGAAAAGGCAACTTTGTTGAGCAACTTCGCAGGAAGAGACTGATTGCTAAAGTAAGGATGTCGAGCATTAATTCGATGAGCTTTTTTGACGAGCCAGTTGAAGCCAAGATTGAGTAGCTTTAATTGCCTAAAAATTTGATGAGGATCAGAAAGGTGAGTTTTTGGTAAAGATTGCCCTATTGACTTGAAAACCAGACCGATGGGCACATCGATCTCATCCTGTAGTTTGAGACAGCGAGCAAAAAGTGGGGCGTAAGCAGAAATAAGAGAGCCAACTCCACCCCTTGCTTGTCCCCAGCCAACATAATACAATCCTTTGTAATCATCGAGAAAAGAACCACCATAACATTCAACTACCGAGCCTCGAACTCGCTGAAGTTCTGGGGGCAAAAACGGATAAGCAACATAGTAGCCAGTGGCACAAACGATGAGATCGAATTCCTCCCGACTGCCATCGACAAATTCTACTGACCAACCGTTTAACCGACGCACCCCTGGCTTGGGAATAATGCGACCATGTTTAATGTAGTAGGGCACCTCATTGTTTAAAGTAGGGTGTTTCTCAAAAATCCGATGTTTGGGTTTAGACATACCATAACTTTCATGCTGGCCAAAAGTGAGGCGGATCATCCCGTAAGCCATCAGACGTTGAAACCATTCTGGCATCCACCCTCGAATCAGATCGACGCTGGGGACTCCAGCAAAAGACTTAGGAATAAACCAAACTGATTCCCGCATACTTAAGACACATTTAGCTCCCACTCTTGCAGCTTCTGCAGCTATGTCACAGGCTGAGTTTCCTCCACCGATAACTAGAACCCTTTTACCTCGAAGTTGTTCGGGTCGTTTGTAATCTTTAGAATGGATTATCTCCCCTTTAAATTCTCCCTCAAACTTAGGAAAACGCTTACACCAGTGATGACCATTACACATCACCACACCTTTATAGATACGTTGTTCTTGATTGGCGAAGGTTACTTCCCAAAGGTTATCTTCTACTGGTCGCACATAAGTAACCTTACGGTTAAGTTCAATGGGTTCCCGCAACTTAAAATGATCGGCAAAAGCATTAATATAATCCCGCATATTTTGTGCGCTAGGGAAATCAGGATAATCTTCTGGCATCGGGAAATTACTAAACTGAGTAACCTTTCGTGAGGAAATAATATGAGCGGTTTCGTAAACTCCATGATACCAATTACCGCCGATATCATTACTAGCGTCAACTTGATCGTAGAGAATACCAGCCTCTTTGAAAGCCTGAGCCATACCCAGTCCTACAAACCCAGCCCCGATAATTAATTGCTTGTGGGCTGTTGTCAGTATCTTATGATTGTTACCAGAGTTACTCATTCAGATTGTCTTTGAATTTGCTGTAAATCGATTGCTAATCAAGTCAAACAATCTGGGAAAATATTGTTTGATAATGTGGATACTTTTTCCCATCGTATCGGGAAATACGTGAAGTTGGTTACGCACAATTGCTTTAATGGTTTTTTCCATGACTTTAGCAGGTTCAGTTGTTAGATAATCAGGAAAACCTTCCCCACCTTGAGCTAATGTTCCATAACGTTCCGACTGGAGGATCGGGGTACGACTGAAAAAGGGATAAACGGCTGTAACTTTAACATTATAGGGTTTTACTTCCTTAAAAAGTCCTTCACTAAAACCACGCAAGGCAAATTTGCTGGTGGAATAGTGGGCCATTCCCCCAAGAGCTACCCAACCTGCTAGAGAAGAGATATTGACGATATGTCCTTTTCTGCGCTCAATCATATCAGCGACAAACAGAGAACTCAACCGCATTGGTGCTAATAAATTGACCTGCATTAACCGTTCCCATTTATCGGGGGGAACTTCGTCCATACGACCCAATAGTCCTATACCCGCATTGTTAATCAAAATATCAATGGGTATGTCTAATGCCTTGACCTGATGATATAGAGTTTCACAGCCTTCGCGGTTAGAAAGATCGCTCTCAATACAAGCAATTATTTCCCCTGTAGTGATTTCACTGCTTATTTTAGCAGCACCAGCGTCTAAATTAGCTCCCTCAATATCGGTAAGGATTAGACGGCTACCAGCTTGTAATAACTGGCGAGTGAGTTCTTGACCAAAGCCTCCTGCTGCACCCGTAAGGACTACTACAGCTTGATTGAGATCAGTCATATTTCTTGAGCGAAGTAAAACTACTACCTATAAAATGAATTTCAGAACATAGAGTTTCGATCCAAACACAAGCACCACAAGCTAAAGGCTTATCTGGTCGATAGACTACTCTACAGGGACTAGGAATCTCCACTTCAAAACCGTAAATATTTTCTGTACCTCGTTTAACACTGATTACTGGTTGTCTTTCTTCTTTGCTTTTGTTTCTGTTGAGGTTTATATTCTGACGATTGATATGAATTCTAGTTAAAGATAATCGCTTTCTTTTTTTCCAAGAACTTACAGGCCCGCGAGTCCCTTGTTTGATACTTGGTAACCCTTCATATAAAGGAATAAACCAAAAATTACCTGATTTATAAGCTCCGATTACTCGTCCTTCCTTGAGTAATTGGCGCAAGCGTCTGGTAGAAATCATTAAAAGAGAGGCTGCTTTGGTGGTACCTACATACATAGATAAAAACTATTCCGCTATTAGGAAGAGTTTATCAGTATCTGTTCCTACAGAGATCGCTATTTTAAATCTTAGGAGACTTAAGTATTCCCCATAGTAATAGAAACCAAGGTACTTTAATATTAGGTATCAACCACACATATTTTCTTAGTGCAGAAAAAGTAAAAGGAATCAGAAATCGAAGAGAACGTAATGAAACAGGGCGATCGCCATTTTGATCTACAAGATTATATTTTTCAGCAAGTTCAGCAACAATCTGCACCTTACCCGTATATTTCATAATATTGGGATCGCTAGCAAGAGCAGCAATAACTCTACCTGTCAGCAAAGGAGTTTCCCAGTTATAACCATCACCAAAGGTTGTCTGAGCATCACTTTCATCCATTTGATTGGCAAAATTAGTAATGTGCTCTGTTCCTACAATTCCTGGCCAAATAGAGATAGAAGCAATATTATCTGGTTTTAACTCGGAGGCCATATCGGCAGCTAAGCGATCGCAAGCTGCCTTACCTGCGCCATAAGCAGCACCAAAAATATAAGACATACCTCCCCAGGAAGATATAGTACAAATCATCCCTTGCTGGCGATCGCTCATCATGCGAGCAGCAAAGACGCTGGTAATATAGTGACTACGAAGACCAACATTATTAATTTCATCCCAAAGAGTAGGTTCAGATTGCCAGAAGGGCTTACCATAGGCATCCCTAATTGCCCGCACTCCTGAGAAGACATTGTTAACTAACAGATCGAGTTGTCCTTTTTGTTCATCTTGAATACGCTTAAAGAGTAAATGTACTTGCTCATCGTCCCTATGGTCTACTTGAACTGGAATACATTTACCACCAGCTTCTTCCACAGCTAATTGAGTTTCCTGAAGACTACCTGAAACTTCATTCAAAGCATTAGATTGCTCAAGACTACGACCCGTAATATATACAGTTGCACCAGCCTCGCCCAAACCGATAGCAATTCCCTTCCCAACACCCCGCGTCGCCCCTGTGACTAATGCTACTTTCCCCTTAAGCTCTGCCATACTTGCTTGCTGATATCTACCAACTACAGTTTACATTGAGGATTGATTACTATAAAATTTGGGATTACTGATTATTACTGATATAGACAATTCTTGTCTCACTAACTTTCAACCAGAATTTATCTTGGCTCTTCTAGAGTAGTTATGAAAAAATAATATTTGGTTGTAAAGTAATTAAGCCAAAATGTTAATTCTAATAAGGCCGATCTTACTCAATGGTGAGACCGCTCTAATTCTACCAATGAATAATTATCCATTATCCATTATCAATTCTTAACCCACATTCCGCACGTCAAGTTGTAGTATGTCAAGTAGCACGTTTATTGATTCCTCTTTAGATACAAAACTGTTTATTTAATAATTATTGTTTCTTCTTAAAAGACACTGTGCGATCGCACAGTGTCAAAAAGGCGTAATCAGTGCATATTACATAATGAAGTGCGAAATGTGGGTTTTAATGCTTGTCTAAGCCATTCTTCCGAATACCCATTAGCTTTACTAGCACTAGATAACCCGACTCGATATTCCCCATTGGGCATCTGGTAGCCATCTACTTCTAATCCTTCACAAAATACTATTTTTGCTCTTATTGCTTTAATTGGTTGTGTTTGTGGGACAGACATTCCCTTAACCCTCTAACCTATCTCTCTCTTTTTC
>JASJEK010000382.1 GCA_030064915.1 Xenococcaceae cyanobacterium MO_234.B1
TTCTTCTTCAGAGGAGTTTCCTTTGTCGGTTTCTACGATTAAGAGATAATAGGAGTCTGGTTGTAGGGGAGGTTCACCAGGATACTCGATTTCTGTGTTGCTCGTTTCCGTCTGCCAGTCTAATGTTAAGCTAGCATCTTGTACTAAAACCTCATAGCGAGTTGCCCCAGGCACCGCATTCCAACGCAATATTGGGCGGTTATTAAGTAAGGCTGTATTTCGAGGGCTGATGATGTAGGGAATTATCTCGTTGGGGGCGCGCGCTGCAACCAGAGGGCTGTTAGGGCGAGGGGAAGTCAGTATTACTGAAGAACAACCATCGGAAACTTTGGTCAGAGAATTACCCTGCAAATGCCAAACAGATAAATTGCTACACATCACTTTCGCTGATGCACCAGTCCCTAGCTGTAATTGGTCGGAGGGATTGAGTAAATCTCCCACGTTGGCTTTGTGATAGCCGTTCCATTGACTCCGCCTGATCTGCACATCGCCTTTAATTTCGGAAATAAAGTTCAAAGTTGTTGGATTTGCTAGACCAGGGGCAAGAGCGGGTACAGCAAACCCAAGCCACATAAGACTAAAAACGACCCCAGTTAAAGTTTTGAAAGTCATGGGTTTTTGCACGATTTTCCTGCCTCCTGTAACTTATTGTGAGCTAGATGTAACCAAGTATCCTCATCGGGATTCATTGTAGAACCCAACTGACAGCATTGCTGCCACTGTTTAATGGCTGAGGTCTGCTTCTGCCGTTCCAGCACCTGGGCTAGCAAACAGTGAGCTGAACCCCGATTTTCTAGAGATTCAGCGACTTCTGCAATGCCTGTGGCGGCTTGTAGTGCCTGCTGTGCCTCTGTATCTCGACCTTGCTGTAACCTCGCCCATCCCAGATTTTTAAAGAGGTTGTACTTGACTTTAGGAAAGCTACCTTGCTTGCCGGCTTGTAAAAGACCTTGGTTTAGTAGGGCGACTGCTTGGGGATATTCTTTTTTTTTAATGAACAAGCGAGCCAAGTTATTATAGGCTTCTGGCACGTTCCCTTTGACAGCAATAAGATACTCACTACGAGCTTTATCAAACTGCTGCAAGTCTTCATAGAGATTGCCCAGGTTGTAGTGGGCATCCACATTATCGGGGTTCAAGGCAATGGCTCTCAAATAATTTTCTTCTGCTGTTCCTAACTGCCCCTGCTCATAGTTTTTCTTTCCCTCCTGATTGTAGGCTTGAGAGATTAAGGGCAAGGCGAACCAAAAGCTCAGTAATAGTCCAGAAAGAGCTAAAAGAGAGCCTAATTTTGCCTCTTCTCGATAGTATTGGGGAATTCCCAGTTTAGCGATCAGTTTTTCAAGCCCTTCTCGTCCTGCCTCTGTCAGTTCGCTCCTAGCTTGAAGCAAGGTCAAGAAACTGGGAAAAACCACTGCCACCGCCCCAAGAACACCCACTCCTCCACTCAGAAACCGACTGGCAATGTTAGCCAGCAGTCCCAGGCTACCCGTCCAAGCGATTATTGTCAGCCCTCTGATTAACCAGTTAACCTGTTGGGCATCTAAATGCCACCACCAATCTTGAGGGGGTGCAGATAAACTTTCCCGACATTCAGGCAAGTTAAGAACTTTCAGTATCTTGCCAGCTTTCTGTTTTAAGCGTAAATCAAGCTGCATCACTTGCGAGAGAATATCAACTGGTACTCGTTCGCTCGTTTTCAATACATTCTGAAGTTCATCTCTAGCCGATAAAATTTCTAAGGCTTCTTCAGTAGATAGAGAAGTTTGAGAACGGTCTAAATACTCCAAAGCCTTCTCGTAGCCAACTAGGGCAAATTGAAGAGGAACAATTCTTGGTGAAAGATTAAAGTTATTCATAATTTCTTCTCTATCAACTTCCCCAACTTTCCATGTCTGCCTTAGCTTCTCCCCAGGGCATCTGATACCAAATCCAGTTTAGATATGATACTTAACGGCTAGAGAAGTCAGAAGTCAGAAGTCAGAAGTCAGAAGTCAGAAAGGTTATAGCCAAATTAGAAAAAGTATACTTTGAGAATCGGATTTGGTATGAGTATAGAGAGCAAATGAACTAGGTTGCTCGACTTTGACTAAAGTTTGACTAAAGGCTGATTATGCCCATCAAGAATAAGGTGATTAATCGGAATATCTAATCGCCTTTGAGCGAAAAACCTCCAAAGCAAGAATTAGTAAGTCTTCTGAATTTCAATAATGATTTGTAAAAGTGTAGTTGACAAATTGCACACAGCTTTAACTTGTGACCAATGACTGATATTAACACCTTAGACTTCTTGCAGAAGTCAGGGGAAAGGGGAAAGGGTAAAGGGGAAAGGAACTTAAAAAGAACCTTTACCCCTTCCCCATTAACCTTTCCCCCTCACTCAACCAAGGTTGATGGGACTTATGCAAGAGGTCTCTTCTATCAACTTTAGAATTGTAACTAGCAACTTGGGTTAAATAAGGAATGAGCCAAAAAAATCAGGAATTAAAAACAAGAATAACGCCTGAAAGTATTATTGCATATAGAAAAAAGGTATCAACAATTAATGGTAGTGTAGTAGTAACAGCAGGTGCAGGTACAGGAAAAACTCACTTACTAACCGAGAGATATTTATACTATTTACGAGAACGCCAGTTATCCCCTTTAGAGATAGTGGCGGTAACTTTTACGGAGAAAGCAGCCAAAGAATTAAAGTCGCGCATCAGGACTTTAGTTACGCAACAATTACCAGACCGTTATGATATTTTAGCAGAACTAGAAGCAGCACCAATTAGTACGATTCACGCTTTAGCTAGTCGTATCTGTCAGCAACATTCGGAAGTTGCAGGAATACCAGCTAATTTTACAGTTTTAGAGGATGCAAGAAGCAAAATCTGGCTTCAAAATAGTCTTGATTCGGCTTTAGCAACTCTTCCTTCTCAGTGTTATCGAGATATTCCTTACTCTTTGATGAAGGAGAGTATTTCTAGTTTATTAGCCGATCCTTATACCGCCCAAAAAGCTTTACAGCAGGGGATTCAAGATTGGTCTAAACTTATTGCGATCGCACAAAAAGAAGGTTTAGTCCAATTAACTAGTAATTTTATTTGGCAGAATAGCAAAGATATTCTACAGGACAATATAGGGAAGTCGGGGGATAAGTTAGAAACACTCCGTCAAGATGTGATTGGGGCGATGGAAGAATTAGACGATCGATCCCCCCTAACCCCCCTTCATAAGGGGGGAAGTACAATTGAGGTTATTAATAAAATTGATACGAGAAAAGGAAGTAAGAAAAATTGGAAAGATATCACTATAGTAAAAAGCGCACTGCAAAACTTACGGGATTTTACACGCCAGGTAATCAAGCAGGGTTTAATTAATTCGGAATTGGGAGAAGCAGACACTAGACTACAACAGATGTTACCTGCTTTAACTGAAGCCTATCAGGATGTTACTAACTATTTAACTCAACTCAAACACCAAGCAAGAGTACTTACTTTTACTGATTTAGAAATATACGCCCTCGAAGCCTTAAAGCATCAGGAAGTAAGAGACTATTATCAACAACGATGGAAAGTATTTCTTGTCGATGAGTTTCAAGATACTAATCCTACTCAGGGAGATCTATTACAAGCTTTAACTAAAAATGCAGAGCTTACTATTGTTGGAGATATTAAACAGTCTATTTATGGCTTTCGTCGTGCTGATATCCAAATCTTTGAGCAATTTCGTCAGGAAATTGTCAGCAACAAGGGACAAGAAGTTATCTTAAGCACCAGTTTCCGCACTCACCAACCTTTAATTGCCCAAATTAATCAGATATTTGAGCCATTATTAGGGGAAAATCATCAAGAATTAGCCGCATTTCGTCAGAAGGGAGTGGAGGGAGTAGAGGAACAGGGGAGCAAGGGGAAGCAGAAGCAAGTAGGGGCGCAAGGCTTGCGCCCAACTAAATTTAATCTTCCTTATATTCAAGCTTTTGCTGTTGCATCAGATAAAAACAGCGAGAAAGTGCAACGTCAGCGCATAGAAGCTTACCATCTAGCACAAAAAATTAAACAGATATTAGACAGCGAAACTCTAGTACATGATAAACCTACTGGAAAACTCCGCCCCATTCAACCAGGAGATATCTTAGTTTTAACTCGCACTTGGTCGCCTTTAACTGTATATGGAGATGCGATCGCTGCCTTAGGAATACCTATTGCACCAGCAGGGGGTGGTAACTTATTAGCCACCAGAGAAGCTAAAGACGCTTGGTCATTATTACGGTTTCTCGCTGATACAGAAGATGATATCGCTTTAGTTGCCCTGTTGCGGAGTCCCTGGTTTGCCCTCAGCGATCGCATTTTATTTCAAGTTTCCCAAACTTTTCCTCGTAAGAAAGAAGCAACTAACCCTAGTTGGTGGGAAGGGATCCAAAAATCCCCCTATCCCGAATTACAACATCCTATTACTATTCTTACTGAGTTACTTAGTTACAGAGATCGAGAAACACCATCAAGATTACTCCAGATTTGCGATCGCTTAACAGGATATACCGCCGTAATTACCAATCTTCCAGGAGGAAACCGCAGACTCGCAGACTGGAAGGGATTTCGGGAATTAGTGAAGCAATTGGAAACAGGGACACAAGATATTTTTAGTGTAGTAAGAGATTTAAAGCAACTCTATGACAATGAAGCAGAAATTTCCCGCCCTCCCCTAGACATAGATAATGCTGTAGGATTAATGACGGTCTATGCAGCCAAAGGCTTAGAGCGATCGCTGGTAATTGTCGCTGACTTAAACTATCAAAACACTTCTTCTACTTCTTCATCTCTCTATTTCGATCCTCAATGGGGTGTCGCAGTTAAAAACAAAAACCAGCAAGGAGAATGGGAAAAACCTCTCTTATATCGTTGGCTAGAATATCAAAAACAGCAGCAAGAATCACAAGAAGACCTTAGAATTCTCTATGTAGCCCTCACTAGAGCTAGAGATTACCTAATTTTAACCGCCAATGAGCCAGATAAAGGTTATTTAGCTAGATTAACCCCTGGTTTAACTGCTGCTAATATCCCTCTCGAAATCATCCCCTGTGACTTAAGCAACGCCTCCCCTCCTACTCCTCCTCTTCCTCCTATTCCCAATATTGCACCCCAATTACTAATCGATCCTGTAGAATCTGGTATCTTTGAACTGCCAGTCACTGCTTTAACCGAATTTTCCAGATGTCCCCAAAGGTTTCAATTCAATTATCTAGCAGGACATCCAGGGGTCACAGAAGGAATAGCTTATAGTATGGAAGTAGGGACGCTAGTACACACCGCATTAGAACATAATATTAAAAATGCTAGTCGTCTATTGCCCTTTTGCGACTTATCGGGAGATACTGCTGTCGTTACCGAAGCGTTAGATTTAGTAAACAGATTCTTACAGCATCCGATTTATAAACCTTGGAGAAATAGCGCAGTTGCCAAAGAACAACGCATTACCCTAAAGTTAGGAAATATAACCTTTACTGGTGTAGTTGATTTACTCGGAAAAGATTGGATATTAGATTACAAAAGCGACAGTATAATTAACCCTCATCATCATCGCTTTCAACTCTGGGCTTACGCCAAAGCTTTAGGCTACACTACCGCCCATATTGCCTATCTCCGTCATGACTCTATACATACTTTTTCCGAATCAGATTTACAGCAAATATCCTTAGAAATACCAGAGTTAATTACTCAAATAGAAGCAGGTGAATACCAGGCTAAACCCTCTGTAGATAATTGTGCTATTTGTCCCTATATGTCTCTCTGCAAATTTGCAACTATAGAAGTATTTTAAATCTAATTTATTAGCAAATTCTTCCTAATCAACCTAATTATTTGTAGGATGGGTAGAGCGATAGGGAAACCCATCTATTTTTACCGACGTTAGTTAATGGATGGCAAATAAACTTACAATTAGAGTAAAAGATAAATTAAATAATTATCATGCAAGCTACTCAAAAATCTTACTCTTTTGAAGAATATCTTGCTTATCAAGATAATAGCGATCGCAAATATGAATTAGTTAATGGAGAATTAGTATCTATGCCACCAGCGAGTGGAGTACACGCTCTAATTACTATTTTTTTACTAAACATCTTGACTAATGAAATAAAAAAAATTAATCAAAATTGGCAAGTTTTTCCTGGAAATATTGGCGTGCGTACTGCGGAAAACAAATCGAGAATTCCCGATTTAGTAATTTTGACTGAAAGCCAATGTAAAGAAATTCGTTCGATGGATTCTGCTGTGCTTCATTCGCCACCTATCTTAGCAGTAGAAATTGTTAGTCCGAATAATCCTGAAGATGACTATAGATACAAGCGTTCTGAATATGCAGTAAGGGAAATTCCTGAATACTGGATTGTCGATCCAATCGAGTCAAAAGTTTCTGTTTTATCTCTTGTTGACGGTTTTTATGAAGTAACAGAATTTATCGCAAAACAGTCAATTGTATCTCCAAGCTTTCCCGAGCTAACTTTAACTCCCGAGCAAATATTTGCTGTATAGAAAATAACTATTAATTTTATTCTTATATTTTTAAATAAGTTGCTACCTTAACTCTGAACATCGCGGTTTAGGAGTGGGAAAACTGCTTTTAAAGAAAGTGATAAATCGCGCCAAAGGTGTCGATCTACGTGAGTTCGACGAAGCCAAAAAAGTGCAATTTTTCGAGTTTGAATGGTGGTTAGATATCCTTGAAACCCTCATT
>JASJEK010000073.1 GCA_030064915.1 Xenococcaceae cyanobacterium MO_234.B1
TACCTCATAAACCTGGGAAACGCTATATTAATATTGCGATCGCCATAAATCTCTAACAAATTATTCATAGTGACTCCACATCCTGAGAACTCTAACAATTCTTTCCTTTTATTTTATTTCATAGACCAATCGATGCTGAATATTAATACGACGAGAATAGTATCCCGCTAAATTTCCCATTAACTTCTCATAGGGTGGTTGATAAGGATTATCTTGCAATATTCTTAGTAAAGCCTGTGCTTGTGGTTTCAAACCACTAGATGCTATCTTTTTGGCATCTTTCTTTGCTTGCTTAGACAATATAACTTGCCATTTCATTCCCAATCAAGTTCCTCTAACGGTGTTCCTTCCGATAAAGGCTCTGCTGCTGCTTCTTTAATCGATTCAACCATTCCAGGAATACTATTAAGATAGATAGTTTCGGCGATCGCTTCCCAATCTTCTCTGGATACCAATACGGCATCGTTACGCTTTCCTTTGATCGTAATCGGTTGATGGCTTTCGGCTATTTCATCAATTAAACGATAAAGATTATCCCTGACTTCTCTGACAGTGAATGGTTTCATAGAGATGATTTTGATTGCGTACCGTATATCGTACCATTTTAGCAGAATCGAAATTACAATAATACAAGATATTAATTTTGCGATCTCGCTTTGCGAGGCACTACGTGAGACCTTCGGTAGTCGCTGTCGCGATCGCAATAAATACCGAAACAAAGAAATACATTGCAAATTAGCATCTAGTTTCCCCGAAACAAAGAAATAGGAAGATGCTGAGAATAGTAACTAAAATCTTTATCGCTAGTGTATATTGGCATTTTTAGTCTACTGGCAACCGCACAAATCAAAAAATCAGTGTGAGAACCTTGAACTCCCTTTCTGCGACAGATATTTGAGTACTCAGCAGCAGATTCATAGTCAATATCTATGACTTGTTCATTGGGAAATGCTCTTAGTTTATTTCTCAGTTTTTCATAACGAGCCAGATCACTATAGCCGGATAAAATCTCTTGTCTAATCAGACCAATAATCTTGGCGCGATTTTCCTTGATGAGTGAAGTCAATTCATCTGTGACTTCTCGATCTCTTGATGTTTTTCCCCTTAAAGCAAGCGACCAAATACAAGTATCAACAATTACACCACTCATTTACGCCCTTGTTTGTAATCGTAGTCTTCATCACAGGGAAATTTCCCAAATAATTCCATGATTTCTTGCTGTTTTCTTCTTTCAACAAATTCTTTCAGTGCTTGATTTACGGTATCTTTTTTGGTGCTAAAACCACCAATTCTCAGGGCTTCTTCTAGCAATTCAGGATCTATCGATAAATTAGTTGCCATAGTTACACTAATACTCACACACTTACTCACACATAATAGCGCAAGAAAAAAATGGTCGATTCTGAGTCTTATAGCGATCGCCTAAGAATTGTGATTCTACTACAGATACTTAGATTCTATTAGAAAGACTTATGATCAATAAATAATTCAGCAAAAAATCAATCTGAATTCAAACAGAGAATATAGAATAGCTGCAAGAAATATCTTTCTCCTTATTTTGATCTATACCCATGAGTCAGCTAATAACTTCCTCTGAAGAATCCCAGGAAAAACACGACGCACCTGATTCTAGTAAAGCATCACCCTTTGCTAATTTCTTTTTTCTTCAGACAGTATTTGCGATTCTACTATCGCTGCTGCTGATTGTGGGAGGGTTAATGGGTGCGTTTTCAATGGTGAAAGAAGGCAATCCTGATATTAACGTTGCGATCGCCAATATTGAGACTACTTGGAGCGGTGCTGATCCTGAAACTATTGAAAATCAAGTAACAGATAAAATTGAGAAGGAATTAAAATCTCTCAAGGGATTAAAGGATTTAAGTAGTGCTTCTTTTGATGGTTCGTCGTTAATTAAGGTAGAGTTTGAAGCAGAAGCACCCATTGCAGAATCAATTGCTTTGGTAAGGGCGGAGGTAGATGAAGCTAAGCCAGAAATAGCTAAAGAGGCAGATGAACCCAAGGTAGAACAGATCTCGACTCAGGATACTCCTGTATTGACGGTGGGGTTGTCTGGGGATATCGACTTAGCAGTATTGAGTAAAGCAGCCGAAGATATTGAAGATATTTTAGAAACTGTCCCCAATGTCCGCAAAGTTGACTTGAGTGGTAATCGGGAAGAAGTAATTCACGTTCAGCTTATTCCCTCTCGCATGATTACTATGGGAGTATCGGCAACTCAGGTAGCAGATGCCATTCAACAGGGAAACCGAGATTTACCTTGGGATCAGATCGAAAGTGACGAAATTGGCACACAATTACGCTATTACGGTAGATTTCGCAGTTTAGAGGCTTTAAGCAACTTGCCTGTAGCCCGTTTAGGCGATGACACTGGAGGGCGAGTAGTGAGGTTACAAGAGATTGCGGAAGTCAGGCGGGATTTAGAGAGAGAGAAAAATCGGGCTTTCTTAAGTTCAGAACAAGGGGATTTCCAACCAGTTATTACCGTCGATTTAGTTAAAGTTCCAGGTTCGGATACCATTCAAGTTATTAATGATTCCTTAGCAGCTATAGAATCAGCGCAACAAAACCCCAGTATATGGCCGTACGGAATGGAATATCGGGTAATTAATACCGATGCCGATCAAATTAACCAAGACTTGTTTAATGTATTTAATAATGCTTGGCAAGGAGTTTTAGGGGTTTTTATTATTCTCCTATTTGCTCTGACTTGGCGAGAAGCAATTATTGCCGGGTTATCGATTCCCCTAACCTTTCTGGGAACTTTGGCAGTGTTATTCCTTCTCGGTTTTACCCTCAACAAAATGGTGCAAATCGGCATGATTCTAGCATTGGGGTTGTTGGTAGATGTGTTTATCCTGATGATGGAAGGGATGCACGACGGCATATTTGTCGAGGGTTTGAGTTTTAACAAGGCTGCATTGAAAACAGTTAAAACCTATGCTCTTCCTGCTTTTTCTGGTCAACTAACTACCATTTTGGCATTAGCCCCTTTGATGGCAATTAGCGGGACAATGGGTAAATTTGTGCGCCTTATTCCCATTAGTGCTATTGTCTGTCTGATACTCAGTTATGTAATTGCTTTACTGGTAGATATTCCTCTATCTCGTTATCTGCTGGGCAATATTAAAACCAAAGGTCAAAAGAGTAAAATTGACCGTTTGACCGAAACAGCTTCTCAAAAATTCCGTAATTGGAGTTTAGCAACTACGATCCGCAATAAAACTACAGCTAAGATTTGGGCATTAGGTGCGATCGCTCTATTTATCACCGCAACTATCTTAGTAGGGACTGTCCCTTCTAGTCTTTTCGCTGAGGGTGATACACGCAAGTTAAGTGTCAATATCGAATTGCCACCCACAACTACCCTCAACAGTTCCCAAAAAGTAGCAGATGAAATAGGAGAATTATTACGAGGTAAAGATTATCTAGAAAGTGTCATTAAATTAGTCGGACAGCGGAGTAGCTTAGTACAGGAAAGTGGTATCAAGCCCAATAATGGGAACTATCTTGTCGGATTTTCCGCGATTTTTACTCCAAAATCAGATAGGGCAAAGCTGTCTTTTGAATATGTAGATGATTTACGAGAAGAGTTAAATACTGCCCTGCGCCAGTATCCAGGGGCATTTCTGGTGGTTAATGGTCAATCTACTGGAGAAGGAGGCGACCCCATTGAAATCGAGTTGGTGGGTAGGGATATGGATAAGTTGCGTCTTATCTCTGGAGAGGTACAATTAGCACTAAGAAAAATTACAGGAGCAATAGATGTAAGGGATGATCTGGGTGCGTTACGACCAGATGTTAAAGTACGTCCCCGTCGTGAAGCCCTAAATTTTTACGGTTTATCTGATGATGACCTAGCGATGCAGGGACGCTACCTAATGACTGATAATGATATTGGGAATTTTCCTATCGGTGGTGGGGAAGAAGATTTAGAAATTCGCCTCAGTACTATGTGGGCTTCCCGTGATGGAGGAATTGGGGGACCAACTCGTCGCGATGAATTGTTAAGCATTCCTATTTTCACTAACAATGGAGACACCATTCCTGGTAGTCAGGTATTAGAGGGAGAATTCGGCAATGCTCCTTTATCTATCACTCATAAAGATGGACAACGAACCGTTACTGTATTAGCAAAAAATCAAGGGCGCACCGTAGGAGAAATTGTTACTGACTTAGAACCTAAACTAACAGAAATGAAGGGTCAATGGGGTCAAGGTTACGATTATAAATTTGCTGGAGAACTAGAAACCCAAGGAGAAACCTTTGCTTCAGCAGGACAAATGGCAATAGTAGCCCTTTTCCTCATCTTTGCCGTATTGGTAATTCAGTTTAGTTCTTTCACTCAACCCTTTATTATCATGTTGGCAATTCCCTTTGCCTTAATTGGTACTTTCCTCGGCTTTTTTATCTTACAAATTCCCATTTCTTTCCCTGCGGTAATTGGCATTATCGCTCTTACCGGAATTGTAGTAAATGATGCGATCGTCATGATCGAAACGATGAACTCTCATCGGGAAAAAGGTCTATCGGTAAGGGATGCAGCAGCCAGAGGGGCAGCAGATAGATTACGTCCTATTCTCACTACCAGTATTACTACCATCGTCGGCGTAATTCCTCTTGCCTTAAGCGATCCCACTTGGTTTGCTTTAGCCAGTGCGATCGGTTTTGGTTTGGTTGCTTCTACTCTGATTGCTTTGCTAGTAATTCCTTGTTTGTATTTGTTGTTGACTCCTAATAAGGCAAGAACGAATAAGGTTTAAACATATAAGTTAAGTAGGAATTTTGCCCAGGTATTTGATTACATCAGTAGTTAATTCAAGTTCGGGAAAAACACTAGACTTAAGGCGATCGCCAAATAGTAAGTGTAACTAGGGCTTGCTTAGGAAATTTGCATCGGAGTACGATTATTGGTTATATCGTATGCTGCTGCCTGAATCAAGGAACGACCAGTCATTTCTTCAGGTTGGGGTATTTGTAAAATCTCTAAGATAGTAGGAGCAACATCTGCTAAACGTCCATTGTCTCGTAATTTTACCTCTGCACCATGACCTGGAATCTTACGTTTTTCTCCTTCAATTAAGATAAATGGTACAGGATTAGTAGTATGGGCTGTCCAAGGATTACCAAGCTCATCTCGCATATACTCAGCATTTCCATGATCGGCGGTAATGAGCATAGTTCCCCCAGCTTTGACTACTGAGTCTATGACTTTACCCAAGCAACTATCAACGGTTTCAATTGCTGTTACTGCTGCTTCTATGTTACCCGTATGACCTACCATATCGGGGTTAGCATAGTTGACGACAATCAAAGAGTAAATTTCTTTATCGATCGCCTTACACACTGTATCTGTTACTCCTTGAGCGGACATAGCTGGTGCTTGATCATAAGTCGCTACCATCGGACTTTGAATTAACTCTCGGTCTTCCCCTGCAAAAGGTTCTTCTAAACCCCCATTAAAAAAGTAAGTGACATGGGGGTATTTTTCGGTTTCTGCGGTACGGAATTGACGTAATCCTTCCCTAGCAATGACTTCTCCCAAAAGATTAGTTAAATTTTGAGGCTTGAAGGCAACTTCGACCTTGATGTTGGGGTCGTACTGGGTAAAAGTGACAAACTTCAGAGGTTGAATTTGTTTCCGCTCGAAACCGTTAAAATCTTCTTGCACAAAGGCATAGGTTAGCTGTCGAGCGCGGTCTGGGCGAAAATTAAAGAAAATCATTCCATCCCCTGGTTCTACTGCCCCAGGTGCAATTCTGGTGGGAGGAATAAACTCGTCGCTAAGGTCTTGATTATAAAAATTTTCTAATAATTGAGTGGGAGAAACAGACTCTGTTATCTCATTCTGAGTCATCACATCGTAGGCTTTTTTTATTCTATCCCAACGGCGATCGCGATCCATAGCAAAGTAACGACCACTAACGGTTACGATCTTCCCTATACCAACTTTCTCGATATATTGTTGAATTTTCTCTAATGCCTTAATCCCATCAGTGGTGTTAGTATCTCGACCATCAGTAATGGCATGAATACAAACGTCTGCGATCGCATTTAATTTGGCTAAATCTAGTAATCCAATTAAATGTTTTAAGTGGGAATGGACTCCTCCTTCCGAACAAAGACCTACTAGATGGAGTTTTCCCCTTGAGGCACGTACTTGTTCGCAGATTTCCACTAGTACTTCGTTATGGAACAGAGAACTGTCTTCTACTGCATCAGTAATTCTAACTAACTCTTGGGGAACAACTCTTCCTGCACCAAGATTTAGATGTCCCACTTCCGAGTTTCCCATTTGACCGTTTGGCAAACCCACGTCTTTCCCAGAAGTATTGATTAGCGTATTAGGGTATGCTGTTTTCAAGCTATCGAATATCGGGGTTCTAGCTTTAGCTATGGCATTAGCTTCCGTTTCTTTTCGATAACCCCAGCCATCTAATATTGCTAGCACCACTGGAGATACAGATGCTTGATCCATAATTATTGCCCTATATTATGTATTAACTGCTACGCATTTTGATAATAGCATTCAGCTCGGTGATTATCTCTACAGGTTTTGTTTTATTTTTTGCTTTTTTGATAACATTTCGCTATGAAACAAACACTGAGATGTTAAAGAAATTTGGGGTAATTTCTTGCAGTTCAACTAATCTCAGAGAAAATATTAATCTGGCGCAGCTATGTTTGAGGGATGGGGATCAGAGAATAATTACTAATATAGGGCAATCTTTTAGGAACTAGACTCCTAAAATCAGTATCTTCTACCAGGTTAAAAACCAGGGAAATTCTTAATATTTATTTAATACTTTTAATTTTAAGATCAACGTACAGCCAGAGAATCAAGACGGGCGATCACGTTTAAATCTTCTTGATCTAGTGTGACAGGAATACCACTTCTGATTAGTTCTGAAAAATCTTCATTAGGAACCATCATACAAAGGGCATATAGCCTTTGAGAGCCGATATTTTTGATATAGTGAGTTCCAGTTTTAGGCATCAAGATACTATCTCCTGCTTTCAGGATCACTTCTTTCCCATCACAAACAGCCATTCCTTCCCCTTTGAGAATAAAAAACATTTCTACTGCATAATTATGGCGATGGGGAGGAGTTGCACCACCAGGATCAAAAATTTCCACACAAACTGTCAAAGAGCTATCTGCACTAGCAGAATCAAAAATAATAGCTAGACGATTAGTGTCATGATCACTGATACGATAAGCTTTATAGTCTTGAAATTTTTTGATTATTGGGATCGTACAACGTTGCTCGCTTTCAATGGTCATTGCCAGATTATGAAATCGTTATAGGTAAATTACTCTTATCCGAGGGAGCTATCAGCCCACTATTAATCACGATCTTAACTCCTCTGATATGATAGTTATCCGAATAATGATCATAAAAAGCAAAATTTATATTTTTTATAGATGAGTGAGTTAGCAACCAAGATCAAAAAAATTGATGATCAACTCTCAAAGCGTCCTATTGCTCTCGATCCAGGTGGTTACTACATTATATATATAGATCGAGAAGCTGAATTAATCTATGCGAAACACTATACCAATATCATTAATGAAAAGGGTTTAGCAGCCGACCCAGAAACAGGAAAAGTGATAGCTGCGAGAGGAAAAGTTAATCGAGTGGCAGAAAAGGTTTATTCTGCTAGAACTGCTAAAGAACTCTGTGTCAAAGTTATCGAAGAAGCCAAACCTTGTCCTATTACCATGTTGGATCATGCTGCTTATCTAGGACGGGAATTTATGCGAGCAGAGTATGCTTTAATTTCAGGGGAAGAGTATATACAAGATTAACTTAAGTTCGGAGTTCGGAGTTACCGACCGTATCCCGCTTATCTAAACGAAATTAGTTTTTCGATTCTGATGAATAGGCTTTCATGACGGAAATAAAAAAGTGGCAAACTCTTAATTCTAGATTTGTCATTGATAATCAATGGTGTCGGGTAAGACAGGATCGGGTAAAGTTACCTGATGAAACAATTGTTGATGATTACTTTGTCAATGTCAGACCTGATATTGCTTTAGTTTTACCTATAACACCAGATAGACAAGTAGTTTTCGTGCAACAGTATCGTCACGGGGTAGAGGAAATTTTGTTAGAACTTCCTGCTGGTACTTTCGATCCGAACATGGAAGATAGTTTAACTGCTGCTAGACGAGAGTTAACCGAGGAAACAGGTTATGTTGCTGAAAATTTAACTCCTCTAGCTGTTTTGTATGATAATCCTGTTAAAGATACGAATCGGATTCACTTGTATGCTGCCCAAAATGTTACTCTTGGGGGACAACAGCAATTAGATGATACTGAAAATATTGTAGTTGTCTTAATTCCTATATCAGAAGTCAAAAGTAAGATTCTTTCGGGAGAAATCTGCGTTTGTGGTAGTATTGCTGCTTTATTCTTAGGATTAGATTTATTGTTTACGTCTGATGTAGAGATATAGATTAGTTTCATTTTATGGTTAGGTTAAACTTGCTTTATTCGCTTCTGGTGAATTTAGATAATGGCGATTTGTCGGGAGAATTGAGAAAAATAGGCTTAACCATAACAAACTAGAGGAATTAAGTGTGATTTTCGGCGATTAAATAAAAAAAATAATAAGAATAAATATTTAGACAGCAATTTGATTCGCTTGAGGTTCAGGAATAGAATCTCCAAATTCTTTTGCTGTATCAATCCATAATTCTATAGCTTCTTTAATATTTGCTAGTGCAGCTTCTTGAGACTCACCATGAGCCATACAACCTGGTAACTCTGGTACTTCTGCTACAAATACTTTGTCTATTTTGCTCCAGTTAATAATTATTTGATATTTATACATTGCATTAATCTTTTATTTCTAACTTATATTTTAAAACAATGGTTCGTATTTGACGTATTTGATAATCTTTGGCTTTATTTCTGTCTTTTTGTAGATTAGGTTTTTCTGTAATACCTGCTTTACGAAATATATGATGGCTACCGCGAATCCGTTTTTCAAAACCTAATTTTTCCTAATAATTGACATAATTCGTTAAAGGAAATATTGGCATCAGATTTACCTTCTAAAATTTTTAGTAGTAGTTTTTCCTATTTGCCCATAATTTCCTAAGTACCAATCCCTCAATAACCGTTAAACAAATCTCAGAAAAACCGACCACTAACCACTAATAATCTTACTTAGCTTGAATTAGATATCCGCAGCGATGTTCCCCATTATTAAGCCAATGAGTACGCTCAACTTTACAATCTGGTAATATGGCAGAAAACATTTCTAGTTCATGTCCGCAGACACTAGGATAAGATTCTGCAACCTCGGAGATAGCACAGTTATATTCTGTAAGAATAAAGTTTTGCTGACTTTTTTGCTGCAATTCTGCCATATAACCTTCTTCTTGGCGAATTTGTACCAGTTTCGAGACTCTTTCTAATAGACTACCATTACCAACGCGATCGCGATATTCTTGGGCTTTTCTTTGCCATTGTTTCTCTAAAATCTTACTGACTCTATCTTCCCCAAAAGTTTCTACCAAAGTATCTAAAAAAGAAACAGCGAATTCCCCGTAACGATGGGGAAACAGCGATCGCCCTTTTTGACTTAGTTGATAAATATGTTGGGGTCTTCCCATACCCTGTTGTACAGACTCATATTCAATTAATCCTTCTGCTTCCAGTTCACTGAGATGACGACGAATAGCTTGGGAACTCAATTCTAAAGCTTTGGCTAATTGGATAGCTGTTCCCTGACCTTTCTTGAGAAAAAATTGCAGAATATTTTGTTTGGTAGATGGGAAACCAGTAGTCTTCATAGTGAATTATGAATGATGGATTCTGAAGTTTGGCTACTTCCTCACTCCCAGTCACCAGAAAAAAATTTAGCGACTTTGACAACATCTTTGTTGTTAATGTAACCTACAATAGACTTAAACAACAAATTTATTGTTTAAATATAGTGTAACTTTACTAATCAATCATGAGTTTAAAGAGCGTTTGAGCTTCTTCGTTATCAGCTTTTAGCTTTTATAAGAGCCTTCAGCCTGATAAGACAAATATTTTTACAGAAAAGCTTCTATTTAGGACACACCAAAGTTAAACATGAGTACCACAGTCAAAAATCTCGTTAACCAACCCTACAAATACGGCTTCGTTACTGATATCGAAAAAGATACCATTCCTCGCGGACTGAGTGAAGATATTATTCGTTTAATTTCAGCGAAAAAAAATGAGCCAGAATTCATGTTAGAGTTTCGCCTCAAAGCTTACCGTCAGTGGCTCAAAATGACTGAACCAACTTGGGCGCACGTAAATTATCCTAAAATTGACTACCAGGATATTGTTTATTACTCTGCACCAAAACAGAAGAAAGCCAAGCTAGATAGTTTAGAAGAAGTCGATCCTGCTTTACTAGAAACTTTTGATAAGTTGGGTATTCCCCTTTCTGAGCAAAAGAGACTGAGTAATGTAGCGGTAGATGCTATTTTTGATAGCGTTTCTATTGGCACTACTTTTAAAGAGAAATTAGCAGAAGATGGCGTAATTTTCTGTTCTATCTCTGAAGCACTCCAAGAACATCCCGAACTAGTCAAAAAATATTTAGGCACTGTTGTACCTGTAGCAGATAATTATTTTGCAGCCCTTAACTCCGCCGTATTTAGTGATGGTTCATTTGTGTTTATTCCCAAAGGGGTAAAATGCCCGATGGAATTGTCTACTTATTTCCGCATTAACGATGGAGAGACAGGACAGTTTGAGCGTACTCTTATCGTGGCAGAAGAAGGGGCATCTGTCAGCTATTTGGAAGGTTGTACCGCACCCATGTACGATACTAACCAGCTTCATGCAGCAGTAGTAGAATTAGTGGCATTGGATAATGCAGACATTAAATACTCTACAGTGCAAAACTGGTTTGCTGGAGATGAAAACGGCAAAGGCGGTATTTATAACTTTGTGACCAAGCGAGGCTTATGTAAAGGAGTCAATTCTAAAATCTCTTGGACACAGGTAGAAACAGGTTCTGCAATTACTTGGAAATATCCTAGTTGTGTCTTAATAGGAGATAATTCTGTAGGAGAGTTTTATTCCATTGCTTTAACTAATAACAAGCAACAAGCAGATACAGGCACAAAAATGATTCATATCGGCAAAAATACCCGTAGTACGATTATTTCTAAGGGTATTTCGGCTGGAGAATCCAAAGGTAGCTATCGCGGTTTAGTCAAAATGGGAGCAAAAGCTACTGGTGCGCGGAACTATTCTCAATGTGACTCGATGTTAATTGGGGACAATGCAGAAGCTAATACTTTCCCCTATATTCAGGTAGATAATAATACTGCTAAAGTGGAACATGAAGCCTCTACCGCCAAAATTGGGGAAGAACAGCTATTTTACTTTGCACAACGGGGTATCTCTGAAGAAGATGCAGTTACGATGTTGGTAAGTGGCTTCTGTAAAGATGTCTTGAACGAGTTACCAATGGAATTCGCAGCCGAAGCCGATAAGTTACTCAGTCTTAAGTTAGAAGGTACTGTCGGTTAGATGGATGATAATTAGAAAAGGTAGGGTGGGCATTGCCCACCCTACTTGTTTTGGCAACCTACTGATTACTGTTCAGTTAACTCAGGGAATTTTTCCGCAAAATATTTAGTCAAGAAAGTATTAACTACAGATAAGACCACTGGTGCTAGGATGAATGCCAACAAACCAGCAACTCTAAATCCTGGTACAAAAACTGAAGCTAACCAAAAGCACAAGCCATTTACAACGAGAGAAAACGCACCGAGGGTAACAATTGTAGCAGGTAGAGATAATAAAGAGATAATTGGTTTTATCCCTACATTAACAATCCCGATAGCTACTGCTGCAATCATCGCTGCGGGAAAGTTCGCCAAATCTACTCCTGGGAAAATAATATCAACTACCAACAAACTAAGGGCAGTAGCAAGTAAGGTTAAAAGTTTTCCTAGCATAATATTGTCTCCTTGAAAATTATGTTTTTAAATTGTTACGATAGACCCCTTGCAAAAATAGATTAAAAATTAGTTTTTTCCTTGTCTTTCTTGTCTGCCTTATCTTGACAAATGGAATAAATTACCACTTATGCAAGAAGTCTGATGAGTCTAATGTCTTTATCTTACTCTTCTAAATTAGCTTAGTGCCTCTCTTTAAAGATATATTTTTTACTTCGGAGTAGGACAAATAAAAGCTTAAGAAATAGTAAATTGTATAACTTAAGATAGAAGACAAAATTAGGAGTTAGCTAGAATACTGATAAATACTTACGTATAAATAAAACAGCCTAGAGATTACCATGAAAATAGTTCAGATTCTTGCTTCTATCTTAGTACCTCCCCTAGGAGTGTTTTTAGTTACAGGGATTAGTACTGCACTAATTATTAACATTCTCCTTACTTTATTGGGTTGGGTTCCAGGAGTAATTCACGCTTTGTGGATACTATCTAAACAGTCAGAACAAGCTAACGCTTAAATGGTATCTAAGGGGAAAATATAGTTCTAATTACTACTTAAATATTTCTCCGACCGAGTGCCAAAGTTCTTGTAAAAGTTGTTTAACTTGCTTTTCTTTTTTGGCGATCGCGTTGCCTGCTACTCCCAGTTTATTTTCAAATTCTGCTCGCTTTTGAGCTACTTTATCGGTAAATATTTCTGGGTCTTCCTTAGCTTTTTCATACCAATTTTTAGCTTCCTCTAGATGTTGCTTTACTTCGTCATAATGCTCTCCATAGCGACTAGCAAGATTAGCTCGTAAAACTGCTAATTGAGCTTTTAACTGAGCATAGCGTTTTTGCAAGAGAGCAGCTTCTTCCGTCTCTTTAAAATTATCTACCGCCGACTCGATTGCTTCTTTGACTTTTACCGACTGTTCGACTCCTTTATCGCGGATATCTTTGAGAACACTACTGATTTGTTGTTGTAATTGTTGCTCTTCCGATTCGATTTTGGTTTGTAAATCTTGGATGTGAGATTGACTTTTACTTATCTCTTGTCGTTTACTGTTACTAATAGCAGCGATCGCACCTTCGAGAGAAGCAGAAATATTGTCTTTTAATTCTCCACCTGTTTCCTTGGAGATTTCTACTACTGCTGTTATTGCATCTTGTACATAAGCAGTGATTTCCGTTTTACTGGCTTTAGCTTCTTCTAGTCCCTGGGAAATAGCTGTTTTAACAATCTCACGGATTCTTTCAACTGTTAATTCTCCTGCTTGCTTTGCTTGTTGTAAGTCAGCGATGATCTTTTCCTTTCTGGAAGACTCAGACATAATTGCATTTTAAGTATTTACCTCTATTATGAATCTTGTTGAGCAAAAAGTTTTACCTGGTTTTGTAGGTTTTAACGTTATGATAAGAAAGCTGAACAGGAAAACACCAGCTTGAAGAACTTGAATATAAAGCTGACATCAACGATTTAATTTGGAGACTATGAGTCCTAGAAAACTAACAGAAGACGATAAAGATAATATTCTTCGGTTATATCGCGATTCTGAAGCCACCACCTCCACATTGGCAAAGAATTTCGGGGTGAGTAGTTCCACTATTAGCCGTTTTCTCAAACACAGTCTTTCTCAAATTGAGTATGAAGATTTGATTCAACAGAAAAGATTAGCTCGTACTAGTAAAAGCGGTCTCACTACGCCAGTGCAAGAGCCTCGCTCTGTAGAAGCAACTCCCATTCAAACTACTCCAGAGTCTGCACCTAAAATAGTTTCTCTCTCTAAAAAGTCTGAACCAACTTCAGAGACTGAATTATCTACAGAAACTCCAAAACAAGATGGTTCACAGAAAATAATTCTACGTCGTAAAGCTACTGAATCTGAAACCGAGGCTACAGAATCTAAAGATTTGCCTCAAGCTTCTATTTCCAGTAAATCAGAAAAATCCATTATCACTAAAACAGAGACAATCATAGCAGCAAAAACCTCCGATCAGAATCTTGAAGAAGAAGATGATGATGATGACGATGAGCTAGATGTCATTACCCTAGAGGAAATGTTGGGAGAAGAGTTAGATGATGAGGACGAGTTAGATGATGAAGAAGAAGACGACGATGATGATTGGGAATCAGAAACAGATGCATCTATAACTTATCCCCACACTAAACCCAGTAAAACCGCTCTACAAATCTTACCCCTTGCCAGAGCTTCTTTTCCCAGAACTTGCTACATAGTTATAGACCGTGCTGCGGAATTAATTACCAGACCATTGAGAGACTTTGCTGATCTTGGCTCCATACCTCAAGAAGAAGTACAACAAAAAACTTTACCAATATTTGAGAATCATCGGGTAGCTAAACGCTTTTCCCATCGTCGTGAAAAAGTGATCAAAGTTCCTGACGGTCGAATGTTGCAGAAAACTTCCCAACATCTCCATTCTAAAGGTATTACCCGATTGCTAATTGATGGTCAAATTTATGCAGTTTCTGTTGACAATTAATCATTAATTGTTCCCAAAAATAGGTAGAAGTACCTCAAGCTCAATCAAATAAAACAAAAGTTATTATTAAGCAATAATTCCTTAAATTCCGAACAATGACAATCAGCTAGAATATAAGTTAAACCAGATATATAGTCGATTTATTGATTGACTATCACATAATGTTTCTCAGCCCAAATTAGATGAAAGTAAACCATTTCTTGAGACTTTACGAACAAGGATATAGGGACTTTTCCGGTATTGATTTGAATGGAGCAGATTTAACGGGCGTAACCCTAATCTCCGTCAACTTGGCCGCGGCTAATCTAATGGGAGCAAATCTTCGTCGTACTTTTTTAACTAAATCAAATTTAAGTCAAGCTGCACTCAATTGGGCTGATTTTAGTTATGCCAAAATGAGTGAGGTTATTTTAAATCAAGCAGATTTAACTAAAGCCAATTTAGAAGGAGCTTTTATGGTTAAAGCTCAATTACAAAAGGCGAGATTAAGCGGCGCAAATCTTTCCTATACGAATCTAAGACTTGCTAATTTATCTCAAGCAAATTTATGTGGAGCTAAGTTACAAAAAGTTAATCTGCGACAAGCAAATCTCAATGGTGTAAACTTTAACTGGGCAAATTTATACGAAGGAAGACTTACTGGTGCAAGCTTTGATAATACTTCTCTAAATGAAGTTAATTTGAGTCAAACTTTTCTCAAAGATATAGATTTAAGTGGGGCAAATCTTGAAGGGATTAATTTATATCGTGCTAGACTTAATGGCTCAAATTTTGCAGGAGCAAATCTGAAAAAAGCTAATCTAGCAGAAGCTCGATTAAAAGGAGTCAATTTTCGAGAAACTAATTTAGCAGAAGCGAATTTATCTGGTGCATTATTGCAACAAGCAGATTTAACAGGAGCTAATTTAACTAAAGCCGATCTACGCTACGCTGACCTTAATCAAGCAATTTTGCAAAATACAAGGCTAGAAAGAAGCTTACTATCAGAAGATATTTTGTCTTATATCTCTCAGGTTTTTGGTCATCAATGTATGGATTGGCAAATTGTAACTTAATTGTAACTTTATAGTAAATAATTGCAACTTAATTTAAACGGCAAAGATGGGCTGATGAGTATCTTGTTTAAATAATACATATTTTGTAGGGGCCTATAGGGGCGTATGACATACGCCTTATCTATTAACAAGTTGATTAATTAAACAAATAGATTTAGATGGAAATCTATAGATTAGATAGAAATATGATGATAATCTTCTAGTGGAAGTTAAAATTGCATCATATTATAGAAGAACCCAGCTTAAGCCTGAAAAACTCCGATACTATAATGACTGTAGTTGTCTTTGGAAGCATTAATCTCGATTTAGTAGTAGAAGTTCCTCACTTACCCGCCAGAGGAGAAACAGTTATTGGTAATCGTTTTTTTTCCGCAGCAGGAGGAAAAGCAGCTAACCAAGCTGTAGCCGTAGCCAAGTTAGGTATCCCCGTTCACTTAATTGGCCAAATTGGGGATGATGGATTTGGTAGAACCTTGCTAGATAACCTTAAAAATGCAGGAGTGGAGACTAGCAAAGTTACTATTAACCCTCACACTCATTCGGGTATCGCCTCTATTGTAGTAGATGAACAAGGAGATAATGCGATCGCCTGTGCTGCTGGAGCGAATAGTTTAGTTAGAGAGAAAGAATTAGAGCAGTTTCAGTCCTTATTACCCCAAACCAAGGTAGTTTTATTAGAGTTGGGGATTCCTTTGGCTACAGTGGTAGCAGCAGCTAGGCAAGCGAAAGCTACTAGTAATTGTCTAATCATACTCGATCCTGCCCCTGCCCAATCTAGCCTACCAGAAGAACTATATCGGTTAGTCGATATTATTACACCCAATGAAGTTGAAGCTAGTCAATTAGTAGGTTTTACCGTCGATGGCGTCACCACAGCAAGACAAGCAGCTTCTTTCTTACATCAGATGGGAGCCAAAAATGTCATTATCACTCTAGGAAGTCAGGGGGCTTTTTGTAGTACTCCTAGTGAAAATTTTTGGATTAAACCCATTCCTACAAAAGTAGTGGATACGGTAGCTGCTGGAGACGCTTTTAATGGGGGATTAGCTACGGCTCTAGCGTCGGGTAAATCTCTAAAAGAGGCTGTCCGATGGGGTATTGTCGCAGGAACTTTAGCTGTGACAAAACAAGGGGCGCAATCTTCTTTACCAAGTAAAGAGAGTTTCTTACAATTATTAGCTCAACAAACTATTGATTAGAACTTTGAGAATTGATATTATTGAGGACGCGATAATTCGTTTTTTCTCAGCACTGATAGATAGTTACCTTCATCCTCAATATGTACAATCTCTGTATCAAAACCCAGGTCATTGGCTATTTTGCTCAGAGTTTCTTGGTCAACATCAAGCCATTGGACAACTGAACTCTTTTTTCCTTGATATTTAAACTGTAACTTTCGGATAGCAGATAGGTTTTTTTCCCCATTAGTGGAGTTGAGTATTACTTTCCCACAAGGGGTCAGGGACAATTTAGCTTTTAATAAGAAATCTTGAAGTTTTTTTAGACTACCAACGGCACCGATACTGCGACCAAGTACTAGCCATGTGTCATATTGTGATTTAGAGTTTAATTCAAAAATGTCTTGTCTGATTATATTATTCACGCCACTATTTGACATTACCAAGCAAGCATTGCCTGAAACATCTAATGCTGTAACCTCTACTCCTAATTTCTGAAGATACAAAGTATGTATTCCCGCACCTGCGCCAATATCTAATACCTTTCCAGAACAAAATGACAAAGCAAGTCGATCAATAGTCAACTTATCTGCCCGGCGAAAAAATACAGAGACGGGAATATCATATGTGTCTGCTTCGGTTGAATAAACCTTTAGGCAAGCATCTTTATTACCTTTGTGATAGTCAAGCAAAGCTTCGCCGAATACATCCAAACCATCTACCACACTCACTTTCCCCCGAATTAAAGCTATTTATCTTACCAGGATAAGCTGGTTGTAATTTTAGCATTGGGGCGATCGCATTTCTCCCAGTATTTTTAGATGACTATTGTAAGGTTAAATTAAGGGACCAGGGTAGTTAAATTTTGTAGTTAAATTTTAAGCGATCGCTTTATGAGAAAGTGATGGAGATTTCATGACCGACAACAGATTCACTGCTATTATTTTTACAATTTTAGTTTTGGGCGCGATATTAGTTTTGCTCCCTTTAGGTATAGTAGTTATTACTTCCTTTGCTCCTGCTAGTGCAACTATAAGTGAGGTGATTTCTCTAAAAGCTTTTACGTGGGAAAATTATCAAGAAGCTTGGGCTAGAGGCAAATTTTTACTGGCATTTTTAAACTCAACAATTGTAGCTTTGAGTGTTACTGCTTTACAGTTAATTACTTCTGCTTTAGCTGGTTATGCCTTGGCAAGGTTACAATTTCGAGGCAAAGAAGCAATCTTATTGTTAGTCTTAACTACTTTAGTAATTCCCTTTCAATTATTAGTAATTCCTATTTTTGTAATTTTGAAATGGGGACATTTAATTAATACTTACTGGGCATTAATTTTACCTACCGCAGCTAATGGGTTTAGTATTTTCTTGATGCGTCAATATTTTGCAACTATTCCCCAAGAGTTAGAAGAAGCTGCAACTTTAGATGGAGCAACCCGTTGGCAAATTCTTACTCGCATTATGTTACCCTTGTCTCGTCCTGCTTTAGTAACTGTATTTTTATTTACTTTTATTGCCGAATGGAATGATTTATTTAAACCTTTAGTATTTACTACTAGACCAGAATTGAGAACTGTACAATTAGCTTTAGCAGAGTTTCAAGAAGAATTTACCAGCAGTTGGCCCTTGATGATGGCAGCAGTTGTTATTGCTTCAATACCAGTAGTAGTATTATTTTTAATTGGTCAGCGTCAATTTATCCAAGGTATTAGCACTACAGGAATTAAGAATTAACTGGACATTGGCAAAAATTAGGCGATCGCTATTAAGTAAACCATTGTACGATATCGGCGATCGCACTAGTTTTTAGAAATTTATCTTAGAAGCTCAGTATCGTTCAGAAGAATTACAAGGGAAAGACAAGGAAATAACCCTTTATAAAAAGTAAAGTGCCGACATGATGGAAATTGCTAGACTTCTAGCTAGCAGATCTATTCCGCAAAATCTTATTAACTTTAGAGCTAAAGCGGAGAGTGATTATATGTCAGAAGCCAGTCAGCAAAGCGTTAACCAAAATATCGGCACTAATACAGGACAGGCACAGGCTATTGCTGCGGGGAGAGATGTTAATGCTACCCAACAGATGAGCCAAGGAGAAGTTGCAGGAGCAATTACTCAAGAACAAGCTGTAGAAATCCTTAGCCAGATTGAGAAATTAATTAAAGAGGCTGATTTACCTCCAGAGTTAACATCTCAAGCAACTAAATATGCAGGTAAAGCGAAGGAAGAAGCATCTGAGGAGAAACCGGAACAGTCGATTATTGTTCGTCATTTGGAAAGAGCTACTTCTGTTATCAAAAAGGCTGATACAACAGCAGGTGCAGCTAAGAATTTAGTTGACAAGCTCAAACCTCTTATTTTGAAGTTAGCAGGATGGCTTGGAGTAGCAGCTAATTATTTCTTGGGATGAGGTGAGGTGTTTACATGACTGACAAAACACCTGATTCTGAAGAAAGAAAGTCTCAACAATCTTCTAGCAGTCAAAATGTCCGTCAGGATATTGGCACTAATGAAGGTCAGGTGCAAGGTGTTGGTGCTGGTCGTGATGCGAATGTAATCCAGGGAAGATGGAATTTCATATTTAACAAGCTACTAAATATTACTCTTAATATTTTCAGGCAGGAATCTGTTTTGGGAATAAGGACGAGGCGACCAAAGACTGAGCAATTAATGTTAAGGAAAGTCAAGGAGGAAGTCGCAGCTCGTCTGAAGCACTCATTGCATAATCGAGTATCTATTTTACTTGATAAAGAAGAAGATATAAGTCAAGTCAAACCACCTTGGGCAATTGATGTAAAAGTTGGAACTAAGCCATCAGAACGACTTCCCTCTGAAACACAAATTACTGACATTTATGACCGAGAGGATATCAATGGCAAGTTGTTAATTCTTGGCGCACCAGGGTCGGGGAAAACTACAACATTGTTGCAACTGGCTCAAGTTCTAGTTAATCGCGCTCAGGATGATATTAATCAACCTATACCAGTACTGTTAAACCTATCTTCTTGGAAAGAAGACAAACAATGTATTAAAGACTGGATTATTGATGACCTAAAACAAAAATATGGTGTCCGTAAGGATATTGGGAAGAAATGGCTAGAAGAAACTGTAATTATTCCACTATTAGATGGATTGGATGAAATAGCTTCAGACAGACAAGGATTATGCGTTGACAAAATCAATGAATTCCTGACTCCTTCAATTTGGTCGAGTTCGCTAGTTGTTTGTAGTCGAAGTGAAGAATATCAACTCCTAAGTCGTCAAGATCAGTCTCAGAGTCAAATAAAAAAACTCGAATTAAATGGTGCAGTTATTTTACAACCTCTTACTCAGGAGCAGATTGAAAATTATCTTCAGCGAGCGGGGGAAGGAAAACTTTGGCAAAGTATCAAGGACGACGAAAGTTTAATGGAGTTATCTAAGACTCCCTTATTATTAAATATTATTGTTATTTCTTGCGAAAAAATTTCTTTTTCTGAATGGCAAAAGCTATCGGACTCTAAACAACGCCTGAGTTATCTATTTAATGCTTATATTAAGAGAATGCTTGGGCGACCATACAAAGGGAAAAGGCTTCAGCCAGAACATAAAAAGACAAGGAGGTGGCTAGGATGGTTAGCCGAGCAATTAAATGAGGACAATCAAACAGAGTTTTTAATTGAAAAAATCCAGCCATATTGGCTAAAAAGAAAACAAAAACAAACTTACAAGCTGATTGGAGTGCTGATTACTGGGCTAGTTATCGAGCTGATTGCGCAGCTGATTCTCGGGCTGATTGCATTGGCGATTTTCTGGTGGACTTACTCACCGGGTATCGGGCTGATTGAACGGCTGAGTGAAGATCTAATTGCCGGGCTGATTTACGGACTAGGTATCGGGGTGATTGTCGGGCTAGGTCTCAGGCTGACAGAAAAAATCGAAACAGTTGAAATTATTCAAGTTAATTGGAAAAAAATCAAGATTTCCTTGTTCGGTCAAGGGCAGGGTGTAGGGCTGTTTATCGGGCTGACTGTCTGGCTAATCGGATTGCTGATTTTCTGGCTGAATGAAGAACTGATTGAGCTGATTTGGCCGATTGCCTGGCTAATTCAATTGCTGATTTTCTGGCTGATATGGTGGCTAATTTCCGGGCTGAGTGTCGGACTGGTTGAGGGGATAAAAAGTTCAGAAATTGAAACAAAAACAAGTCCAAATCAAGGAATTTGGGTATCACTTCGTAATGCTATAACTGTATGGCTGATTTTCGGGATAATTGGATGTCTGATAGGAGGGCTGTTGGGAGTGCTGAGTGGAGAGACGATATCCAAAATGATTATGGGGGGGCTGATTTTCGGGCTGGTTCTCGGGGTGCCGTTGGCGCTGATGAATGGTGGTAAAACCTGCATACAACACTTCTCCCTCCGCCTTACCCTCTACTGCAACAATTACATCTCTTGGAACTATGCCCGCTTCCTCGACTACGCTACAGACAGACTCTTTCTCCAAAGAGTAGGTGGAGTATACCGCTTCATTCACAGACTGCTACAAGAACATTTTGCCCATCGGTTCCTGAATGGCTCAGATCCATGACTTATTTCCCCCATCTGAGAATTAAGTTTTCGGACGCAAGTTGGTATTATTCTAAATTTACAGTAGAAGTATCATGGCTCAAAAAATTCTAGCCAATCAACTCCGACTTTATCTAATACCAAATCCGTTTACCAAAACCCCCCATCAACATTTGTGGTAAAGACGTAACATGCTACGTCTCTACAGAGTTTAACGGTTTTGTATATACAGACGCGACGGGGCGTATAAACTCAAGGGGCTGTGTTCTGAATTTATTTCAGAACCGAGAATCGCCCCGCCTGGGGAAACCCCAGGAGACAGCCCTTCAAATTTCGCGTCCCTGCGAACTCGCGTATATAGTGTTTTTTTTATAAAGAAATTAATCTAGACACCATATCTAGTGTTATGATACTTACCTCTCGGAGCAAAGGGGAAAAGATCGAATGAACTGTCTGGAAGAATGGTCGGCTAGTGGCATAGATGAAGAGTTAACCAGGTTGAATGTATTACCACTAGAAGGATTATCTCCATCAGAATACTTACTCTATTCTGATGCTATACCCAGACGTAATGACGGACGCATTAGTGAGACATATCTTAAACGTTATTCCCACATCGAAAATGGCGGTTGGTGGTGTTCGGGAATTGACTTGCTAACGGGAGAGGAAGATATTTGGGGTTGCTTCAAACCAGATCATCCTCGTTTTAATAACGACAAACCAATCAAATATGAACATCCTCCCAAAACAGCAACAGGAGTATTTGCTTTAAAAGTCACGCCTCGTATTTGGGAAAGTATCGCCTCTCGTTACCAAGTAGATATTGCCATTACCGATATAGATCGCAGTTTACCCGATCGCGGTTTTTGGCGATGGGTAATAAATCATCCTGAAATACCAGTATGTCTTACAGAAGGAGCCAAGAAAGCAGGTGCATTACTGTCTGCTGGTTATGCTGCGATCGCACTACCAGGGATTAATAATGGTTATCGTACACCTAAAGACCAGTGGGGAAAGCGTATCGGGAAATCCTATCTAATTCCTCAGTTACAAGTTTTTACGACAAACTCAGCAGCAAAAGCTAGGAAACGAGAGATCTATATTATCTTTGACCAAGATACTAAACCCAATACCATCAAAGCGGTTAATGCTGCTATAAAAAAAACGGGTTATCTACTACAGCAAGCCAACTGTGAAGTAAAAGTAGTTAGTTGGGATAGTCACTTAGGTAAGGGAGTTGACGATCTCATTGTCAAAGAGGGACAAGAATATTTTAATACTGTTTATGACCAAGCTCTTTCTTTGGAAATTTGGCAAGCTAAATCTTGGAGACAATTAACCTATTCTCCTCAAGTGGTAGTTAATTCTCCCTATTTATCAGACATAAAAATTACAACACAGCAGAAACTAATCGGTATTAAATCAGCAAAAGGCACAGGAAAAACCAAATTATTAGAGCAAATAGCCACTCAAGCCTTAAAAAATCGCCAGAAAATTCTCGTAATTGGTCATCGAGTCCAATTAGTTAGGGCATTATGTCAACGTTTTGGACTTCCTTATATTACAGAAGCGCAAGGGGAAAACAACCAGGGTTATGGCTTGTGTATTGATTCTCTACATCCCAATTCCCAAGCCCAATTTAATGCTGATGATTGGGCAAATAGCATCATAATTATTGACGAAGTAGAGCAAGTATTATGGCACAGTCTCAACTCTAACACCTGTACTGATAACCGCGTTGCCATTCTCAAATCCTTAAAAACCCTGATGCAGAATCTAACCACAGGGAAAGGACAAGTATATGTTGCTGATGCTGATTTGAGTGATATTGCGATCGATTATCTAATTTCTCTTGCGGGAATTAATCTACAACCTTATATTATTGAAAACCAATGGAAACCCGATACCGAATCAGCTTGGGAAGTCTATAACTATGATGGGAATAATCCCAAAAAATTAGTTAGGGATTTAGAAGCCTACATTAAACAAGGTGGAAAACCTTTTGTCTGTCTTTCTGCCCAAAAGCTTACCAGTAAGTGGGGTACTCAAACTTTAGAAGCCTATTTAAATAAAAAGTTTCCCCAAACTAAAATACTGCGGATTGATTCTGAGTCCCTCGCCGATCCTCATCATCCTGCTTATAACTGCATTACTAAACTCGACCAAATTCTCGCTAATTATGATGTAGTGTTAGCTAGTCCATCCATTGAGACAGGTATCTCCATTGAGTTACAGAATCACTTTACCTCAGTATGGGCGATCGCTCAAGGTGTGCAAGGGGAAAACGCCGTAAGACAAACTCTATCCCGTCTGCGGACTAATGTACCCCGATATCTGTGGTGTGCCAGTTATAGTTTTAACAAAATTGGTAATGGCTCAACCTCTATTCCTGCTTTAATTACTTCAGGACATCGTTTAACCCAATTAAATATCCGTCTTCTGCAACAATCAGACTTAGCTACTCTAGAAGACATTGATACAGGGTTTCAAGCAGAGTCTTTATTATGTTGGGCAAAAATGGCAGTAAGATACAATGCCAGCACCATAAAATACCGTGAATCTATCCTAACGGCTCTGAGGGAAGAAGGACATCAGATAATTGGGGCTAGTAACCTTAAAATCTCGAAAGAATCAGATAAAAATGCTAATAAGCCTGAAAATACTTGTTTATTAGAAGCCATCACCGAAATTCGCCAACAAAACTATCAAGCTGAATGTAATGCGATCGCAAATTCCCCTCTGCTGACAGAAAAGAAATATCAAACTCTCAAAAAGCGCATCGTTAAAACTACTCCTCAAAGACGCAGCATCAAAAAATATCAACTACAGCAACGTTATAATCTTTCCGTAACTGCTGACTTAGTAGAATTAGATGACAGTGGTTGGTATGAGAAAATCAGACTCCATTATTTCCTCACTGTAGGTCGTCCTTTTCTAGCAGATCGAGATACTAAAGTTGCTCAAAAACTACTGCAACAAGGGAATGGTAGTCTCTTCTTACCAGATTTTAATAAATCTCAATTAGGGGCTACTATTGGCATCATGGAAATATTAGGTATTCCCGAATTACTCCTAGACAAAGAGCGAGAATTACGTAATACTGATACTGATTTACAACATCTGGCTGCGATCGCACTTAAAAACCGTAAAGAGATTAAAACTATAATGGGTATCGGACTCGCCAAAAACTCTAGTCCTATTTTAATACTTCGTAGATTCCTCGCCAAAATTGATTGCAGCCTTAACTATCTTCGTTCTGAAAGTTATCACAAAGGCAAAAAACGCCTCCGCATTTATCAAATTAATCTACCTCAAGACCCTAGACAACAAGTTTTTTCTTACTGGATTGAACAAGATAAAATGC
>JASJEK010000383.1 GCA_030064915.1 Xenococcaceae cyanobacterium MO_234.B1
TATTCTCACCTCACATCGAATTGAAGACATTATACAACGGTTGAAGCCATTACCATATAAAGATTATGTATCCATTACTGTAAAGCCTTCTCCGACAGGTTATCGCGCTCGTTCTCATCTGTGGAAAGGGGCTTTATATACCTAGAATGAGATGAGTAAACCTATAAATTTTGTTTTTAAGCCCCTTCCACCGCTCATTGCTATCGCAGTGGGGCTTCCCACTCGCACGCTAAAAGTTCAACGTAGAGCAATACCTTTGATCTACCCGACTAATCTAAATTTTAAATTCCGTATAGCTCACTAGTCTAATTATTTATTCACTATTTATAACTACTATGAAAGCTAACATACAGTTTCTTACCGTCTTGACAGTTATATTTTTGTCAATTCCCAAGATGGTTGTGGCACAAAGTGTAATTACTGACACAGCGAACAAGTGCAACTTGTTCAGTAATTCTGAGTTAGCGAAAGATCAAACAAAAGAAGATACAGTAGCTAGCAACCAAAATATTACTGTAGCTGGTATTACCTTACCTAGTTTATGGTGGGCTAGTAAACAATTCGATCCTTTTGGTGGCAGACTGATTAATAACTGGTTAGCCTATCCTCAATTAAAACAAATTGATTTGACTGTCAACTGGCGACTTTGGACATTGTTAGATTATTTGGGGCGTTATCGTTTTCTTAATCAATTTGGGACTGTTGCTAGAGAGTATGGTTATGGTTTACGCGTTTTTAATCAACAGAAACAGTGTTTAGGTGTTTATGAGTATAATTCTACTAGCAATCCTCCTAAATGGGAAATCAAATTAGAAAGCTCAGGGCAAGATAGCTTACCGGTTAAAAACAGATAATTAGCTAAACGGAGAGAAGTTTCACGTCTGTAGCGGTTGAAAGGGGCTTAAAAACAAAATTTATAGGTCAATAGTCTCATCCTGGGTATAGTAAAGCCTCTTCCACAGAAGATTAAATAATGTAGTACTGATGGACTGATGTATGCTAATTTTGTAGTTCTACTAACTCCTCTGAGACTACCACCCTCAGGCACCATTTGAATTTTCTCTGGTTCAACTTGTCGCCGATAGTAAATCGTATCAAAAGTTGCGGTATAGCAATACGTCAGAAGGTTAGGACATAGGATTTAAAGTAAGGGCTTTTCGCGAAAAGCCCTTACAGAATTTGATTTGTCCTAACCTAAATTTGTAGGGCTATAGCATTTAATGGGGGAGTGTCAATTGATAAATAATCCAATCTCCCTGTTGCGCTATTACTGAGCCATCTAAATTCGGATGCCAATCAAGACGGGTAAGTATGTAATTGGCATTAAACTGTTTAGCAATGGCAATTATTTCAGAATTACTATGCTGACCATAAAAAGTGTCGAGAGCATATTTGTTAAAATTTTTGGTTTCCGAAATAGTTTCTAAACGATTTTGCCAAATGTTAATTCCTTCATCGGTAAAAGGAAAACTTTTAAAAGTGAAAACAACCGATCTTTGGGAATAAAAACGAAACTTTTCATCTAAAGGCGGAACTAATACTAAAACATTTTTCGGACTTAATTGTTGAAATTTTTGAGCCAAAATTGCTACATCATGATCAGAAACAGGATAGATTCTGATTCTAGATTGAAATGACTTTGATAAGTTAGGAGGTAAAATTTTTAGTAACCCAAGACTTAAATAAGTAATCAAAACAGTAGCCAAACTGAAGGCAATAATCCTTTTTTGTTTCGAGCTATAGATAAATTTTTCTAAAAATAAAGGAAAAGCGATCGCGCCAAATAAAAACAAATCATAGTGTTGATATAAAATCATAAAAAGTATAAAGATAAAAATACATATTTCCTCAAGTCTTTTAGCAATAACTTTATTTCTTTTCGACCCTAACCAAAGAAGAAAGAATAAATCGACAATAATACCATCTGGGAAAAAATTTATAGGCATTAAAATTAATAATGAACAAAGGGACAATAATTGTCCCCATCGTTTACTAGCAATATTTTGGATATCTTTGGTTTGATAATGCCAAACTGCTGCTACGATACTGAGAATAAATAGACCAACCAGAAAATATAGCTGGTAATAGATAGAAATAAAAAATACAGAAATCAATCCCCAGGAAAAAATAACAATATTAGAAGGATATTGAGAAAGTTGTTTTTCGCGGTGCTCTAACCATAAACTAAATCCTAAAATTAATAATAATATTCCTGCGCCTCTTAAAACAGGAGCAATAATCAACAGAAAAACAACAGGTATATTGCCTTTTGTGTATTCTTCGTCTACTAAAACACTAATCCCAAGCAAAACCATCAATTGAGCAAAAGGGGTTGTCCTAGCAAACTGGAATTTAGCAATAAAATCTAGAGGATAAATTTCGACAAAAACATAATTAATTAAAAGTAAAAAACAAGAACCACAAACAACTACAATAAACTGTAATTTAACATCTTTATCTAAGGATTTAGAGCTTTGAATACAGAGCAACCCACCGATAGTAAAAAGAATAAAATTTAGCCAGCCTCGGGAACCGGTTAAACCAAACGCAGAAAAAATCAAATGATGAGGATGACGTATATATCCATAGAGATAGACAAATTCTTCATTACTTATTACTCCGCTGTTGGTATTACCAGATAGTAGCATGGGAACATAGATTAAACAGGCACATATTCCTAAGACCAAAAACGAGAAAAATATTTGCTTAAAACTTTTATTTTTCTTCCCTGCTATTAACAAAGGAATAGCCATTAAAATACCAGGTAAAGCTCCTACTAGAAATTGCATCAAGCAAGTTAAACCAAAAAAGAAATAACCTAAAATCCATTTTTGACGAAAACAAAAATAAAATCCCCAAACAACTAAACCCATTGCCAAAGTAGCAGGAATAGGATCGGTACGAAAAAGGTCGGCGTAACCAATTCTGCCATTTACGGTGGCAGCAAAACCTAAAAAAGTAAAGACAGTAGCAGATAATCTAGATTGATTAAATATCCTACCAAGGGCATATAAGCCTATTAAAAAAGAACTAAAAGCAACAAGATAAAAACCAAAACAAACCCAAGGCAAACTAAATCCTAATTTAACTCCCCAATAAATTAAATGATAATAGTAATATCTAGGAGTGAATTGAGTCATTTCCTGAATATAAAAATCATCATTGTACAATTCAGGATTGAGTAAAGAGATAATTGCAGGGACTTGATTATAAATATTACTTGAAGTTAACTTGTAGCCATAAGCTAACAGAGAAGCAATGATTACTGTAATATAAGTAGCTAAAATCAAAAATGGTTGTCTTTGAGGATTCGATGAAGGCAAAACCATATTATCTATATTACTCAAGCTAATTGATAAAGTTGACGGCGAGACAGATTTGATAAGATTTTAATTTAAAAGAGAAATTTTCCCGATTTTTTTCTTGAATTTTGCTCTACCACCTTAATTTGTCCCCAATGCCAGTAACCAATATTAGTCCAACACCTAGCAACAATTCCCAAGGTAAAACCAGTGACCGTTGGTTACTCCCAGCGATCGCTCTTTTCTTTCTGGGTTTAGCTACCCGTTTGCCGTTTCAAAGCCAGATTGTCTGGGGAGATGGGGGTAATTTTGCCTTAGCAGTAGAACATTTGGATGTGCGTTTAGAACAGCCGCAAATGCCGGGTATGTTCGTCATTTTTATTGGCTTTGCCCGCTTTTTTAATTTATTTCTCCATAATCCTACTGCTAGTTTAGTAATGGTCAATGTGGTAGCATCGGGCGTAGCTGCTGCCATGTTATATATTATCGGGACAACTTGGTTTAATCCGCGAGTGGGTTGGACAGCTTCTTTGTTAATGTTGACCAGTCCCATACTTTGGTTTAATGGGGAAATGGCACTATCCCATATGCTGGAGTTTACTTGGGTAGTGTTAATTAACTATGCTGCCTATCGAACTGGTTTAGGAGACAAGAAAGCTTTAATTACTTTGGGAATACTAATGGGTTTAGCAGGGGGTATTCGTCCAAGTACTCCCTTTTTTTTATTACCTTTGTCTTTAGTGGCTACATTTTTAGGACTGAGAAAGGGTAATTTTAAATTAATAGATGTGGCAGTTGCTGTGTTAATGGGGTTGATAGCGATCGCTTTATGGATGACTCCTCTAATAATTAGTTCTGGTGGTTGGGATAATTACTGGGGGATGGTACAGCAATGGTTACCCCTTCATACAGAAAGAGAAGATGCAGACTCTCTAGTCAAAATTATTGATAATGTATTCCTTCTACTTAAAGCGATTTTGCGGACAGTAGGATTGGGACTTATCCCCATGTTATGGGTTATAGGGAGCAAAAGACCAAATTGGCTCAGGAGTTGGCGCAGAAATTGGGGTCATAGTGCGATCGCTCTATCCGTAGTACCTGGAGCTTGCTTTTTTCTCTTGGTTCATTTACGCCGTAAAGCTCAAAGTCTCACAATTATGCCTGGATTTATTTTGCTAGGTGCATTAGCAATTGTTAGTTTTAGCGAACATTTCTGGAAGGGAAAACGTCAGGGATGGGCTTTATTAACTGCGACAATAGTTAGTCTTAATGGACTCTTCTTTCTTTTTGGACCTGCTGGCGTTCCCACTTGGCGAGAAATCCGTAATTTTGATGCTAAATTTATTGAACCAATAGAATTTATTGAAGAGAATTTTGACCCTGAAACTACAGCAATTCTCTCTCATCCACTCTACAAACGTCTTGTTGCTATATATCTGAAGGAATATCAACAACCTCACCTATCTAGTCAAGTTGCTAATGATCGCGATCGCCCTCAAGTTCTTGCTCCTCCAGTCAAGACATTAGTATTACTTGACAATAAAATTCTCCGCAACCCAGAACAAAGTAAGGATTTTCAAAAATTAGTTATGGCCAGTGGAAAAACGATTCGTTACCTTACTTGGTCAAAAGATCAGCAGCTACAAGTTACTACAGAATATGTGAAATTGGTTTCTCCTCAAACAGAAAAAGAATTAAGGAGAAATCACAGGAATTAGTCAGAGTATAGTTAATCTGAGTTACCAAGAGGTACTGACAATAGTGTGAACTACTCGACATCGATGCTACGCATACGATTGGAGCTTCCTACCCAATAAACCGCCTCCCTGTGCAAGCACAGTTTGGTCTTACATCTAGGCTTTATCCCTCGTCCCGAAGGTCAAAATATTTTGAGTTTTACTTGCACACGCTTTTTAAGCTTGGATCATAGCTTCTACCAAGTCCACTATGACGGGTCGGGTTCACGTACAAAAGCTACATCCCTCTTTCCGCTATCCTCTGAATCATTACCCCAAGTCATTACCTTGTAGAGCTATCAGAGATTAAATGTATTATACAACGACTGAAAGTCTTGAGCTATAAAGATTTCAATTCAAAATTGTCAAGTTATGATCAATAAACTCTGCCCCTCCGTTTATGAACCCCGTCCCGCAGTTTAAACGCCCCGTCCAGAAGTTCACTTCGTAGAACGCTGGGCTTCTCGCAGGGAAGCTAAAAGCTCAAAAAAAATCAAACAAAACTTTAATTTAGGCAAAAGATGTGCTAGCATTGATAACTGTGACAACAAAAGGGTCGATGCCCGAGTGGTTAATGGGGGCGGACTGTAAATCCGCTGGCTATGCCTACGCTGGTTCAAATCCAGCTCGGCCCATAGATA
>JASJEK010000384.1 GCA_030064915.1 Xenococcaceae cyanobacterium MO_234.B1
TATTGGGGTAACGTTAAGTTAAGTTGTTGTCCCATTGAGCAGGCTTTGGTGTGATTAAGTTATCTCTGTGAAGCTGAGGTTAATAGAGGATGGCAAATGAAGAACAGCTTAGAATACTTAAGGAAGAAGGTGTAGAGGTTTGGAATGAGTGGCAACAAAAAAATCTTGATATAGAAATTGATCTCACAGGAGCCAACCTCACAGGAGCCAACCTCACAGGAGTCAACCTCACAGGAGCCAACCTCACAGGAGCCAACCTCGAAGGAGCTAATCTCACAGAAGCTTATCTCTATGGAAGCAGCCTCGAAGAAGTTAACTTCAGAAAAGCCAACCTCTATAAAGCTAATCTCACAGGAGCTAATCTCACAGGAGCTTACCTCTATAAAGCTTACCTCGAAAGAGCCTACCTCACAGAAGCTAACCTTACGGGAGTCTACCTCGAAAAAGCCCACCTCGAAAGAGCCTACCTCACAGAAGCTAACCTCACAGAAGTCATCCTCTATAGAGCCAATCTTGAAAGAGCCAATCTTGAAAGAGCCAATCTTGAAAGAGCCAATCTTGAAAGAGCCAATCTTGAAAGAGCCAATCTTGAAAGAGCCTACCTCACAGAAGTCATCCTCAAAGAAGCCAATCTTACAGGAGCTAACCTCACAGAAGTCATCCTCAAAGAAGTTAACCTAGAAAAAGCAATCCTCATAGCAACCCAGGCACTACATACTAAATTTAGGAATACGAATCTTACTGGAGCTTGCATCCAAGACTGGAATATTAATAATCAAACTAATTTAAACGACATATCTTGCGATTACATTTACTTGAAAGGAGAATGGAACCACAAGATAAAAAAATACGCTTTTTCAGAACGTCGTCCCTGCGACCCAAACAAAAACTTTGAGCCTGAAGAGTTTACTAAACTATTTCAAAAAGCATTAGAAACAGTTGACCTAATATTTTTAGATGGTATTGATTGGCAAGCCTTCTTAACCTCATTCCAAAAGCTACAAGTTGAATCCAATAATCATGAATTAGCTATACAAGCAATTGAAAGAAAAACTGATGGAGCTTTTGTGGTTCGAGTAGAAGTTCCTCCTGATGCTAATAAAGCAGATATAGAACAATATCTTAAAAAAGAATATGAAATCGAATTAAAAGCTATAGAAGATAAATATAGATTAGAACTTAATGCTAAAGATAGAGAAATAGAAATATATAAACAGCAAAACACAAACATATTTGAAATAGCTAAACTAGCAGCTAGCAGACCTATTAATGTTGAGGCTAAGGCAGTGACTGAGAACCAATCAAAAAATGTAGAAGTAGAGATGAATTTCCAAGCCAAAGTCACTGGAGCAGCAGGAAAAGTAGAGGGCAATCAAATCATCTACGCCTCAGAACAAAAACAAACTCTTGCTGAAGCTGCTGCCGAGATACAGCAGCTACTTAAACAGCTAGAGCAAACTAATCCTACTGCTACTGAAGCTCAAAAGATAGCTTATATTAATGATGAAACTACTCCTAGCTTCAAGCGTCGGGTGGCTGGTGCATTAAAAGCTGCTGGTGAAGCTGCTATCGATGAACTCTTAGACAATGCATATCTTAAAGTTGGAAAAGCTGCAATTATGGGCTGGATAGAAGCTGGAAATTAAAATATTGTTCTATTCTTTCTACACCGAGTCATCAATAAAACCACAAACAGGGCAATCGTAGTGAACTACGTTTGGATTGTTTTTATCAAATCTATAACCACATTCAGGACATACACCAGTAAAAAAAGGGTGATTATCAAGTATCTCTAATTGTTCTTCTGGAGTGTAACGAGAAGGTCTTAATGGCACAAGTTCATCATCATAAAAGGTGTATCCTAGGAGCGACCATTGTTCCTCTATCTCTGCGTTGGGGTCTGGTCTAAAGTCTATACACTCGTCCATATCCACCCCCATCGGATGAAGCGTGCAGATTAGATATGGGTTGTGGGCAAAAAAGAGGCAGCGATGCGGTAGCACTCGCGCCAAGCGCGAGACCGCATAAATCAATCTTGGGCATAGCAACATCTATTGATAACCGATGACAATTCTAATTGACTCTATGCCTACTGCTAGAGCTTGGTCTGCGTTTTTGTAAAGCTCGTTGGGCTGATAGCTTGAACCATCCCAAAAGACTATTTCGTACTGATAACAATTACTACTGGTGTAATACACCACCAGAATAGCTCCATTAATACTAATTAAATGCTCAATCCTCATTACGTTCTACTTGCCCTGTTTCTCGGTTATACCTATGACGCTTGTTTCCCTTTTGAGTCTGGCACCCTTTACCCTAACCATAATCCATAGAATGTTAATGCTAGATATGCACCCAAAAGTAATAGATGGTCTAGGTTTTGGGGGTCAAAAGTGGAGTCATCAAAGTAATAATCCATAGTTAATTTTTCTCCCTACTTCTTCCCGATTCTCTCTTTTAATACAGACAAGTTAACAATTGGATTTTGGACAAAAAGTCCCAACCTGAATTTAACTGAGTTTTCCAAATCCTGAATTTGACTGAACTATTGATTGAAATAATTAAACATACTTGGAAAGGAAAGAAAAAAAATCAAATTTTGTCCAAAGTCCAATATAAATAACAAGCAAATTGTTTTTCTCAAACACACAAATATTCACTTTTGTAATTGATTTAACGAGAACTATATTCATGATTATTGTAATGAAGCCTGGAACTTCACCCAAAGAAATAGATCGCATTAACCAAGAATTATCTCGCCCTAATCTCAAAATAGAAACCAGTTTGGGCAAACATAAAGTAGTTATTGGTTTAGTTGGTGATACTGATGATTTAAATCGCGAACAAATTCAAGCAATTAGCCCTTGGGTTGAAACTGTCTTACAAATCAAAAAACCTTTTAAGCGAGCTAGCTTAGAATTCCGTCATGGAGAATACAGCGAGGTAGTTGTATCTACTCCTAATGGCAATATTTCCTTTGGCAAAGATGCTCCTTTAGTTAATGTAGCTGGTCCTTGTTCTGTAGAAAGCGAACAAATGATTATAGATATAGCTTTTCAACTCAAGGCAGCAGGAGCACAGTTTCTTAGAGGTGGTGCTTATAAACCCAGAACTTCTCCCTATGCCTTCCAGGGTCATGCAGAACTTGCTTTAGAGTGGTTAGCTACTGCACGTCAGGAAACTGGCTTGGGCATAATTACCGAAGTTATGGATACTGCCGACATTGATATTGTTGCTGAAGTTGCCGATGTTCTGCAAATCGGCGCGAGAAATATGCAAAACTTCTCCTTACTCAAAAAAGTAGGGGCAAAAGGAAAACCTGTTTTACTCAAACGTGGTATGTCTGCAACTATTCAAGAATGGTTAATGGCAGCAGAGTATATCTTAGCAGCAGGTAATCCCAATGTAATTCTCTGTGAACGGGGGATTCGCACCTTTGACAAACAGTATACTCGTAATACTTATGATATCTCTGTCATACCAGTTTTAAGAGAACTAACTCATTTACCAATCATGCTCGATCCTAGTCATGCTACTGGTAAATCCCAATATGTTGCCTCAATGGCATTAGCTGCGATCGCTGCTGGTGCAGATGCTTTGATGATTGAGGTACATCTCAATCCAGCCAAAGCACTTTCGGATGGTCCTCAGTCTTTAACTCCAAAGCAATACGAGGAGTTAATACAGGAAATGGCTGCGATCAGCAAGGCGATAGGTCGCTTGTCTCAACCATCTTTTATCTCTCTAGAAGCAATTCCAGAGCAGGAATCTGCTCCTAAATTTGACTGCATCCCTGCATGATCTAGCTGCCAGAGACTTTTATCCAAGCAATTCAAGAAGTCTCTAATTGATGCCAACTATTTCCAGTTTTTTCCCAATTCCTTCTTTTCTGTTCGGGTAGTCGAGTCGGCCAAAACTTTCTTACCTAACAGCGAAAGAAAAGAAATTTATTGTCTTGAGAATGCATAAGGAGAAGAATCCCGCAATGTCTATTATACCTAACTCTACACAAATATTAGTTATTGGTGGAGGGCCTGCCGGTTCCACTGCTGCAACCCTTCTAGCCCGTCAGGGCTTCAATGTCACCCTCTTGGAGCGGGATGTTTTCCCACGCTACCATATTGGTGAATCCCTGTTACCTTCAGCGCTACAGATCTTCGACTTGCTAGGCGTGCGTGAGAAGATAGAAGCCCAAGGTTTTCAACGTAAGCCAGGGGTATACCTACAGTGGCGCTCTGAACAGTGGACACTCAATTTTGGCGAAATAAATGGTAATGATACTTATACTTTTCAGGTTGACCGGGCTCAATTTGACCATTTGCTATTAGAACATGCTAAAAGTGAAGGAGTCCAAGTCTTTGAGGGAGTTGAGGTTCGCAACATCTCTTTTATAAATGACCGCCCCACAAGTGTCACTTGGGGACAGAAAGTTGGAGGAGATGAAACTGGAAAGATATCTTTTGATTTTCTCCTCGATGCTTCAGGTCGTGCCGGAATTATGTCCAACCGCTACTTGCATAACCGTCGGGAGCATAATGCATTTCAGAACATCGCCATCTGGGGATACTGGAAAGATGCCAAAAGACAGCCTGCCAATTTCGAGGGAGATTTCGAGGGAGCTCTGACCATGGGTACTATCCCAGAAGGTTGGTTGTGGGCAATCCCACTGGCTAATGGTAAAACCAGCGTCGGTGTGGTGATGCATAAATCTTTGTATAAGGAGAAACGACCAACATCCATACCAGATATATATAGTGAAGCGATCGCTAATTGTCCAGTGATTGCGGAGATGGTAGCCTCAGGAGAACTAGTTTCCAAAGTACAGGTAGAGCAAGATTATTCCTATACTGCTGACAATTTTTCCGGACCAGGCTACTACTTATTGGGAGATGCTGCTTGCTTTTTAGATCCCTTACTGTCTAGTGGAGTTCACTTAGCTACCTACAGTGCTCTCTTAGCTGCTGCTTCTATATCTAGTATCTTGCGCGGTGAAGTAGACCAAGAGCAAGCAGCCACTTTTTTTGAGAAAAGCTATCGACAAGCCTACCTACGCTTTATGGTGTTTGTTGCTTCTTTCTACGATAAAAACCATACTACGAAAAACTTTTTTTCTGAGGCGGAAAAGCTTACCTGCCATGACGTTAAAGCTTCTGATCTTAAGCAAGCTTTCTTGAATCTAGTGTCTGGTAAGGAGGATCTTGATGATGCCCAGGATGCTATTTCCGGTTTAGTCTTGAAAGAAATGTCCCAAAAACTCGAAGAAAACTTGAGACTCAGAAAAGATAAACATCTACTGGCAACTAGCCGAGAGCAGAATGAGAAGATAACCGAGAAGAATGGTCAATTTTTCGAGGCAATTGAGGGCTTTTTCTCTCTCTCTGCCGCTGGAGCGGTTGATGGTCTGTATGTAGTTACGGAGCCAAAACTGGGTTTAGTGCAAGTCAGCGTTACTGCTCAATAGGATGATGCCAAACGGTTATATTGCCAAAACTTCCCAGTTTTGGCAATATAACCCGAGATAATAGTACGTCTTGCCCTACAAGTTCCCTGGAAATTGCGCAAAAAAACTAGGGTGGCAAAATAAATGGACTGGAGAAGTTTTTTATATCATCTAAAAAGGCTTAAATGCGTAGCTCTAATTTTCGAGTGATAACGGATTTACTACG
>JASJEK010000385.1 GCA_030064915.1 Xenococcaceae cyanobacterium MO_234.B1
GTAAAATATCATCTCAAATCTCTTTATGTTTGTCCAGAATTATATCTAACATAAGTTTTAGTGACGTACTCCCATCTCCTTGCTACGCATAGGAGTGGGCTTCTCCCACGACAAGCGAATTTAATCAGTAGCATTGCTACTCGGTCGATTCAAGCATTTTATACTGAGACAACGCCCAATCCCAGTTTTTTGATTAGCAAACTGCTATTAAAATCTCGATCTATTGATTCGTTACAATTATCACACTGATGCCATCTATCTGATAGTGATTTAGGCACTTTGTTAAGACAATTCCAGCAAACCTGACTAGTATTTCTTGGATTAACTTTAATGATTTTAGTTCCAAGTTTTTGTGCTTGATGCTGTAAAATCTCAACAAATTGAGCAATAGCACAGTCGGAAAAACTCTTGTTTAATCCAGCCTTGCGACATTGACCATTTTCTATATACTTTCCATCTATGTTTTTCAGCTTATTTTTTCGACGAAGGTTAGCAATTTTTAAATCTTCAATGAAAATTACTTGTGCCTGAAGAGACAATTTTTTAGCCTCTTCATAATGCCATTGTTGTCTAGCCCGCGTTATTTTTTGGTGGAATCTAGCTATAGCTCGTCGTATAAGTTTTTTCGCCTTCTTGCTACGACTATTATCGGCTAATTTACGCTGTAATTTAGCCATTTTTGACTCGGCTTTTCTTAAATGCTTTTGTGGTAAGACAAAATTACCATTACTGTCAAAATACAGTTTTTCTAAGCCCAAATCTATGGCTAGAGAATTATCTTCCGTTGGTACAATATCAGGTTTAAATTCAGGAACAGTTTGATCCTCAGTAATTAACGTTAAATAGTAACCATCGGCTTTCTTGGTAATAGAAGCCGTTTTTATTTTAAAACCTTGGGGAATTGGTCGATGGCAAATATATTTAATTAAACCTAATTTTGGCAGTTTAATTTTGTTACCAATTATCCAATTATCCTTGGCTTGTGGATAGGTTAAAGTTCGATAACGGTTCTTATTTTTAAAACGAGGTTTGCCACTTCTTTTCCCTTTGTTATCACCTTTAACATACCTATCAAATGCTAATTTGACTCGCTTTACACAGTCTTGAAGTACTTGAGAATATATGTCCTTATACCAAGGTCTTTCTTTCTTAAGCTGGGGTAGTTTGGCTGATTGTGAATGCCAATCAGGATTGTTTCTTAAAACTTGACTACCAATAGTACAAGCAATTTGACAAAATTCTCCTTGAGGAATTACACAATCAGAGCGATTATATTTCCACCAACTGTATCTTTCGGCAAGCAAATAGTTATATTGATGCCTTAACATATCTAACCACCTATCAATTTCTTGACGCTGATTAGTGTTGAGCAACAATTTATATTGAAATGCTTGCTTCATAGCCAACTAAACATCTAAACTTTGATTAGTGTATCACAAAACTAAACAAGCGTGCCTAAAAAATATAATGATTTAATCTCAAGTGCTAGAAGCGTCTCATCACTCAAGGCTCATTTAGTGTTAGTTCCTAAATACAGACGACCATTATTTAATGATGAAATGCTATCTCGGCTTGAAGAAATAGTTAAAGACTTGTTGACAAAGTGGAATTGCCAATGTTTAGAGGTAAATGGGGAAAAAGACCATTTACACCTGATCTTTCAATACACACCACAAATACAATTGAGTAAGTTAGTTAACAACCTAAAAACTGTTAGTAGTCGTTACCTGAAAAAAGAGTTTCCTGAGCGATTTTCTCAGTTTTACTGGAAAAATGCCCTTTGGTCTGGTAGCTATTTCATTTCATCTTGTGGTGGAGTTACTGTAGAAGTATTGAAAAAATATGTTCAAGAACAAAATCGCCCTGATTAGTTGTTGATATAGATTCGCTTACATCTGCGCAAGGGGCGAAATATCCATAAATTTAACTGTGTTGCTCCAATCATTAACTTAAAATCGCCCCTTCGCGCGCCTTTGCTACGCAATAGGCGTGAGTCTTACGCTCCAAAGATAAAATTACCGATAATTTCTTTCAAACCAAATCCAATCCCCACCGATAGTCCGCCACTAATAGCTGCTAGGGCAGTTGAATCAAAGCCTACATAACCTAAAAATAAGACGATTCCAATACCGATCAAAAAGTAGCGGAAAATAATGGAAGTTGCCCGTGCCGCCCCAGTTTTTTGATTGGCGATCAGAAAAGAGACCTTCAAGAATAGTTGTTCAACTATGGATACACCCATCACCCAGAAATAAAGTCCTACTGTGATTACGAAGATAGCTCCTAAAGTCACTGGGGTATCAAACAAGCGAATAACTGTCACTTGAAATAATTTGTCTATATCTGTTAACAAGCTGAGGATAGTGTTAATGACAAACAAGATAAATAGAGGGGCAAAGAATTGGAGGCGATAGCGCCTGACCTCAGCAGAGGGAAAAATCTCATAGCAGATCAGTAAAAAACCACGATAGAAAATAAAAGTCCACAGGATGTTGATGGCAACGTTTATTAGTCCTGCTCTCCAACCCCATTGGATAAAACCAGTTTGGAGACCGCTCACTGCCATTAAACCAAGAACTGGAGTGAGCATTAAACGCAGCAGGTCAGTTGCATAATGTTTGAAGGAAGGTTTGTCATCATTGAGTTCCCCTTCATTGATTGCGACAAATCGCCTTCGCCACTGAATCAAGATTCCTTGAGCAATTAGCCACCCCAAGATCAGGCTAATGACAATCCCAAACAACTGAACCTGGATTAAAGGTCGTTCTAAAGCGTGTAAAAATCTCCAGTATAGTTCATAAACAAGAGTTATATCTGAGTTAGCTAGTTCTCTCATCCATTTCTATTACTAAGGTTATTCAAATTGAGAATTAATAGTTTGAGTAAGTTGACTAGCGGCTTGCTCAGGGGATATTTCTCCTTCCATCACCCTCGTATAAAAATCTCTACCATAGTTGATAATGGCATTAATTTTCTTCGTTTGATCTAAACTATATACTACAACTTTTTGAGATTGCTTTTGTAAAATTCCTTGCAGAGGAAACAAGCGATGATCAATAATTGCATTTTTATTTGCTGGTATAACTGAGCTTAATCTGGTAGCCACATCTATTTGCTGTTGGTTATTAGCTAAAAACTGAGCAAATTTCAGGGCAATTTGATTTTGAGTAGTACTTGAGGCAGAACTGAACAACAAAGCTTCCACCAACAAGGGTGGTGCCGCTTGCTGATTTTCTTCTCCGGGTAATAGAGTGACTCCCAATTTATCAGAACCCAATGATTCTCTCAACAAAGGAATTTGAGAAGACCAACAGACATTATAAGCTAACTGTTCCTCAATAAAAGCGTTTTGTAGAATCAGGGGATCTTCGTTGAGAATCAACTTAGGCTCGTTTTTAGCATTTATTAGCCATTCCATCCATCTAACCCACCCCCCTCCTTGGTCTAAAATCATACGCCCTTGAGTATCCAAGACTTGACCCCCAAAAATCCGAGTTCCCCATAAAGTATCATCAAAACGGGATAATATACCCACAGTATTTCCTGCTCTAGCTTGAGTCATTAGTTCTGAGAGGGTTTCTGGTAGTTCCTTGACTTTCTTCTTATTAAAGCAGAGTACTTGGGTAATTAAGTCTAAAGGAACTCCATACATTTTGCCTTGGTATAGGACTTGATCGAGAGCTTCGGAGCGAAATTGCGAGATCTCAATAGAATCTTTGTCAACAGGAACCAATACTTTTGCTTTAATTAGGGGAAAAATATGGAAATGTTGGGTAAAGATAAGATCTGGACCTAGACCCTTTTCTACTTCGCCCTCTAACTTTTCAACTAACTCCTCGGCTGCTATAAAATTCGTGAGTATCTTGACCTGGGGATAGAGCTTGGTAAATTTTCTGATGTAATCGTCAAAAATCTCCTTATATAAAGCAATTAAGGATTCTTTATAGTCACTCTCGGGAAAGCTCTGCCAAAGCACGATTGTTCCCGAGAGTCTACTTTCTCTCTCATTAAGATTATCAGAAACTTCTATTGTTGTACTACAAGCCACCAATAACCCAGCAGCAAGCAGAATTGACAAAATTCTTTTCAACCAAGTAAGCACGATCGTTTCGTTTTTTAGTTTGTTAATTTATATTACTAAACATTACAGAAAATTATTAAAATAAGCACTAGTATTAGCTGTGAACAATAGGTAAATTATGACTTTCTTTAAGCTTTGGATTGTTCTTTTGGGAACTTTTCTACTCGAGGGAATTGACCCAGCAATAGCAATAACATTTTCCTCAACCCTGGCTTTTATGTAATCGTCAATCCCGAGAATGACAGGCGCAACGATACTATTTTTGTCGGCTTGCTGCGAACAACTTTTGAGTTTTAAACACAGATATCGAACTTTAGCCCACAACCGCCCCTACGTTCTGGTTCCATTACTACCGCTCGCCCTTGTACCTCTTTGAGCTTCTGAGAACTGGATAGTGTATTACACCTGTAATCTCCCCTGAAATGAAGATAATCTCGTTGCTGATTTCCAGGAATTAAGAAACAGTACCCCTCAATGACCAGCAAAATCATCGTCATAGATGCAAATATTTTGATTCGCGCCGTTTTAGGAATCCGAACGTTTTCTTTGATTGAAGAAAACAGCACTGCTGTACAATTCTGTACGCCCTCCTTTGCTATGAAGAAGTTGCTTATCATCTTCCTCATCTTGCTCAAAAACGCCATCTTAGCAGCGTAGAAGAACAACTTGCCAAAGATATATTAAACAGCTTAAGAAGCGTTGTTATTCCCATCGAGGAAGATGTCTATCTTGATTACAAGGAGGAGAGAATTTTTTCCATTAAAATACAGCTTTGATGCTCCTTTATTTCCTCAAATACTTTTATTCCTTTATATTCATAAGTCTGGTAATCTATAGAAAATCTATCTTCAAACCCGTACTTCCTACAAATGTGCTGCGATATCTTTCCACTAGCTTCTACTATAGCTGCTGAAAATCCTTTTTGACTTGCTATCTTAAGATTCTTTTCCAGCAAGTTATTGCCAATTTTTTTGTTTCTATATTGTTCTTTAGCCGCCAACATAAAGAGATGAAAAACCTTGCCTATAAATACTTTTTTCTGATTTTCATATTGCTCATGTAGCTCTTTTAAAAGTTGAAAACAAATCTCGAATTTTTGAGGAAGATTTTTGTACATTTGTGCTGATAATTCCGTTGATAAATCCTCTGAGATAATAACTCCTGCAACTTGGGAAGTTGCTGAGTCTTTAGCAACTAGAGATAATCCATCTTCCACAGCTTTTTGGCAAATTGTCTCAGCAAGAGGATAAAATTCACTAGGAGTAATTTTAAGTGCTGTGAAAACAGGTTCAGCACTGGTAAATACATCAGCTAAACAATTAATTGTTTGCTCTAGATCTTTTTCTTGTAAAAGTTCATATGTAATTTGATTTTCTTCTGACATAGGTATATTGGCTCCTAGTAATGACAGCTAAGTTATTGATAATTTTACTCTAAAATTAAATTTCCCAGGGTCGAGAAATTAAATTCTAGCTGTACTGAACAAACAAGGGTAGGGAAGTAAGAGAATCTCGTTTCAAATCAGCCATTCTATTCTCGAAGTCTAAAAAGCGATCGCTATCCAGGACAATACATCCCAA
>JASJEK010000386.1 GCA_030064915.1 Xenococcaceae cyanobacterium MO_234.B1
TTGAGAACTTTCCCGATCTTGACCGATGATCTTGGCAGCTTCTTCATTAGTCCAGTATTTGTGACCTTGTTGAGTTTTGAGGTGAAATTTGACCCAAAAACGTTGGTTATCGCTGTTAATAAAGCTAAAAGTGTGGCTCCCATAACCATTTATATGACGATAAGATTGGGGAATACCGCGATCAGACATCAGAATGGTAATTTGGTGCATCGCTTCTGGAGATTTTGACCAATAATCCCAAACAGCTACAGGATTACGCAAATTGGTTTTGGGATGGCGTTTTTGAGTATGAATGAAATCAGGAAATTTGTAAGGATCGCGAATGAAGAATACAGGGGTATTGTTTCCCACTAAGTCCCAATTACCTTCCTCTGTATAAAACTTAAGGGAAAAACCACGCACATCTCTTTCCGCATCTGCTGCCCCTGCTTCTCCTGCTACAGTAGAAAAACGGGCAAAAACTTCAGTTTCTTTGCCTATTTCTGCAAAAATCTTGGCTTTCGTATATTTGGTAATGTCATTATGAACTGTAAAAGTTCCATAAGCACCAGACCCTTTAGCGTGAACTACTCGTTCAGGAATACGCTCTCGATTTTGGTGTGCTAACTTCTCAATCAACTGGTAGTCTTGTATTAATACAGGCCCACGTTCTCCAGCCGTTAAGGAATTTTGATTGTCACCAATGGGATTTCCGCCAGATGTTGTTAAGTTAGGTTGTTCACTCATGGCAATTATCCTATCTTTTTGTTTGTTTGTAAGACGGCGTTGCTAAATAGGTAATGATTTTCGCAACGCCAACAGGCTATATCTACTTAACCAAATGGGCTTCTAAGAACCAGAGGCGTTTATCAATAGTACGAGAAATTTCCGTGTACATATCTGCTGTATCAGCATCCCCCAGTTCATCAGTAGTATCAATAGCTTCCCTGACGTGCTTTCCATAGGCGGAATAGCGATCAGCTAAAGCTGTAATATGTTCGATCCCACCCACTGCATCCAAAGGATATTCAGGTAAAATAGACTCTGCTGCTGCAATACGGGCTGTTCCTAAAGCTGTACCGCCTAAAGCTGTAACCCTTTCTGCCACCATATCAACATATTCTTCTAATTCCCCAGCCATTTCATCAAATAGTTCATGTAACTGGTAAAAATCAGTACCTTTAACATTCCAGTGGGCTTGTTTAGCCTGAGTTTTTAGGTCTAAAGTTGCAGCCAAAGTTTGATTCAAAATATTAATTACTTTGACGCGAATATCCTCGGCGATATCAATGCGAGTATCGTATAGTTTTTGTTTACTAGGTATAGCAACCATGATCTATGTTCTCCCTAAATAATGTAAATTTGATTATTTTACAAACAATTAACAACTAACCATCAACTATTAACCAAAAGCTATATCCCAAAACATCATCGTTACAAACCCTGACATAATTCCTAATGTTCCTTCCTGAGTTACACTTTCTCTGTCTATCTCTGGGATGATTTCATCTAACAGAATTCTTAAATTACGCCACAGGCTAACCGTGCACCACCACCACCTAGAGGTTTAGGCTCGTCAGAAAAGTTATCTCCCATCAGATGTACGATAATAGAATGTCCTATCACATCAGCTTGTTTAAGTCTTGGTGCTAGTACAGGGGTAGTTGCTGTCCCGTCTTTGCTAACAAACAATGGGGGTAAATCTCCTAAATGACCATCTCTATAAGGTCCTTGATGACTTCCTGTGTTAGTCGGGTCGTAATGATCCCCTGCTGCTAATCCAGGGACGATTTTATCTTCTTGTTTTGCTGCACCGCAATCAGGATTTTGGTGTATGTGGAAGCCGTGGATTCCTGGATTGAGGTGGGATAAATCAGGGGTAAGCAACAAACCGTACTTGGTGTCTTCTAAGATAATGTTACCTATGGGCTCTCCTATTCCTTGAGGATCAGTTAAGTTGATAGTTACAGTTAAGCTTTCTGATGAAACAATATCAGAACAGGCTAAAAAAACCACAATAGCGATCGCAATTAAGACGCTACGTTTCCACATCATTATTTAACCTTTAGCTAGAGAACGAAGTATTGTTATGATTTTACGGGTAAAATGTTCGTTCTCTGCGGTAATGTAAATTACGGAATAGTTTAGTTTTTAGTTTTATTTATTTCCTTTTAAGTAAGCCAGCATGGTATCAGCATCGGATACTTCAAAAGGATCGGTAGGACAGTTATCACCAAAGTCTGGTTCGATAAACATTTTCTCGATTTTCATGTCATCGACAACCATTGAGTAGCGCCAGGAACGCATCCCAAAACCTAGATTAGACTTATCTACTAGCATTCCCATCTTGCGAGTAAATTCTCCGCTACCATCTGGGAGCAAGAACACATTTTTTGCTCCTTGGTGTTTACCCCACTGGAACATGACAAAGGCATCATTCACCGAAAGACAGATGACTTCATCCACACCTTGAGCTTTAATTTCATCATAGAGTTCTTCGTAACGGGGTAGATGAGTGGAAGAACAAGTAGGGGTAAAAGCACCAGGAAGGGCAAATAGGACGATTTTTTTTCCGCCAAAAATTTCTTTGGTAGTGCGGTCTTGCCAACGGAAAGGGTTGGGTCCTTCTACAGACTCATCACGGACTCTCGTTTTAAATACTACGTCGGGTACTCTGTCTCTCATAATTATTTGTTGTTTCGTTTATCTAAGTTGTACTCATTTCGAGTTCGCTAAATACATCATACTCATAACGACTACGAGTTGTCAAGTGAAAATCCGATGCTAGCTCTATGGGGTATTAGGGCTAAATAAAGGTAAAACTAGGCATTAAAGGCAAATTATCTGCCTTTAATGCCTGATATTAATCTAAAAACTTTTCGTGACCAAGTTGCTCATTATCATTAATTAGCGAAACTTCCCTCAGTAAATCAAGTCAACTTTATTGAGAGGGAGCAATTGACTCTTTTGAGTATTTTTACTTAGAATTGCTAGTAAGCTTCAAATATTGTAACTGAAGCACTAACATTCTTAAGGCTCTTTTAAATTAAAATGGGGGTAAACTATAAAACTATGATGGGACAGTCTCAGGATTACTACTCTATTTTACAATTATCGCCAGATGCAACTTTAGAGGAGATTAAAACCGCATTTCGGAGTTTAGCTCGTAAATATCATCCCGATCTGAATCTGAATAAGACTGAAACTACAGAAAAATTTCAACAAATTTCTCAAGCCTACGAAGTATTATCAGACGAAGAACAACGTCGTAGTTACGATCTGGCTCGAAATAACCCTCGCTACAATCACAGCCAGAATGGAAGTCAAAAAACTGGTGTTAAAAATCAGCCTCAATATAGTTTTAATCGTCGAGCCGAAAGATTTTACAATCAAGGATTAAAAAAATCCCAAAATCAACAATATCAAAAAGCGATCGCTCAATATACCAAAGCCATCAATATCGAGCCTCGATTTATTAATGCCTATCTGAAGCGTTGTGAAATGTACTATAGGCTGGGAAATCACCAAGGAATTTTAGATGATTGTGATCAGATACTTCAAATTAATCCCTCTCTTGCCGAGGCTTTTTATTATCAAGGAATAGCCCGTTATAGTTTGGGTTATGTCCAAGGGGCAATTGACTCCTACAGTGAGGTAATTCGTCAAAAACCCCATTATGCCCCAGCCTATTATGGTCGAGGTATGGCTTATCGGGATAGCAAAGAAACTGGAGCTGCGATCAAAGATTTACAGATTGCAAGAGACTTATTTATCGCAGAAGGAAATCACGATTCTTATCTTCAAGTTAAGGAAAATCTTAGCAAGATTAGCATTTTAGCTAAAGCTAATTGGCAATTAAACCATCTAGTCGGAGAAGGTTTAAAAGTTGTACAAAATAGTTTTAAGACTGGGAAGATGTATCTATTAGACCTCTTGCAGAATTAAATTCCTGTGCTGGCTTAGATCATTATTTAGATATTAGGGGAGGTTATAAGCACCTGAAATAAATTCAGGTGCAGTGCCATCCGTAACCTGGACTCTCACCTTTATTTACGGAGCGGATTTTACCTGTTATCCAGTTGTATTCGCTCCGTCTCACTCGTCGGCAGGAATTTAACCTGCATAATTGCTAGAGTTATTGTATTTTCAAGGTTCTTGAAGAATACCCTCAGCGTTGCTCAAGTATGTTACTACTTGTAGTTAAACTGAAACGGGTTGCACTCTTGCATAAGTCCCATAAACCTTGGTCCTGTTGAGGTAAGAGCTTATACCGTTTCTCAAAAGTAATAAGAGACTTCGTACAAGATAAAAATCAGAAGTCAGAAGTCAGAAGTCAGTAAGGCATATAAGTTTAAAAACTGTTTCATACTAACAAATAACTCTCTATATATTTAGCTATTTTTGAGAATTGGTATTATGTGGTAAGAGGTATAGAAAGTCTTAAATTCAAGAAAAAAATGTTGATAAGTACTTACACAAAATTATTTACACATACCGATTGTCTATACGCTATATTTTTCAACGATTCCACGTCAGGATGGTGTGTAATTAATTATGTTTACCTACTTAAAATCTAACCTCTACTATTGTTATTTTCAGCTAAATTTTGGGAATATTAAGCTTATAAAACCAGTAAAAGGGATTTTAAAATGGCTTAAAGTTCCTCTGAATAAGGCTTTCGTTAATTTTTCAATCGGAAAGTTCCGTTATATTACTCATGAGTTATTCAAAATGGCTTCAATTAGAAATTGATCGAGAATTAAAAGAGTTAAAAAAAGAAATATTTAAAAACCACAATTTCAAAACAGGCATTCAAAGTAATAATGATATAGATACCGTAGATACAATTTTAGAAGAATTAAATAACCTAATTGGACTTAAACAACTTAAAGAAGAAATTAATAGTTTAATTAACTTTCTCAATATTCAACAAAAAAGACAACAACAAGGATTCCCCAGTGTTCCTATTACTTTACACTTAGTATTCTGTGGTTCTCCTGGTACTGGTAAAACTACAGTAGCTCGTTTAATAGGTAAAATATATCGGGAATTAGGAATCTTAAAGAAGGGACATTGTATTGAAACTGATCGCTCTGGAATGGTAGCAGAATACATCGGACAAACAGCACCTAAAGTAGAAAAATTATTAGAATCAGCTTTGGATGGTGTCTTGTTTATTGATGAAGCTTACACTCTTAAACCTTTAGATTCAGCTAAAGATTTTGGACAAGAGGCAATCGATACTTTACTTAAAAGAATGGAAGATTATCGCGATCGCTTAGTAGTAATTGTTGCTGGCTATCCAGATGAAATGTCTCGATTTATAGAATCAAATCCTGGTTTACAATCGAGATTTACTCGATATTTTCATTTTGAAGATTATCAACCAGATGAATTATTAGCTATTTTTGAAAAAATTTGTGATTCTAATCATTATCAATTGAATGCAGAAGCTAAAACAGCATTATTGAATAAGTTTCAAGATTTATATAAAAATAGAGATAAAAACTTTGGTAACGGAAGGCTAGCAAGAAATTTATTTGAAAAAACAATAGAAAAGCAAGCTAACAGACTAGCAAAAATTTCTGATATTAATAAAAAGATGATGACCAGTCTGAATTCAGAATTCAGAGTTCAGAGTTCCGCAAATGCGGTTAAGACTAAAACTCAACTCTGAACTAAGGGTGCAAGCCCCGTCGTTCACAAGGTCGCGTTGCC
>JASJEK010000387.1 GCA_030064915.1 Xenococcaceae cyanobacterium MO_234.B1
AAAATAGTAGCACGACTAAATTTTTCTTTTTTGTTTATATTTCCCAGTCAAAATGCTATTTAAATATTTTTTTTGGGCTAATTTTTTTTTTCAGGTTCGTGGGTCATATTTTGACATTTTTGCCCATAAGCAACTAGATTATTTTGTTACGAAACGTTAAGAAAATTGGTGCCGATTTACTATCAATAGTAGACAGAGACGGTAAAATCACTCTACTAATGGGACTTTGACAAAAAATGAGAATTGCTGTAATGATAATGGCTTGGTTGTACCTACTTTGTAACGTTTAAGAAAATCAATGGCCTTTTTCCTTGCTTGTTTTCTGACTGCTGAATCTTCTTTGTCCATACATACATATTTATTTATTTATTTGTTTGTTGGTCGAATGAAATTTTTTGGCTAATAGATTATTTTAGAGTAGAAATAAATAGTGAGCCAAAAACAAGGAGTGGATGAGCAAAATAATTGCCTTATTTAATCAAGCTGGTGGAGTAGCCAAGACTACTCTAACTATGAATATTGGCTATCACCTGTCTCAGATTTCACCACCTCGAAAAAAGAAGAATTACCGTGTTCTTTTAATCGAGCTCGATCCACAAGCTACACTGACTAACTTTATGGGTCTTGAGCCAGAAGAATTAGAAAAAACTATCTATGATGCAGTTATTGACCAAAAGGAACTACCTATTCACTCAGCTATTCACGGACTAGACTTAGTTCCTGCTTCGGTTGATCTGAGTTCGGCGGAATTGGAATTAGTTGTAGCCGATATGCGGGACTTGCGCTTAAAGTATGCTTTAGAACCAATTCAAAACAACTATGATTTTATTTTGCTCGACTGTCCTCCTTCCCTCGGTATTCTTAGCTATATTGCTCTAGTTGCTTCTACTCATGTCTTAGTGCCAATTCAAACTCAATACAAATCTTTTTTGGGGGCAGAACTTTTATTGCAAACAGTGACTCGCGTTCGCTCGTTACCCAACCGTAACTTAAAAATCGCTGGTTTTATTCCGTCAATGTATGATGCTCGAAATACCCAAGATGAACGTACCCTCAAAGCCATTAAAGAACAATTAGCTTCAGTAGCACCAGTCTATGACCCCGTTCCTCGCTCGACTGCTTTTGCTGATGCAGCCGAAGACCAACAACCTTTAGCTCTCTTTCAAGCCAAACATCCCGCCGTTAAAATTCTTAAGCAAATTGCTCAAGCTCTAACCAAACTATCATGAATAGCAGACGCAACAAGCCCTACAGTCATAAACTTAAAGGAATAGATGCTTATATTGGTGAAACTGCACCTGATAAGGCTCTTATTAATAATTCTTTGATTCCCATCGAGAAAATCCAATTACCCTCCCAGCAACCCCGACGCTACTTCGACTCAGACAAACTAGAACAGCTAACCCAGTCAGTAAAAGAACATGGTATTTTAGAACCCCTCTTGGTGCGCTTGCTACCAGACAATAAATATGAATTAGTAGCTGGTGAAAGACGCTATCGAGCAGCAACAGCAGCAGAACTAGTAGAAGTCCCTGTAGTAGTTAAACAGCTAACTGACTCAGAGGCTTTACAATTAGCTTTGGTGGAAAACCTGCAACGAGAAGACTTAAATCCAGTCGAAGAAACAGAAGGGATTTTACAACTGTTATCTCTCCAACTAGAAATTGAAACTACAGAAGTTGTTTCTCTCCTATATCAAATGCAAAATGCTACGGCGGGAAAAATTACTGATAACGTTATCAGTAATTCAGAAATCGAGTCAGTGAATAAGATTTTTACTAGCTTGAGCAAGATGAATAGGGAATCTTTTACCGCGAACCGCCTCCCTTTACTCAAACTTCCCCAAGATATTCTTGAACCTCTTCGGCAAGGAAAAATTGAATATACCAAAGCTAAAGCGCTCGCCTCCCTCAAAGAGGAATCAGCCAGAAAAGAATTAATGGCAGAAGCCATTGCCAAATCATTATCCCTGAGAGAAATCAAGGAGAGAATTAAAGCCGTCAAACCACAACCCCAGAAAGAAGAAATATTTAACCGCTTGGACAATGCATATAAACAGGTTAAAAAATCCAAGAAGTTGATTCGGGAAAATTCTCGGAAAAGAAAGAAACTAGAATCACTTTTGGTTCAAATAGAAAAGCTGTTTGAGCAACCCAGTTAAGAGCGAGCGCGCAGCGCCTCGCTCGGAGCGCAGCGCCAGGCTACGAGGCGACCACGTAGTGCTGCTGTGGGCCCAGAGCGCACTCAAATAGGGCTCACACTGAATTAAGAGTGAGTTATTATTTTTGGTGGATGAACGATGTTAATTATGGATAGTGAATAATTGAAACCAATGAGTAAAGATTTCAGGCGTTTCTTCGAGTAAAGTAAATTGAGCGGTTCTGTCTTTCTACACGACTTGGCAAAAAAACGAAAGAATAGGGGGTGTAGCGCTCATGAAAAAAGACTCAAATAACCATATTTCGTGAATTGGTTTCTCAAAATTATCCAAAATTGCCAAGTCGTGTTTCTAAACTTTTTGCGACAGAACCCAAAATATGTGACAAAAGGAGCGCATTTAGAATCAGCGCTCCTTTTGTCAATGTATCAAGAGACAAGACAGGATTGGCAGCAATTGTAAATATTAGCCACGAGCGATACTCATGTTATTTGATAGATTCAAAATCCCCAATCGAAAGACCAGAACTTCTCAGAGGGATGTTCCCTCGAGTTGGCGCGTAGCTTGGGGAAAAGTAGATTCAATTTTAAAAGATGTGACATGGTGTGATAATAAATTAGCTATTTTTGCACCAAATCGAAGCGCGAGCGCTATTAGCCCAAGCCAACAATTTGTGGTGATTGGGGATTTATGGCTCAGTAATCAAGTAGAGTTACTGTCTCAATTAGGATTAGAACCAGCTAATTTTTTGAGTAATGATAGTGAAATTATGGCTCTAGCTTGGGAAAAATGGGGATTTGAATGTTTACATCTAATAAGGGGGATGTTTGCCTTCGCAGTTTGGGATCGAGACAAACAGTTACTATACTGTGGAAGAGATTGTTCTGGTGCCAGAACTCTTTATTACACCACTAATAACTATATTAGCTGGATTTCCCCACAATTAAGAACTCTTGCCCCCTATCGTTCTGGAGATATAGATTTGGTTTCTCTAAGGGACTATCTTTGTTGTTCTTTTGTCCCTGGAGAACGGACGCTGTGGCGAGATATAAAAGAAGTACGTCCTGGTACAGTAATTCAATTTCCTGAAAGTAAGATTACCAGTTACTGGAAACTCCAAGAAAATATTCAAGCAGCAGATAAATCTTTAGCTTGGCATGGAGAACAGTTACGTTATCTATTAGAGCGAGTTGTTCGAGAATATTTACCACCCCAGCAACCTGTAGGAGTTTTTCTTTCTGGGGGTTTAGACTCCAGTAGTATCACTGCTCTTACAGCTAAGTTTCATGATGCGCTAGTACATAATTATTCAATTCATTTTGGTGCTGAATCTCCCAACGAGCTAGAATTTTCCAGTTTAGTTGCCAATCATTGTCAGACTCAGCACCATATCCTGGAAATTACTTTTAAAGATATGTGGGAACGTTTACCAGAAACCATGGCTTATCTTTTCTTCCAAAAGAAGACCCTCGGCTATGCCGATGGGATGAATTTTGGGCAAGGGTTACTGGGAGGGGGATTCTTGATTCTGGACGTATTTTTTAAGCGTATCAACAGTAACTCCGCCACAACTAGCAATAAAATAAGAAGCAGTCCAAAATACTTTTTTGCGATAAACTTTGGATAAGTTTGTCTCGAACTTTCGCCACATAGTTTTAGAAGCAGTAGCTTTAAGATTTCCTACTAAATCACTTAATCGTTTTTGCGGGGGAAATGAAACGATTAAATGGCAATGGTCAGATTCAGCATTAAATTCAATTAACTGACAATTCCAAGCTTTTAAAACTGATTCAAATACTTGTTTGAGTTCTATTAACATTTGAGCATCAATAACTTTTCGACGATATTTAGTGACAAAAACCATGTGTACTGTTAAATTAAATACACTCCTATGACTACTTCTATACTTAGTTTTTGACATTAAATGCTATTGAACTGTTAAATGTGATATACTGCAATTGTAGCAAATGCGCGGTCGGATGCTGGTCTTTGAATTTAAGTTAAAAGTTAGCTCAGTTCAAAAAAAATTAATCAAGGATGCTATAAGAACTGCACAGTTCATTCGCAACTCTTGTTTAAGATATTGGATGGACAGTAGAAAGGAAGATAAAATTAATCGTTTTGCTTTAAATAAATACACCAAAATATTAGCAGATAATCCTAATTTTCCTTGGGCTAAAAAGCTAAACTCAATGGCTAGACAAGCAGCAGCAGAACGAACTTGGTTTGCTATATCACGCTTTTTTGATAACTGTAAGAAAGGAGTCAAAGGAAAGAAGGGATACCCACGCTTTAAGAAAAACTCCCGGTCTGTCGAATATAAAACTACTGGCTGGTCATTATCTAAAGATAGAAAATATCTGACAATGACTGATAAGTTTGGCATTGGTAGAATGAGATTAATTGGCAGTCGTGATTTACATTTTTATGAGCAAAAATCAATTAAACGAGTTCGACTTATTAAGCGTGCTGATGGAATATACGCTCAGTTTTGTATTGATGTAGAACGAAACGAAAATACAGAATCAACAGGTTCTGGTATTGGTATAGATTTAGGATTAAACCATTTTTATACTGATTCAAATGGCAAGAAACTGGATAATCCTAGATTTCTGAGAAAGTCCTTAAAACTGCTCAAAAAAAGACAGAAGCAAGTATCAAAAAAGAAAAAAGGTAGTGCCAATAGACGGAAAGCTATAAATAGATTAGCCAGAACACATCTCAAGGTTTCTAGACAGAGGAAAGACTTTGTAGTGAAAACTGCAAGAACTCTATGCACATCTAACGATGTGATTGTGTTAGAAAACCTCAATGTACGTGGGTTAGTTAAAAATCACAATCTGGCTCTTTCTATTAGTGACGCAAGTTGGTCTATTTTTCGAGAATGGTTGGAATATTTTGGGAGAATATTTAACAGAGAAATAATTGCTGTTGACCCAAAATTCACTAGTCAAGATTGTAGTAATTGTGGTCAAAGAATTCAAAAGTCTTTGAGTACTCGCACTCATCAATGTAGTTGTGGAACTGTGCTTTGTCGTGACCATAATGCTGCAATCAATATTTTAGCTAAAGGTACGGGCGGGCAGTCTGAAACTACTCCGTTGTATGGAGTAAACGCTTCAGGACAGATGACCCTCTGGTTGATGGATGAAAATCTTGATGCTAAGGTCGCTGGTTGAATGAAGAACCTACCTTTTCGCAACGCTTGGGGAATCCCTCGCGTCCCGCGAAGGGAGGATGTCAACTTCTTAACTTGCTTCAATAATCAATTAATCTTTATCTTGCTGTTCCCGTACTTTTTCAGCAAACCCTAAGTAAGAAATCTGTTCAATCACAGAGAGGGGTTGCTGATGACATAATTTAATTATCCTTCTCTAAAATACAATCTGCCGAGAGTACAGTATGTCTTCCGTCAGAAAAAACAGTGCAACTATCTTTATAAGCTATCAAAGCAGGAATGTTACCCTGTCGCAAACTTGCAATTGCTTCTTGGGTAACTGGTTCATGTTGCCTAATCCAATTATTATCATGAACATA
>JASJEK010000388.1 GCA_030064915.1 Xenococcaceae cyanobacterium MO_234.B1
CAGCGATCGCATATAAGCCTTAGAATGACAGTCAAATTATCTGTCAGAAGTTTAGTATTGGATAGTTATTAATTATTGCAACAATCTATATTTAATGAACTTTGATCAAGCTGAATTTGATGTGCGTTGTGAGTGGTGCGAGAAGGGCGTTGGGAAGTATATGACCAAAATGGAGTGATGAAGCGTAAAAACTTTCTAGATGTGCAGTTTTATCTACACCAGCCGGAAAAATTCATGGAGCTAGCCCAATCCCAGGGATTTCATCTAATTAGTCTCTATGGAGATTACTCTTATGGTGAATTTCAGAGAGAAACTAGCCCTTTTATGATTTCGGTCTTTGGTAAAGGTTAAATATTACAAGTAGTTTTGCGATCGCCATATCAAATTAGATTACTGCGTAAGCGCAAGCGACGGAAGAGGCGATAGCTAGTACGAACTAAATCCAAAATAAAATAGGGTAATGACAATCGATGCCAAGAAAAGAGGGGTAAATATAGCCAATAGTAAGCTTTTTTTAAATCTTCCCAGGCTAAACAAGGTTCTTCCCGTAAAAAATCTGACACATCTACAACTAATCCCCTACCCTCTAACATCATTACGTTGCGTCCATGAACATCATGAGGATATAAACCGCAACTACGAGCATATTCTAAAGCGCGATCAATATCTTCTATGACCTGTTGCGGAATTTTTAAACCCCTATTCAGACAGTCGTATAGGGTTATTCCGTATAGTGTTTTAAGAACCAAGAAATTATCTTTGGCGTAAAAACATTCTGAGAAAGCAGGATGAGAACCCAAACGACGATACACTTCTAACTCTTCTTCCCAACCTGATCGTCCAGGAGCATAAACTTTTACTACTAAATCACAATAGTCTGAATGGTAGAATACCCCTGCATAGTTCCCTGTCCCCAAAAGTTGCCAAGGTTCTAGAACTTGATGAACTATGACAGGATTATGAGGCTTAATACTCTCAATTTTGAGATTCGGAAGTAGCTCTTGATGAATACTCTCGATCAATCGCTCTAAATCTTCTGGATTCTGACGTAATTGACTATCAGCAACAAAATCACTTGGGCGAAAAAATGACATCTGCGGTTTAGCTATATTTTAGGAAGCATACTTCATCTTTATCTTTTTATCTTAAATTTTTATCTTAAAGATTAAAAGTGAATAAATAACTAAAGTACTGTGTCCATGTAAGTTATTGTTTAATTTTAGCGATCCGCTTCGCGGATCTGGCGAAGCCAGCGTGCAATATGCTAAAAACATAGGTGAAATCGCCTCAAAACACCCTAGTCTTCGACGCGCTTCGCGTACAGATAGGTCTCAGAGAGATTGTACTCAGTAACAGAGGGTTAAAAAATCGGTGTATCCCTCTCTGGATAAACCTTTCCTTCATTTTTAAATCTGAAAGTTCCGTTAAAAACTAGGTTTGTAACAAATTGCAAAAAGTTAGGGGTCTAGCATTGCCAAACCCCTAGGATGAATTGCTACCAATAAGTTTATTAGGTTTTAGTCAGTAATCGCGTTGAGTAACACTTCCGCTAAAGTCATATCCTCCATATCATCTATAGTTACCGTATCAACAATGTCAAACTTTGCTCCTGCTGACTCTAACTGATCATCTAAAGCTTTGAGAAATTCTGTTGCTTTACGGTCTTTTCCGACTTGAATCAAAGAAATAGCTAATTCTTCGTCTCGATCTATTTGACGAGAAGCTTCAATAATAACTCTCATCACAGCTTTGCGGTCATCTGGTTCACCATCTGTAATTACCAGAATTGTCTCTCCGTTGGGTTTGGCTTCACCTGATGCTTTTCTTTTTAAATAATCAGCGATCGCGTCTTGGAGGACACTAGCTAAATCAGTGCGCCCCATAGGTTCATTTTCTTGATAAACCTGACTTACCTTATCAGATGTAACATTGTCATAGCGACGGAAACGACCAGAAAAGACATAGACTGTTATCCCATCTGGGTCAATTTCTTCACATTTTCTGGCTAAAGCTAGGGTTGATTCTTGGGCTGCATCCCAGCGAGTTTTACCTCCTGGCTGATCGTTGATCGACATACTGCCACTTTTATCAATAATTAGAGTGTAATCGCGATCGTCCACAATAGAACCTCCAGTCATGGTGTTATTTCCTCAATTAATGTTATTTATTCCCTCTATTAGTCTATACATGAACAAAAAGACCGCGTATTTTTCATCAAGAGTTAAGGTTCAGAGTTAATTTTCCTCAGTTGTACTTGGTTCAATCTGTTTGATTGCACCATTAGCTGCCAGATTACGGACAATTTCTGTAACATCCATTCCTGTAGTTTGGCGTAACTGTTCCAAGAAAGAAGCTATGCTCGTTGCTTGATTGTTATTTTTCCCATCAACCACAGTAATACTTTCTACTGCTACTTCTGGTACACCAGCAGCCATCATTTTCATCAAAGTTTCCAGTTTTTGGAAGAGGAAGATTTCTCTAGCATTATCTCCTGCTGCTTTCCACGACTCTGCTAAACGTTGAGTACCGATCGCCTGAGCTTTTCCATCTTCTATAATACTAGCTGCATCCCCCTTGGCTTTAGCGATCGCCTGTTGACACTCTGCTTCGGCCGGGGCTACTATGTCTGCTTGTAGTTGTTGTTGTACTTGTTTGATTCTTTCGGTTTGTACTGCGACTTCTGCTTCTGCTTTAGCTAGTTGGGCGACAACTTCCGCTTCTACTTCAGCAACTAAAGCTTCTCTTTTAGTGATCGCATCACGAATTCTTTTTTCGGCTTGGGCTTTAGCTATTTCTAAATCTCTAGCAATTTGTCTTAAAGATGTGACTTTTTTGTTTTCTGAGTCTTTAATTGTAGATTCCGCTTGGGCTTTAGCTTCGGCGATGCGTGCATCTCTTAGGAGTTCTGCTTGTTGTTTGCGCCCGATAGAATTTAGATAGTGAACATCATCAGAAATATTTTGAATTTGTAAGTTATCTAGTACTAGCCCTAGTTTTTCTAAGTCGTCTTCCGCTTCATCTAAAAGACTTTTAGCAAAGGCAATTTTATCTTCATTGACTTGTTCGGGAGTGAGACTAGCTAAAACACCCCGTAAGTTTCCTTCTAGGGTTTGTTTGGCTAAGAGTTCAATTTCTTTGCGACTTTTGCCCAGTAAACGCTCGATCGCGTTATGAATTGTCGGTTCTTCTCCTGCTATTTTTATATTGGCGACTCCTTCTACTGTAAGGGGAATACCACCTTTAGAATAAGCATTGGCGACTTTAAGCTCGATGATCATGTTAGTCAAATCCATCTTAAAGGCTTCTTCTAACATGGGAATTCTAATGCTACTACCACCTTTAACTAAGCGGTATCCTACTTCCTTTCCATCAGAAGAACGAGTTTTTGTCCCTGCAAAAATTAAAATTTCACTAGGCTGGCAGATATAGTAAAGTTTACGGATAACAAACCATCCAGCACCAGAACCTAAACTAAATATGGCTACTAAAAGTGCAATTATTTCCATTTTGTTGATTGTTAATTGTTGATTGGTAATTACTGCTTACTGATTACTGATTTTTGAGGGTTAAGTGTTCCAATGACATCAATACCGAGGGTGTCGTTAACGCTGTTGAGGAATTCCGCTACTATTTCGGGATAAACATTAACTAAACTAGCTAGAGATTTACCATCCCCATTATCAATCACATTAACTTTTTCTAATTTCAATCTTCCTGGGATTTCGATAGCCTCTTCCAGTACGGTTTCTAGTTGCTGAATTAAGAATAGTTCTTTGGCATCTTTTCCTGTTTCTTCCCAGACTTTCGCCAACATTTCATTAACTACTGCGTAGGCTTCGGCATTTTCTTGAAGTAATGCTGCTTCCCCTTTGGCGCGGAGTTTTTGGGCAGTTTTTTCCGCTTGTGCTGGCAATACTTTTTCTGCTTGCAAACGGAGTCTTTCTAGTTGGGCCCGTACTGCTTGTAATTTCTGTTCTGCTTTGGCTCTGGCTTCTTGTGCTGCTGCTGTAGTACGTTCTTCTTCGGAACGTGCTTGTTGTTCTAATTCTGCTTTAATTTTACGCAGTTCATTTTGTTTGTCTTGAATGATAATACTGTCTTGAGTTTTGGCAACTTCTGCTGTTTCTTCACACTGGGCTTCTATTTGTTCGGCTTCGCTAAGGGCGTTAGATTCAGCAATTTCTGCATCTTTAATTACTAGGGCAATTTGGCGACGACCTAAAGAGTCGAGATAATCTACATTATCAGAAATATTTTGAATTTTGAGAATATCGAGTTGTAATCCTAACTTAACTAAGTCTCGACTGACATCAGAAGCAATCCGTTGGGAAAATTGCAATCTGTTTTCGTTAAGTTCTTCTGGAGTGAGGGTGGCAACTACACCTCTAAGATTACCTTCGAGGGTTTCTCTGGCAACTCGCACAATTTCCGATCTATCTTGGTCTAGGAAACGTTCAATGGCATTACCGACTACTGCGGGATTACTAGAAATTTTCACATTTGCGATCGCCTGAATATCAAGAGGTGTTCCTCCTTTAGCATAAGCATTGGTTACTTTAACAAGTACAGGCATTGTTGTAACATTGATCCGCTTGATTGTTTCTAGGATCGGGATGCGGATACTTCTTCCTCCTGTAATTACTCGATAACCAATTTCTTGCCCACTTTTAGTTCTTCTTTTTCTCCCAGAAAGCACTACTACTTCATTAGGTTTACAGATACATAAAAAAGAGTTGATAAACCACACTAAAATAATCGCAGCAAAGATGCCCAAAGCAATAGGTAAAGTCGTAAAGATTAAACTATTAGCATTCGATGTTTGCACTCTATTAGGTGGGGTTTGAGCAACTATACTTTCCTGTAAAATACGAGATTGAGAATTACTTGTCAGTTCCATTATTTGTGATTAAATTATATATACTATTGTGGATAAATATTGTGTGGATAAATATTGGTTGTTATATAGCAAATAGTTAAATTATGAACTAATTAATTGATTAATTATCTATTACATAAGAGAATCTTCCGAAACTACTAATGCTTTGTTTTCTCTCATTTGAATTATAAAAACGCGATCGCCACTATTAAATTCCCTAGATTCGTCGGTAATAGCGATTACATCCACCATTGAGCCTTTAATATTGACTCGTATCTTTCCTTTACTATCAGCATTAAATGGTATTTCTACAGTGGCATAAAGACCTATTATATCTTCTGCCTTAATTAAACTATCAACAATTTGTCGTCTTCTCCAGAAGTAAATAAACCACACGATTAAAGCACCAACAAAAATGCCAATAGTAATCGCAATACCAGCAATAACTAGAATTAGATAGTTCATTTATAGACAGAGTTCTATCAATTTATTTAATGATAGATAATGTTTTTGTCTACGTCTATCTTAAAGTGAAATTATGAATGAGTTACGAAATATAACTTTTTCTTAATACATAAATGCTACTTAGTTAGCAGTCGTCCAGAAACAAGTTCCAACTCGCTTTCAGAGTAGGTATGGAATGTGTAAGCCAAAAATCCGAAGTTAATTTTGGACGACTCCTTACCATCCTGAATTACCATCAACTAATAATGAAGCCGAACCGGCATAAGCTCATGCAGTTATTCCCCGACAGATTAAGTAGGTATAGCAATACGTCAGAAGGTTAGGACATAGGATTTAAAGTAGGGGCTTTTCGCGAAAAGCCCTTACAGAATTTGATTTGTCCTAACCTAAATTTGTAGGG
>JASJEK010000389.1 GCA_030064915.1 Xenococcaceae cyanobacterium MO_234.B1
AATAACCTAAGTGAAAATAACTAATTACCAAGAATAACCTAAGTGAAAATAACTAATTACCAAGAATAACCTAAGTGAAAATAACTAATTACCAAGAATAACCTAAGTGAAAATAACTAAATTAATTCATCTTTATATAACTATAGGGCTTACAAAATTTTACGTATTTTTTGATGCTTAAATCCTTACTGGTACTATTAATATCAAATCGAGTTTAGATATGATAATTAACGGCTAGGGAAGTCAGAAGTCAGAAGTCAGAAGTCAGAAGTCAGAAGTCAGAAAGCTTGTACGCCCCGTTCGCCATACCCAATCGAAGCTTTGGGGGCTTTTAACTCTTTTTACCCCCAGAGTTGAGGTAGGACTGTTTCAAAGTTTGATAATTTGACGACTTTGGATGATAGGGGAGTAAGAAGGTGGTGCAGTGGTAAAACCTGACTAATTATTTGCGTCAGGGGAGGTAAGTTTTTCTTCTGGTTAACACAGCTAATGTTCTTGAGTGCCTGTCGCCTGGGGAAACCCCAGGCGTTTATAAGGCACGTCCTCTGACCGCTTGAGACTAGCTAATATCATTGAGGTCGTGACCAATCAAGCGTAGTGTTCGAGACACTTAATCTGGTGTAAGTGGTTACTCCGTATTGCTACGTTTTACCCCGTATTGCTACGGTTTAACCCTTACTCTAGGTTATTACAGCATCGGAATTTTTACCTGAAAACAGCTACCGACACCAACTTTACTAGTAACAACAATTTTGCCTCCGTGGTATTGTGCGATCGCCTGAGCAATAGCTAAACCCAAACCGGTTCCCCCTTCCCTACGAGTTCGAGCCTTATCCGCTCTCCAGAAGCGATCAAAAATATGAGGTAATTGTTCCGTGGAAATACCGATACCCGTATCTCGGATACTAACGACAGCTGTACGGTTGTGCTTGTTTATATAGACACTTACAATTCCTCCTTCAGGGGTGTATTGCAAAGCATTTTGTAATAAATTGGAAAATAGGCGAGTTAGTTGCATGCGATCGCCTACAACTTTAATTTCAGAAACCAAATAAGACTGGAGTTCGATCTGTTTCTTTTGAGCAAAGGGTTCATTGAGAACAACTAAGTCAGAAAGTAGAGTATTGAGAGAAATTTCCGTTTTTTCTCTAGCGAGAATTGCCACTGTTTGATCAGTGCGGGCTAAAAAGAGTAAATCCTCTATTAGCTGACCCATGTGAGATGTAGCAGTTGCGATCGCATTAATTTTTTTATGATCTTTAGGGTGAACTCGCTCTAGATGATTCTGGAGGATTTCGATAGAAGCTTTAATCGCAGTCAAAGGTCCTCGTAATTCGTGGGAAGCATCGGCGGTAAATTGCTTAAGCTTAAAAAAACTGGCTTCAATGGGTTCAATTGCTTTTTGAGTTAACCACATCCCTCCTAAACCACTCAGGATTAAGGTCATCACTCCTCCTAGCACTAACACCCAAAACAACTGATTCTGGACAGATTCTATTTCTTCAATAGATTGACTAGCTCGAATATAACCTTCTAGAGTCGGCTCGTTAGGAACAGTACTATCCTTAAAAACAGATATGGTGTATGTTCGCACTGGTACTTCTGCTGAATTGTGCAATAAATTAGTAGCACCAGTTTTAGGTTTAAGTTCTAACTTAAAAAATCCCTTACTAGCTAAAAAATTGCCTTCCGCATCAAACCATTCTAAACTTTGCTTGTCCCGATTAAAAATATCCCGCCAAGGAACTTTATCCACCTGATTGAGATAATCACTACCATCATTTTGCACTTCAGCAAAAGAGGGAGCAGCAGACTGAGCTAAGGTTAAAAGTTTTTTATCCAATTGACGGTAGAGATTACGACTAAAGAAAATATAAACGCCACTGCCAAAAACCGCCAAAATAGCTGCCATAATCGTCAGATAAGACAGCAATAAACGCCAGCGCAACCCTTGAAACATCAGTAAACAGTAATCAGTAAACAGTAATCAGTTACCTATTTATGGCTCTTCTCCCAGACGGTATCCTAAACCATAGACAGTTTCTATCAAATTGCTAGGCGCACCTACAGATTCTAATTTTTGCCTTAAACCTCTAATATGTGCCTTAACTGTAGCTTCTTCTGGTACTTGTTCAAAAGACCAAAGATGTTCGAGGATTTGAGCGCGACTAAAAACACGGCGACCATTACGCAGGAAAAATTCTAACAATTTATATTCTTTCGGGCTTAAAGCTAGTTCTTTATCTTGATAAAAAACTTCACAAGTACTAGGGTTTAAACTTAATTTTTCCCAAGTCAAGATAGGAGCAGTTGTTGAGCCTCCTCTGCGGAATAATGCACGAATTCTAGCAGATAACTCTTCCAACTCAAAAGGTTTAACTAAATAGTCATCTGCCCCTGCATCTAAACCTTCTATTTTGTTTTCCAGGGTATCTCTTGCCGTCAGCATCAATATAGGAATATCCATTCCTTTATTACGAAGTTTACGACATAATACAATCCCATCCATTTTTGGGAGCATCACATCTAACACAATTAGGTCATAAGTAAATACTTCTAACAAATCCCAAGCAGATTGACCATCGTAGGCTGCCTCTACCGCATAGTGTTGATCAGATAGGTATTCCACGATAGCATCACTAATAAGATCATCATCTTCTACTACCAAAATTTTCATATTCTACCTCTATACTTTATCGAAACCTCAAAATTTAAAGACCAAATGAGTAATAACATTTAATTGACACTCCCACTAGTTGACACTCCCACGTTTCCGTTCCGTCACTAAAAACGTGGGATTCTTTAGTTCAACGACTCAACTTACCGTAAAGTATATATAAAATTTATAACAAAGCTTAATTTTTTACTGGAGTTTAGACTAAAAAAACCGAAACTTTCTATAACACTGACTCAAAAACACAAATAATACGGGTACAACAACTAATGTCAGCAGAGTAGAAGTAGTAAACCCACCAATAACAGCGATCGCCATAGGACTACGAACTGCGCCATCTGCCCCCAATTCTAAGGCGATGGGAATCATCCCTGCGATAGTAGAGACAGAAGTCATCAGAATTGGTCGTAAACGAGATACCCCAGCATCTATTACAGCTTTTACCAAGGGTTTTCCTTGTCTGATTCCATCTAAAGAGAAATCAACCAGCAGAATCGCATTTTTGGTAACTAATCCCATCAGCAGCACCATGCCAATTAAAGCAAATAATCCTAACTCCTTTTGAGTGATTAGCAATGCTAAAAAAGCCCCTCCTACAGACATGGGTAAAGCTACTAGGATAGCAAGAGGATACAGGAAATTGTTGTAGAGCAAGACCAGAATGGCATAAATGGACAAAATACCTAAAGCTAAAGCCTGAGAAAAGCGACTAAAGATATCTTGCATAATCTCTGCATCACCTCCAGGGATCGGTTCTTCCGTAATTCCAGGAGGTAAAGGATTCATCGCTGGTAAAGCTCTAACTTGTTTGAGTGCTTCGCCTAAAGCAATATCTTGTAAGTTAGCCTCTACAGTTACCTGACGGTTACGATTGAGACGTCTGATTTCTACAGGCCCACTAACTAAACGAATATCTGCTACTGAACGCAAAGGAACTAAAGTACCGCGATCGCTGGGGATTAGTAAGTTTCTAATCGTATCAATATCCTCTCTTTCCTGGGGGTCTAATTGAACTCTAATGGGAATTTGTCGGTCTGCTAAATTGAATTTGGCTAAATTAGACTCTATTTCACCCAGTAAAGCTAGAGAAGTGGTATTGGCGATCGCCTGAACGGAAACTCCCAAATCTTTGGCGCGAAAGGGGTCAGGTACGATGGTAATCTCTGGTTTAACTAAACTGACACTGGAACTTACTTCCACTAAACCAGGAATTTTCTCCATTTGCTGTTCGAGATTACGAGCTACTTCCTCTAAAACTACCGTATCTTGTCCCCTCAAAACTATAGACAAATCTTTATTTCTTGTTCCCACTCCTTGACTAAGGAAACTGATTCTCGCACCTGGGATTGCTTTAATGTCGTTCCGTAGTTCTCTTTCAAAATCTTGTTGGGAGATAGTTCTTTCCTGTTTTGGGACTAAAGAAATATAGACACTACCGACATTAACTTTGCCCTCTTCTCCCGCTACAGTTAACACATGGTTTACTTCTGGCTTGTCTTGAACTAATTGATTGAGTTGGCTAAATACGGATTCTGTTTCTGCTAATTCTGAACCTGGAGGTAGTTCAACAGCTAAAATGCTTAAGGCTTTATCTTCAGCACCAGCTAAACCTTGAGGGATGAATTGAACTAATGATATACTGCCCATAAAAATTGCGATCGCAATAATTAAAGTAGTAATACGATGAGTTAGTGACCACTTTAGTAGTTGACGATAAGGTTGAAATCCCCCTAATTTTGGTTCTGGTAGGGGAGAGTTAAATAAATTATTGTTTTTGGGAGTGAGAATAGATGGCTGTGAGACTTGATTCCTAGATAATGGCTGAACCATCAGACTGTTATTTTTCCGATTAATTGCTTTAGATCTCAGCCAATAAGCACTAAGCATCGGTGTTACGGTACAAGCTACCAGAGTAGAAAAGCTAGTAGAAATAGCAAAAGTTAGGCCAAAAGGCTGAAAAAACTGACCAGGATAGCCTCCCATAAAAGCTATAGGGACGAATACCGCTACAATAGTGGCAGTTGTGGCAACTATTGCTAGTCCAATTTCTTGAGCAGCGTCAATAGCAGCTTGAAAAGGTTTTTTTCCTAAATTGAGATGTTGATCGATATTTTCAATGGCACAAATGGCATCATCCACCAAATTACCCACTGCTAAAGCTAAAGCACATAAGGTCATAGTGTTGAGAGTGTACCCTAAGGATTTCATGACCCAAAAAGTAGGAATAATAGACAAAGGTAAAGCAACAATCGTAATCAAAGTAGCTCGCCAATTACGCAAAAACAAGCCCACCACAATTACAGTGAGCAAAGAACCGATAATTAAAGCTTCTAAAGTAGAACGATAGGATGCAAGAATGGCATTAGCACGAGTAAAAACAATTTCCAGCTCAACATCATCTGGTAGAGTTTTTTCTAATTGAGCAACTGCTTTACGAACCTTTTTTTCGACAGTTACTAAGGTACTCCCTGTACTTCGTTCTACAGAAAATGCTACTACTGATTGATTATTGAGACGAGCAGAATTTCTAACATCAGCAAATTTATCTTCTACACTACCTAAGTTCGATAGAGCAACAGTATCTCCGTTAGAAAGATTGATGGCATAATCTTTCAAAGTTTGAATATTTTTGGCTGTTCCCAGAGTTCGGACATTTTGTTCATTGCCCCCTGTTTCTAAACGACCACTAGGCAAATTAACATTAAAGTTGCGAATTTGCTCGTTAACCTCTGTAGCAGTAATATTATGAGCTTTTAGGCGTTCAGAACTTAAATTGACGCGAATTTCTCGATCTACGCCTCCCAATCTTTTAACTTTTGCTACCCCTGGAATTTTCAGCAAGTTACGATTGATTGTGCGATCTACTAAATAACTTAGTTCTTCTAAAGAACGATTAGGGGAAATGACTGCATAAGTCATCACCGACTCACGATAAAACTCTTCTTGTTCTACAACTGGTTCATTGATATTCTCTGGTAAGTCTTGACGGATTTGATAAATGGCACTGCGTACATCATTAACCGCTTGCTCGCTATCTGAGCCAATCTCAAATC
>JASJEK010000390.1 GCA_030064915.1 Xenococcaceae cyanobacterium MO_234.B1
AAACGTGAAGAATCGCCTCTTGAGAAGGGGGTGTCTGCGGAATTTAGTTTTGCAGTTTAAACGCCCTGCACTGATTCGGAGCATCTGCTTAGAATCTCCTCAGCTTTAGCCACGAGAGAAGTCAATCATATATCGGCACTCTAATTTTAACAACTAGTAATTACATAAACCGCAATAGGAGGACATTGCTGTGTCAAAAAAAACCGTAGCTAGCTTAACCGAAGCTGATGTAGCAGGAAAAAGAGTTTTAGTCAGAGCCGACTTTAATGTGCCTTTAGATGATAGTGGAAACATTACCGACGATACTCGAATTCGGGCTGCTTTACCTACCATCAACGACTTAACTGGTAAAGGTGCTAAAGTAATTCTCTGTAGTCACATGGGTCGTCCTAAAGGAGAAGTTAAAGAAGCACTCCGTTTGACTCCTGTTGCCAAACGTCTTTCAGAACTTTTAGGAAAAGAAGTTACTAAATGTGATGACTGTATAGGAGAAGAAGTTGCTGCGACCATCAATGGAATGAGTAATGGTCAAGTAGCTTTACTAGAAAATCTCCGCTTCCACAGTGAAGAAGAAAAAAACGACCCTGAATTTGCTAAAGCTTTAGCATCCAATGCGGACTTATACGTTAATGAAGCATTTGGTACAGCACACCGCGCTCATGCTTCTACAGAAGGAGTAACTAAATATCTTAGTCCTTGCGTTGCTGGTTACCTAATTGAGAAAGAATTAGAATTCTTACAAAATGCAGTTGATAACCCTCAACGTCCTCTAGCTTCTATTATTGGCGGTTCTAAGGTATCTAGCAAAATCGGTGTCATCGAAACTTTACTAGAAAAATGCGATAAGCTGTTAATCGGCGGTGGCATGATCTTCACCTTCTATAAAGCTCGCGGTTTAAGCGTCGGAAAATCCTTAGTAGAAGAAGACAAACTAGAACTAGCTAAAACTTTAGAAGCTAAAGCCAAAAAACTAGGAGTAGAATTACTATTACCTACTGATGTTGTAGTAGCTGATAACTTTGCTCCTGATGCTGACTCTCAAACTGTAAGTATTGACAATATTCCCGATGGCTGGATGGGCTTAGATATTGGTCCTGATTCAGTTAAAGTCTTCCAAGACGCTCTAGCTGACTGCAACGCGGTTATCTGGAATGGACCTATGGGAGTATTTGAATTCGATAAGTTTGCTGTAGGAACAGAAGCAATTGCCAACACTCTAGCAGGAAAATCTGATGCTATTACCATCATCGGTGGTGGTGACTCTGTAGCTGCGGTAGAAAAAGTTGGTGTTGCCGACAAAATGAGTCATATTTCTACTGGTGGTGGTGCAAGTTTAGAACTTCTCGAAGGTAAGCAATTACCAGGAATTGTCGCTCTTGATGATGCCTAAACACCACAGCAATAAATAGCATATTTTGTTAATTAAAAAGAAGGTAAAATTCTAGCTTACCTTCTTTTTTTATTTTTGAAAGGAGATTAAATTATAATTATCAATTGTTTGGTAATTTTCTAAATTGATAAGCTCCCATTAATGCACCCCAAATTCCTTTTCCAGTAATGGGGTCAATTCCCTTATCGTAAGTTTTTAATTCGGATTTTGTCACCTCAAATCCTAGAAATACTTGATAGTTATTTCCTTGGTAATCAAAACTGCAAGGAGTTTCAGTAACGGGAGACGTGATAAAACGATAGTTATCAGAAGATATAAAATCTGTTGCTACTTTTAGAGTACAGTTGGGCAAAAATTTGATATCTTCTGGAGTGATTTGCCCTAATTTTTCTGGATTGCGTCCTGCACCTCTAACTTGAGTTATATCTTTAAACATATAGTATTCAATTTCAATATAATCTTCAATATAGTCTCTCTCACGAAGGCGTAAAATTCTAGGGCGATAAGGTTGATTAATATTAACTACACTGGCCTGTTCTGCAAATAGAGTAATGCTATCTTCCGTAAATAAAGGTACTGGACGCTGCCAAAGACGTAAATGCACATACCAAGCTGGTTGTTCTAGTGCTTGTTGTTGGTTGTCAAATTCTCCTACCAGATATTCCGCGAGGGTGGTAATTTGGGGGGAAAAATCCATGCTGTTAAGTGGTGAGAATTGATTGATATATCTAGCTCAATCTTTGCCATATATTAACTTAACAGCAATAACTAATAAATTATTTACCATTGACTTCATAGAATTAGGGAGTGGCAATTTTTGATTCCTAATAGCTTACACCTCGATATTTACATAAACCAAGTTGAGAACTAGAAATAAGATAGGATCTACGTAAAATATAAGTTTTTCCTAAAAATTTAGCAGTAATACGAGATTCAACAGTTTTAACCTGATTATTAGTACTTTGTTGATAAGGAATACCACGATATTGAAGTTCCATAATTGCTGGCTCCTGTTTCTTTAACTCGATTCTTAATTTAAAAAGCGATCGGGAAGAACTAGGGAAGAAATTATTATGTATAGTATGGGAAAAGCATTTTGGTCGCGGTTCTATCTTCTATAGTTTTTTAAAAAGTCAATATTCCTTCCATGACAGTAACAGCTTGCCCCTCTAGATATACTCGTTCTCCTCCATCATAATTTATCCTAACTACACCTCCTCTAGTAGAAGCTTGATAAGCCAAGAAACTATCTTTATGAAGCTGATTGCGCCAAAAAGGAGCCAGACAACAGTGAGCAGCACCAGTTACAGGGTCTTCATCAATACCCAAATTAGGAGCCAAGAAACGAGACACAAAATCATATTCTGAATTTGCTGCTGCGATGCTGGTAATGATAACACCAGGAACAGATAAAGTTTTAAGTAACCCAAAATTGGGCTGTAAGTTTTCGATAATATCGGAAGATTCTACCTCAACTAAATAACCCAAAGTATTTTGATAAGTAGCCTTAAGATTTACGGCTAAAGCCTGGGCTAATTCTGGTGGTGGAGTGACAATGTCTGAAATATTAGCAGGAAAATCTAATTTGATCCATTCTCCTTGTTTGCGAGCCACTAATAAACCACTTAAAGTGTAAAAATGAGCAGGTTGCTCTGGTGCTAAATGTCCTTTAGTCCACAAAACGTGGGCGCTGGCTAGGGTTGCATGACCACAAAGCGGTACTTCTGTGGTAGGAGTAAACCAACGGAGATTAAAACCATCCTCTTGCTTAGTAACAAATGCAGTTTCCGAAAGATTCATTTCTCTAGCCACTAACTGCATCCAGGTTGCTTCTTGGGGGGTCTCTAAAACACATACCGCAGCAGGATTACCGCGAAACGGAGTAGAGGTAAAAGCATCAACTTGAATAATAGTTTGTTTCATATTATTTTTTAAGAAATGTTACAGATACTCAAGTACAAATCCTATGACATCATCTGCTTCTACAGTAGCTATTTCTGATTCTCCTAAAACATGGCATTGGCGCGGATTTCCCATCACTTATCAAAGTTGTGGAGAAAGTGGTGCTGCGGTGGTACTAGTGCATGGTTTTGGCGCATCTTCGGGTCATTGGCGCAAAAATTTACCTGTTTTGGGTCAAGAATGTCGTTGTTATGCCATTGACTTAATTGGGTTTGGTGCTTCTGCGAAACCCACTCCAGGAGAAGGGGTAGATTACACTTTTGAAACCTGGGGACAGTTAGTAGCAGACTTTTGTCGGGAAGTTGTGGGAAGTCCTGCTTTTCTGGTGGGAAATTCTATTGGTTGTGTGGTGATAATGCAAGCTGCGGTAGATAATCCTGAAATGGTCAGGGGAATAGCAGCCATTAATTGCTCACTAAGATTATTACACGATCGCAAACGTCAAGAATTACCTTGGTATCGTAGTGCTGGTGCAGCTTTGTTACAAAAACTTTTAGCAAATAGAAGTATTGGTAATTTTTTCTTTCAGCAAATTGCCAAACCAGAAGTAGTAAAAAAGATTCTGTTTCAAGCTTATAAACGTCCTGAAGCTGTTAGTGATGAATTAATTGATATCTTAATGACTCCTGCCAAAGATGTTGGCGCAGCAGATGTTTTTTGTGCTTTCACCCGCTATTCTCAGGGTGCGTTACCAGAAGATTTATTACCCCGTCTAACTTGTCCTACTATTTTACTCTGGGGAACAGAAGACCCTTGGGAACCCATAGCACTAGGAAGAGAATTAGGGCAAATTAACACAGTAGATCAGTTTATTCCCTTAGAAGGGTTGGGTCATTGTCCCCAAGATGAAGCACCAGAAATAGTAAATCCTCTATTGCAACAGTGGATTAATTCTCCATGCCATCAGTAAATTCTTTTTACTTTTACTGGCGAATTGTTAGAAAAGTTTACCTGTACATCTCTAATAAAGATGTTATGATTAGACATGAGACTCAAGATCGAAGATAGAATTTAAGTCAGTATTCAGAGGTTTTTTCCTTAGTATTGAGCGGTTTCACTTCAAAATCTTATCTCTATACACACTCTCTGACTGAGGAGATAGTTTTTTTATGTCGATATATGTAGGTAATTTATCTTACGAAATTACCCAGGGTGATATTCACGATGTTTTTGCCGAATATGGAACTGTTAAACGGGTACATATTCCGACAGATCGCGATACAGGTCGCGTAAGAGGTTTTGCTTTTGTGGAAATGGAAACTGAAGCAGAAGAAAACAAAGCTATTGAAACTCTCAATGGTGCAATGTGGATGGATCGAGAACTGAAAGTTAATAAAGCTAGACCAAGAGAAGATAATAGAAAGTCTTTCAGTGGTCGTCGTAATAATCGTTTCTAAACTGCAAAACTAAATTTAATAACGCTTCTGGAAGTTCACTACCTTAGTTCACTAGTAGCAACCCAGAAGCGTTTTGCTGTTCTAAGAGGAAAATATAATGGCGAAACGTCGCAATGCTAAAAAAGAAAAAGCCAAGCGCAATCAAATTAATGCTCGTAAATTCCGTAAACCATCTTCTCGTTACTCCAATCGTAATCGAAGATACTATGGTAACAAGGAGAAAAAATCAGAAGATAGTGAAACCAATAAGTCAGAAGATACTGAATCTTCTGGTAAAACTTCGGAATAATAAGGCGAGAACTGTTTTAGGATAGACCTCTTGCTTCCAGTCCTTTTTGCAAGGGGGGTATCTCTGACGTATGGGTGAAATTACCAGATTCCCGACTTCTGCAATAAGTCTAATGATAATGATATTGGTTGACTGCTCTAGGACCAAGCTACGCTATGGTCGCAGAATCTAGATAATCAGTTACCTGACTATCCCTCCACTCGAACAAACATAATTGCCGAGGGTTCTTAGGCTCATCGAGCAACCCCGATGATATTTCCTTAAGCGTAACTTTCGGCAGGACTTGCCGTAGTTGGGACGGACTGATTCCCAAAATTTTAAGTCCACGTTTGAGCAGGTTGGAGCTAGCTTGAACATCTGCATCTTCCAAAAATCCGCACTCTTCACAAAGAAACTTCTCTTTGTCTCTATTTAGAGGCGAGGTGTAGCCACAACAACTACACTGTTGACTACTGAACTTGGGGTCAACTTCAGCAACTATCAAGCCTAACTTCGCAGCTACAGCTTTAGTTTTGAGTTTCAGTTCCCCCCAGGCAGCATCAGCAATTACTCGATTTAAACCGCGTTTTGCTGCTTGCCCATTTTTAAGATACTTCCCTGTTTCTGGACACGATAATTACGCGACGAGCGCGGTAGCCCCGATCTTTTAAGTCGGGGTGGAAGCGCGAGACGGGCAACTTTAGTTGCCGTGTGGTTACATTTTCGATACAAAATCTTCATATAGCAAAGTTTCTATTCGTCGTACA
>JASJEK010000118.1 GCA_030064915.1 Xenococcaceae cyanobacterium MO_234.B1
TGACTCTATGAGTCATAAGAATATGTAGGAGTCGAATATAGTGAAAATTACAATATTTAGCTAATGTAAAAGCAGGTTTTCTTAAGTGTTCCGTAGGATATCCTGCACTTTCTGTAGCAGCTAAAAGATGACATAAAAATGTTGATCCTGAGCGCGGAAGAGTTAGAATGCCATAAGATACTGTAGGTTTTCTAAAATTACACTCTGAAGATTGCAACAGATTGGTTTGAGCCATAAAATTGACAAAAATGTCATCAAATAGCTTTAATACAGGAATATCTAAATCCCTATTAGCTAGTAGCTGACTAATCGTAATAAAAATTCCCGACTCATTCTTTACAGAAGCGATAACAATTCCCCGACATTGATTAAACTTTTGAACTTTAGACAAGAATTCTTGTTGCTTATTATCTTGCCATGAATAACAATAGTTTGACTTTTTAAGCTGATGCTTAGTAGCATAATTTTTTAAGTAATTAATATTTTCATCCTCGCCAACAAAGAGAAGATTACCTTGAGATAAAAGATTAGTGAGGAATTTATTTTCTTGAAAAGTATCATATATTTGATTAACTTCCATAAGTTGATATCTTAATTTAATAGTTAAAATAGGTGTCTGTTCAAAGGTTTGTTACTACTCAAATATATAAAAATTATCACCCAGAGTTATTATAGTAAGATATTTTTTAGTTGTTGGGTAAAAGCTTCAGGAGAACATTGAGATTCTACTTTGGCTAAGGCATTATCTCTCAATCTTTGCCATAAGGATTCATCTTGATAAAGTCTAATACATTGGCGAGCAAAATCTTGAGCATTATCTGCTACTAATAAATCTTGCTCATTTTGCCATTGTAGCTGTTTACCAATTAAAGATGTAGTAACTAAAGGCAACCCATAAGCAGCAGCTTCGTGTACTTTATGAGGGATACCAGCAGCAAATCTAGTCGGTGCAACAAACAGACGGGAAGAATTATAAAAATCCAGTAAATTATCGACTCTTCCTTCTATTTTAATTGAAGATTCATCGAGCATAGCTATCTTTTCTTTAAGCTCTGGAACAGAATTATTACCAACAATAATTAATTTAACTGTCTCCCCTAATTCTTGTTTGATTAGAGGTAATATTTCTTGACTTAGCCAGATAATTGAATCTGCATTTGGGGACTGTAAATCGTAAATTGCTCCCACAAAGAGAATGTCTTTTCTCTCACTAAATTGCTTAGGAGTAGGGAAACAAGGAAGAGAATGTCCTAAAACTTTTACTTGTTGGTAACCATACTCGATAAATTTCTCTTGTTCTAAAGGCGATACAGAGATAATCAAATTGCTGGAACTAGCTAAAGCTAGTTCATCCTGAATTTTTTGCTGCTTTATTTCTTCAGAAACGGGATTATTCTGTAACTCTTGATAAGCAAAGTCTCGCAAACAGTATAAAGCTTCTGCATCATAAATAATTTCGACATTCTCTAAGAAATTATGACGAGTTAGTATTGAGTTAAGATGACTCATATTGTGGGGACGACTAATAAAAATAATGTCATATAAATTCTGCCTTGCTTTTAGAAATTCTTCTAATTTCTGTAAGCCCCAATCTTTAATAATTTCTATATTATTAGTGATATCAGAATAAGCCTCTTGCCATGATTCTGAATAACTAATATCTGTAGCATAGAAGGTTATCAAATTACCTAAATCACTCATAATATTGAGAATTTTATGACTACGGGTGTAACCAGAACCCAAATAGGGATGAGGAATACGGTCATCAATAAATAAAATAGATTTATGCTCACCTTTCTTTTGACTAGCAGCTAAAATGTTGGCAATATCTGGAGTGGTTTGTGATTGTAGCCAATCTTGATGTTTAGTATTAAAAATACGTTGATTTCTTTGCTGTAATTCTATAGCGTTATCCTGTTTAGCAGAACTGGCAAATTCATAGTGTAAAATAGCTATTTTGGGGTCATAAATAATTTTCTTTCCTGCTTTATGTAGCCTGACACAATAATCAGTTTCTTCATAATAAGCTGGCTGATAAGCTTCATCAAATCCCCCTAATTCTAGAAATAAATCACGGGGAGTTAGCAAAAATGCACCAGAACAATAGTCAACTTCTCGTTGAAACATATATTGAGATGCTTCTGGATCATCTCCTCGACCATAACCCAAACAAGAGCCATCGCGCCAGATAATACTTCCTGCTTCCTGTAAAGTACCATCAGGGAGAATAATTTTACCTCCTACCGCACCAATATCTCGATCGCCATCAATAGTTGTTACCGCAGCATGAATACTATTTCCTAATATTTGAGCGTCATTATTGAGGAAGAGTAAATATTTTCCTGTCCCTATTTCACTAGCTTGATTAGATGCTAAAAGAAAATGGCGATTTTCTGAGTTACGAATAATTTTAGCACCATGGATTCTATCTAATAATTGGGAAGTGCGATCACTGGAGTTATTGTCAATAATAACTACTTCTAAAGATTTAAAACTATTGTGCAAAATTGAATATAAACAACTTAAAGTTAGTTCTGCCCTGTTGTATAAAATTAAGATAATACTTACTAAAGGTTGCTCTACGGGGGGGAATTCAATTTCTGCTTGAGAAAAAAGGAAGTTATGGAGCTTAATATTATTAATCTTATCTAGAGTTCTTTTTGCTTGCTGCAATTGTGACTCTGGACTTAAATTATCTATAGCATTATCTTCTGTATCAGTATTTTTCTTAAGTATGTTGTCTAATTGAATTTGGGCTGGGGTAAAATCTGGTTGAATTTGTAGTGCAGTTTTATAAGCAACAATCGCCTCATCAAGTTTCTGATGAAAGACTAAAGCATTGCCCAATTTTAAATATAATTCGACATCATTAGGTTTTAATTCTAGTGCTTGATAATAGTTTTGAATATCGTGGGGATTATCTTCAATTATTTGTAAGTGATGAGATAAAATTTGTTCCCTAGCTCCAGACGCTCGTTGATAAAAAGCATCTCCCAGTTTTTTCTGAATTTCTGGTAAATTAGGGTTAATATTTAAAGCTTGTTGATAAGCAATTATAGCATCTTCCCATTGCTCTAGCTTAATCAGTGCTTCCGCTAAATTGTAGTAAAACCAATCCGAATTAGGATCGATTTCTAATCCTCGACGATAAATATTAACTGCATCTTCCCATCGCGAAAGATTTAAGAATATTTGTCCTAACCCATGATACACGCTGGTATTTTTGGGGTTAATACTATTAGCTTTTTCATAATAAAAAATTGCTAAGTCTAATTCTCCTGTTTCTTGATTATTAGTGGCTTTTTCTAAATAATCTTGAAATTGTTTAATCTGAGAAATAGATAAATTGTTAGAGGAAGATAATTGATTGTTCATCGACATTGTAGTTGAATTGTGCCAAGAATAATAGTCATTGTGTTGGCTAATTTGACTTGTAAGATTAATTGACCATTGAATGGTAATATATTACTGGATAAAGTGGCATGAAAGCCACTATTGCTACTAGCAGGAATATGGGGATAAACCTCCTCCACATCAATTCTTGGTTGATTAATTGTAGTAGTATTAATAATCTTGCCATTACACACTACTTCTAAAGCGATCGCATGAGCTATACGACCTATTACCCAACCTATAATATCCAGAGAATTTGTTTTTAGACACCCTATCTTTGGTTCATCAATAAAAAATCCCCATAATTCTGCTTCTGAAACTTCTGTTAACGCCACAGAAATGACTTCTATTTGGGGTTTGAGGTTGAGACTATAATCTTCTTTTTCTTTACTGAGATTAACGTTATAACAGGGGTCATTATTGATAATATGTCCCCATTTTGTATCCATGTAAGCTACTTCTTGTTGAATTCTTTTTTGTTTTTGGGGAGTGTCTTCTTCTTGACGACTTTGGGACTCGTAGTGATATAGTTGGACATGGGGTAAAAAGATGTTATGATAGCCTTTTTCTTTGAGTTTTAAACAAAAGTCCACATCGTTATAAGCTACTGCTAAGTTGGAATTAAAACCACCTACTGCTTCAAAAACTTCTCTGCGACACATCAAACAAGCTGCGGTAACAGCAGAATAATTAGTAGTAGTTAATTTAGGAGCAACATTTCTCACAGGTAAGTTACGATAACTATGTCCAGCTATCCCTGTAACACCTAAGATTACTCCTGCGTGTTGTACCCGCTCATCAGGATAGAGTAATAAAGCACCCACCGCACCTATAGAAACCCGTTGTGCTTGCTCTATCATAGCCTCCAGCCAATCAGGAGAAATAACAACAGTATCATCATTGAGAAATAGTAAATATTCACCTGAAGCGTGAGTTACAGCCTCATTATTTAACTGGGAATAGTTAAAAGGAATATCTAGTTTGATAGTACGAATTTGATTGGGGTGTTGTTTTTCCCAAGTTGCAATAATCTCTAGGGTTTGTGCATCATCACTCCCATTATCAACTACTATTACTTCGTACTGAGGATAAGTACTAAGATCAAAGATCGATTCTAAACACTGGTTGAGCATCTTTCCTTGATTACGAGTAGGAATAATGATGCTGACTAGAGCTTGCTTGTTAATCTCATAGCGTATCGTTTTAATATGAGGAAATTTATCATTATCTATGACTTTTCCAGCCTCTCCCCGACGCTTCAAAGCTGCGGTTATAACTTTTGTGCTAGCTTCTGGAGCAATTTTGTCGGGACGGTGCGCCACAATGGAAGAAATATGCCCAATATTGTGAGTTGCTTCTGTGAGTCGCAATAGCAAATCGTAACCATATCCTTGATGATATCCTGTGGCAAAACCTCCGATCTCTTCTACTAAACTGCGACGACACCACACTACAGAGCCAAAGTAATTACAAGATAACAGTAAATCAGGACACCAATCTGGTTTAAACCAAGGTTGAGTTAGGGTGTTTTCCCCTTCTAGTCGATCCTCATCGCCATAAATGATGTCTGGGTTATCATGCTTCTCTAGGTGTAATATAAATTCCCATAGTGCATCAGGAGTTAATATAGTTTCCTCTTGTAATAAGGTAATGTACTCCCCCTGCGTCATGGCTAAAGCTTGGTTAGCCAGACTTCCTAAATCTGCTTCTGATCCTGTTTGTACCTTAATACGGCAATCCCATTGACTATACTTCCTGACAATCTTTGCTAGCTGCTTTTTCCGAGAAGCAAGTAATAATGTATCTGAAGTTTCCTCTTGCCAAACTACTAATAATTCCCAGTAGGGATATACTTGTCTTTGAAGAGATGTAATAGTATGTTCAATGTTTTCCCCGTCTTCTAGGGGCAAAACAATACTAATCAGAGGTTTATACTCTAATTGGGCAACTTGTAAACAAATCTGGCGCAAATCTTCTGTTGTTCGAGTGTGATAGTTGCGCCATAGTGCATAATCAGAGTCGGGAATATTAAATTCGGGAATTGCTGGATACAGTTGACTTCTCTTGTAGGCAATCTCTGCTAGAAAAACAGTATAATCCTGTTCTGGAGATTGATCGCGAGGGATGCTCTCGGCTAGAGAGCATATCCAATCGCGATGTTGATAATCTACAGCATAACTAGCATAAATAAATGCTTGGTCTAATTTCTCCTGCTGCTCTAAAATTTGACTTATCTTTAGATATATTTCCCCCTTATCCTCGTAAGTATCAACAATTTGTAGATAATAATCAACAGCAGTGCTTAAATCTAACTTAGCTCTAGCAGACAAAGCATCAGCTAATCGCTCTCCTATTGGAGATAAACTAGGTTGTAATAGACTAGGTTGCAACTGTAACGCTTCATGATAAACTGCGATCGCATCATCCCATTTTTCCTCTTGCGATAAAGCCTCTCCCAGATACTCATAAGCAACAGTTACCTCTGGCTCAATCTTAATAACATTGCGGAAAAAAGAGACAGCCTCAGCAAAAAGCTCCAATTTTAATAATGTTATCCCCAAATTAAGATAAGAGTCTATAGCGCGATCGTTAAGTTTAATCGCTTGTTGGTACGCACCTATGGCTTCATCCCAGACTTCCAGATTAACCAGGATATCCCCCCACTCCTGATAAACTTCCCAGCTAGAGAAACCCAAGTCTACAGCTTTTTGATAAGCATCTTTTGCTTCTTCCCACTGCTGCTTCTCTCTTAAAGTCTTACCCAGAAGATAATGAAATTCCCCATTATCAGGATTTTCTGCTACTAATTTGCGCTCTTGTTCTATGTCCATTATGTGCGAAAGAAGACGGTTTTAAACCGTCTGCTGTTAATCTTCCCAATAAGATAACTGCTAAGGTGAAAATTAGACTTGTAATAGCTTGAGTTTCGCCTTAAGCTGTTGTACTTCCAACTGATTTTTCTTTAGCTCTTCTTGTAGCTCTTGAGCAGTTTGTTTCCAGGCTTTAGCTTGTAACTCATTAGCTTGACTATGCTGATTATCTAGCGCAATCTTACTCATAATATGCTCGACTCGATGTCGAATCTTCTTCCCGATATTGGCTGGATTCAACATATCTTGCATTTCCCTCGCACCCCTCAAGCCAACTTGTTTAGCTGCTTCGTAATTGTGGAAAACATAGTGCATCAAAGCAGCAGTATGTTCTACACTGGGGTCTGCCCAAATGTTACCTTTTTTATATGAGCCACTATCTTTTACAACTCTAACCAAATCGTAACTAACTAAGAAACTGTTACCAGTATTCATAAACTCCACATTGGAGGAATAGCCTGTAGCAATTACTGGCTTACCATAATACATCGCCTCTGCCATGGTTAAACCGAAACCTTCTGCACGATGCAAAGACACATAACAGTCACAGTTATAAAATAAAGCATTAACCACTTTTTTCGGCAACCGCGCGTCAATAAACTGAATCGCAGGATGACTTTTGGCTGCTTCTTTTACTATCTCTAATTCTTCAGGATAGTGTTTAGAATTAGAAAACTTAATCATGAGAGTCACATCTTGATTCGTACTTCTAAAAGCACGTTTGAAAGCTTCAATTACTCCCAGAGGATTCTTTCTAGCTAGAGTACTGTGGAAATCAAACATAAAGAGAAAGATAAACTTATCCTTGGGAAAACAAGTTTCTTCTCCGTCAGCACCAGGAAATACCGTCTCTTCTCGACTCAAAACAGGTGCAGGAAGATTGATACTGTGCATAATCTTAACTATGGGTACAGGAGACACTACCGATAAAGCCTCAGCACAATAGCCACTGGGAACCCAAATTTCATCGTAATACTGAAATAGCCATTCCCATTCTCGGGGAAAGCTGGGTAATTCCCACGCCCAATAGCCTATATTGTATTTACCCTTGAGATAGTCTTCCCCAATATTATCTAAAAATTCGGGCATCGCTTCCGCGTTGAAGTTCAATAAATTAATGGCGTAGGGATTATCGTTAGTAAATTCGCTGGCAAAAGTATTATCCCCATTCCCATGGCTAGTAGAATCAATATTGCAGATGGCATGAGGAATATCTGCTGCCTTAATCGATCTAATTTGCGCTCTCGAACTCTCTCCTAATCCAAATTCTCCCCGAACATATCCAACTACATTAATACCCAATAAGGGTGTACTTTTATTATTATTATCCATCGCTCAAGAGTTCCTAAATATCCTAAATAACAACAAATACTAAATACTTTCTAGTTAGCACCAAACCATAGTCTCATTATTTACAGCACGTTATTAGTAAGAGACTATGGTCAAAAGATAGGGGGTTTGATTAATTATTAAGCATCAAAAAAACTACCCCATTCTGTATCCTTGAACTTATCTTTCAAGTCAGCATAATTAACGACAAAATCAGAAATAGGAGGATTATTTCGTTTACCAGTTCCTGGTTTTAGAGGAAAAGGAGGTACTCCTAAAAAATCCTGTATTTTACTAGTCATAGTTTCATAGTTATTACACATCTGTTCGTAGGTAACCTGGAAAATATTATGCTTACTAAACCGCTGGTTAAATTCTGCTATTTTTTTCCTTTGTCGGTTAAAGTCTTGCTCTAATTTCTCTGGCTCAAAAACCATTGGTTTGAGGTCAGCTTTATCCAGATTTTTAATTTGTTGTAACTGTACTGATAAATAACGCCGTAGGAGATTTTCGCGACTCAAACTAAGAACATACAAATCTTCCATATCTCTGAGAATATCCCAAAGTCTAGGCCAATTACCAAATTTTGAACCAATACGATGCAGACAGAAACCAACAGCTTTTACTTCTGGGTCATAATCACAATAAATAAATTTATCTAAAACTTGTTGAGCTGGCATATTGTCATCATAAGGATACTTTCCTTCGATATAGTCTGGGTTAAACATTTCCGTCAAACAGACAATATTGGGATGTGCTTCTAGGCTACTTTTGAGCATATGAGTGCCAGAACGGGGAGAAGTAAGTAGCAAGAATTTACGATACTGTTTCATGATTTCCTCTTAATATTTGTTTCAATTTTAACACTAAAAAAAAGTTTTTTTAGCAACTAATTTACTATCCAATTATGCCCTAAGCAATCAAACTCCAAGAATTAAATTGAGCTAATATCTTATGAGCAATTGCACTCCATTCCAAATTATTTTTAATATGATTTCTGACATTTTCTAGTCTAACTTTCTTGTTGACAATATTTTCTTTTTTACAAGTCACTATCAATTCGGGGAATTGCCATACATCACCAATTAAACAGTGTTTTTCTGATTCTATTTCCAAGTTTTTAACCCCAAAGCGAGTAGAAACTACAGGAACTCCCTGACAAAAATATTCCAGGACAATTGATTGACTCTCAGAACCTTTTCTAACAGGATTAAGAGCTACATCCGCTAGGCTGAGAATAATAGATTTTGTTTTTTCATCGGCACTAGGAAGAAAACTTACATTAGGAGGAGTCAGTCTTGGTTCAAAGAAGACTCCCACATCTCCTAAGAGCAGAAAATTCATATTTTGTAGCTTAGAAGCAATATTTAAAATTGAGCGTGCTTCATCTGCATTATGAGGACTTCCTGTACCAGTAAAAACGGCTAAAAAACTATCTTTTAAACCTACTTTTTCTTTATTAACTAATCTTTGTTCGTAGGAAGTAAACTCAATGCGTTCTGTATCAATGCCATTGGGGAGACAGATAACTTTACTAGATTCTACATCTTCAAATTGAGTAATACTGTGAGCATCATGTTGAGAAGAAGTAATAATCAGGTTACTAAATTTGGCGCATTTGGCTTCTACTTCACAAACAGCTTCCCAAAACTCTTGTCCTAATTCATTTTCTGGTAACAGTTGTTTTTTGAGTTCCCTTTCAATTCCACTTGCTTCATACCAGATAGGTTTGTTACTAACTTCTCGTATAGCAGGAAATAAATAGGGTTGATAGGTAATTACAAAATTCGCACTTTTAGCAGATTTTTTCAGGGCTTGGAGATATTTGGGACTCAGAGTGTATAGTTCTAGTAGAGTCGCATCTGCTACATTTGCTCCCAACTTTTGCACCAATTCCATCTCTGCTTTCTGATGTTGAGGGGATTTAGGTACTCTAGTTTCCGTTAAACCAGGAGCAATAATTCCCTGAAAAGCAGGTTCACCAGCACCAGCTAGAGACACAATCTCGATGTTAAAATCCTGGGCTAAATGACGATAAAGATGAAATATTCGACGAGAACGTACATTATTCGGAGGAAATACCGCAAAAGGAACAGCTAGAGTAATTTTTTGACGTTTTGGTATCATGGGATTTCATTAAAGACGCGATGTTTTCAAACGCCTTCCTTAAGAGTTCCCAAAATATCCAATTTACTATCAGTTTAGTCAAAAGATTAAGTTTGAGGTTAATAAGCCCCTAGTTTAGGTATCATTTGTAATGCCAGGGGCTATAATCAACCGAATAATCTAATTTGTAGCAATAAGTCAGAGGGTTAGGACACAAAAATCCTGTAAGGGCGAATGGCTATTCGCCTCTAAATTCAATTTAATGTCCTAATCTTTACTTGTATTGCTATACTTGGATTTTTCTTTATCTTTTATTATCATTACAGGGACAAGTACCTGAATCAGTTTGGCAATCGCACCTATCAAAATAGCGATCGCCAGAATAATTGCTACTGGGCTATTACCAGGTAAAATCCTAATATTAGAGTCTTCAGGCGGACTCATAGGTTGGGAGCCTCTTGTTTGAACAAGCATAAGACGAGAGTTTACTGAACATAAACTCAATAAAGGTTTTTCTTATAGTTCCCAAAACTCCGTAAAAATAACCATAAACTCAATAAAGGTTTTTCTTATAGTTCCTAAAACATCCGTGAAAATAACAATATTGTTATAATTGTTATAAATATTTTCTCTATACCTAAGTGAAATTAACTAATTGACTTCCTCATAACTCCCAACAACTCTTAAAAGCAACAGTATTTTTATTTATATACTTATGAATAAAGGTTTGGCACTGCCAAACCTTTACCGTTGAGCTTGATATTATTACCTAACCAGTAATGCTAAATTTTAACTTAAAATTTCTTGACGGGGTTTACCTTGGCTTAAAGCTTCCACATAAGCTGGTTTATAACGGGGATTTAATTCTTGTTTCAGATAAGCTTGATAGGCAACTTCCACAAAAGTTTCATTATCTAAGTTAGAAGTTAAATCCACAAATACATTAGCTGCTTCCCCTGAAGTTCTTAAAGCATAAAGCACTTCTCGGCGCGAGACTCCTTGTTCTAGTTGGGCTACTTGGGATTCTAAACCCCCTGGATCTGCTTCTCGTTTGAGAAACGTGCGATACAATTCTTGCACAAAACTTGAATTATCTAGGTGTTCTGTTTTACTAAGAAAATCTTGGTCTTCTTGGTAAAAGTCTTGTTCCAGATTTTGCAAGATAATCTGAGTCTGCTGGAATTGTTTAATAGATTGAAATACAGCTTCTCTGGATTTGCCTTCTGTTAAAGCTGCTACATCATCTGGTTTTCTATATTGACTATATTTAGGATTGAGATAGACACGATGGGCAATATCCACAAAGCTTTCATCATTTAAGCAAGCGGTAACCCTGAGAAAGACCCCATCTGCTTCCCCCGAACTACGCAATCCAATGACTAAATTTTCTCTTAATGCCCCATTCTTTAACTGTTCTACATTACCAGCCAAACCACCAGCATCGGCTTCTCTTCTTAAAAAAGCTTGATACAGTTGTTTAACAAAATTGAGCTCATCGAGATGGGAAGTTTCTCGCAGGAATATTTCATTTTCTAAGTAAGCATACTTCCCAATATTGATAGTGGTATCTGCACCACTGGTAAGAACATCACTAAATTGCTTTTCGCCATAAATACCAGAACGGCGCAAATTCAGAGTATAAGTAGAAATATTACCGTACCAGTAATCTTCATCAACTACTGTTTCTGCTGCTTGCAAAGAAGCATAAGCCAAGATGCGATTTTTAATTTCCTCAGCATTGATTTGATCAGGAGCAATTTCTTTAAACATAATAGTCAGCAAACAGTTATTTAGTCAGACAAAATAAAGCCTAGGGCAAGACCAGGGCTATAGTTAGATTTCCCAAATCTCAGCAACAAATCCTCAGCAAAATTTTATTTAAAAAACGGCTAACA
>JASJEK010000391.1 GCA_030064915.1 Xenococcaceae cyanobacterium MO_234.B1
TGTAATCGAGGCATAGAAATGCTTAGTACCCAAGGACTTTGGGGGAAAGAAATAGGCTGTCAAGTCGGGCTGTCGGGGGCATTTTGCCTAGATAAGTGGCGCAAACCAGATATATCTGATAGGACAGCAAGGTCTCTAGCGTGAGCTGGAGAAGCCCGCTCTCTATCCTCCGGATGAGAGTCGGGAGTAGTCACTCAACCCGTTAATTGTTTGCCAATCTTTTTAACTATGGACATCGCTCCTTTTCTTGAATTTGTTAATTCACTCCTATTGACTGGAAGTTTAGCTTTGTTAGGGTTTCTCGCATTTCCTAAATTGAGCCAATTTCTGCTGGAGCGTTTTGCTTCTTCTAAAATAGCGATCGCCTATAAAGACATAGTTGAGCCTTCTTCATCTTTAATTCAGATAGTTTTTGGACTAGCGATCGCCGATATTCTCCTGTTGCTCCTCAGACCAATAATTAAGACATCATTTCTAGAAATTACTCTTGGTTTAAGTGTAGCGATCACCCTTTGTTATCTTGCCTATCAAATGATTAGCCGTTTTTTTAGGCTCTATGTGGAAGAGAGTGTTAGCCAGGGGCGCAAACTCGATGCTAGTTTTTTTCTATTAAGTAAGATTCTGGCTAGCTTAGCTATTTTCTTTGTAGTCATTACCATCTTTGCTGAAACTCATGAGATTGACATCTTTGGTTTGCTAGCTAGCATTGGCATTGGCGGTGTTGCGATTGCCTTTGCTGCTCAAACAATTTTAGAGCAAATTATCGGTGGGTTCGTGCTATTTTTTGACAGTCCCTTCGCCCTGGATGATTATATTAAACTCCCAGATGGTACTTTTGGTCGTGTAGAGTCGATTGGATTGCGTCTGACGAAAATTCGTACTTCTGGGAAAGGAACACTAGTTAGTGTCCCCAATAATGTTCTGGCTAAGGAAAGTGTCGAAAATTTTACTAATGCTGGCAAAATCATGGCAATTGTGGATATAAGATTTCCCCAGGGAATTAACGTTGAAGAACAATCTCTAATCCGTCAGGTAATAGTTACTGGCACTAGAGATATTTGGGGGATCGATCCTCGCAGTACAGCGGTTAACTTTAGTAACGCCAATGGCAACGGGGAGCGATCGCCAGCTACGAGAGGGCAAGTTAGTTTATTTATTCTGAGTTCTGGCAATGAAGTATCAATGGAACTACGTCGCCAATTGCTGGATATTGCCAGTAACAAAATTGCTCAAAAACTAACTGAATATGGTGTTACCTATGAGATAGGACAGCCCAGGGCATATATTGATTCGCCTATGTCTATTTAAATTCTTCTCAATGTTTCTAGATTATAAGGAGCGTTCCATGACGAGTTTTTTGACTTCAAGTATTGCTATTTCCCAAAGTAATCCAGTGTCGGATTTACTTCACCTAATATGGTCAGAATTTCAAACTGCGACTGATAATAGTCTGCTATTGGATGTGCTAGTTATGTTTACTACTGCTATTATCCTTGTCCCCATCTTTAAGCGAGTCGGTTTGGGTTCTGTCTTAGGTTATATCTTTGCTGGGATCATTGTTGGGCCATCTCTATTACAAGTAACTAACGATATAGAAGGAGTCCGAGAATTTGCTGAGTATGGAGTGGTGCTACTCATGTTCCTGATTGGGTTAGAACTCAAGCCTTCCAAACTCTGGGCTTTACGCAATATGGTGTTTGGCTTGGGACTGCTCCAAATCCTCATTACCGGACTCTGTATTGGTGGTGTTTTATTCTTTGCCGATTCATATATCGACCAAGCTGGTTACGGTTCCTTTAAGGTCTATTTACTGACAGGTGTGGCTCTTGCCCTCTCCTCTACTGCGATAGCCATACAAATCCTTAACGAAGAAGGAGAAATGCCAACGGAACAGGGACAGGCTGCCTTTAGCATTCTGTTGATGCAAGATATTGCTGTTGTACCTTTGCTGGCAATTATCCCCCTGATGGCTGCAAACACTGCTGGCCCGACTGTAGGGGAACCCTTCTACATCACTCTACTTAAGATAGGGGGGGTTTTTGCCCTGATGTGGCTTGCTACTCGCGTTCTGGGACCCCTTGTGGTACCAATTTTAATTAACACTAAATCATATGAGTTAGCTTTTGCCTTTTTGCTGGTGATTATTTTTGGGTCAGGGTGGCTGATGGAGGAAGTAGGGTTATCCATGACTCTAGGTGCATTCATTGCTGGCTTGATGTTATCAGACTCTGATTTCCGTTACAAAATTGAAGCGGAACTTTTGCAACGTCGAGATCTGCTGTTAGGACTATTCTTTATTGCAGTGGGAATGTCAATTGACTTTGCCCTAATTCGCGAGAATGCTCTGCTATTGTTCCGAGATGCTTTCTTGGTTCTGCTGATTAAAATGGTCGTCTTATATGGGCTTTGTCGCATTTTTCAAAAAAGTCACCGAGCGTCTGTTCGCGTAGCCTTGCTGCTCTCCCAGTGTGGAGAATTCTGCTTTGTTGTAGCGGGTATCTGTCTCAGTAGTGGAGTTTACAATGATTATCTTTATCGATTTATCCTAGTGACAGTAGCTTTAACTATGGCTGCGACACCCTTACTAATTCTTGCAGCCAAGAAATTTACAGTTGCTACGGCAGGTTCAGTTGAGAGTGAGGAACAAGCGCCACTAGCTACTGCTGAAGAAGGACAAGAGAATCATATTATTATTGTTGGTTTTGGTCGCATTGGGGAAACCATTGCCAATATGTTGAGCAAAGCGAATATTTCCTATCTGGCACTGGAAACCAACCCGAATCGCTTGAAGGAAGCTTGCCAGGAGGGTTACGAGGTCTATTACGCTGATTTCATTAATGGTAAGATACTCAGATCAGCCGGAGTGAGTGAAGCGAAGGCAGCAATTATTACTATTAGTGAACCTGATGCTTGTAACGAAGTATTGGCAACAATTCGAGAAATTAATCCTAACTTACCAGTTAGTTGTCGGGCGCGGGATCTAGAACACAGTTCTGAGTTACAGGAACTTGGAGCGACAGAAATTGTCCTAGAAACTCTAGAGGCAAGTTTACAACTCGGTCGCACTGCTCTTGATTATGCAACTACCCAACCGGATGAGATTGAGAAGATCGTAGAATCTTTTCGGGAGGATGATTACGCTTTAGCTCTTCAGTGATCGGCTCCTTAGGGGCAAGGCAGGAGGCAGAAATAAGAGGGGCATTTATGGTTTTAATCGCAGTATTTCTCCAAACTTTAAGGATTGAAGCTGTATTAACTGTTCTCGAACTTCCTGAAACAACTCCAGTAGTTCCCCAAAGGTGCGGTTGAAAATTTCTTGTCCTAATGGTTTTCCTCTCTCGCCACCCACAATTAACTGATTATCTAATACTCTAGTAATCAAAAGGGTGCTGCCCAGATTGGGGTGAACTAAATCGCAAAACAATTCATACAAACGGATAATCGACTGATCTTCTCGTCCCCACTTCTCAAGACAAGTCAGAATATTAACTTGAGCTGGTTGAACCACTGATTCTGGTTTTAATCCTTCGATTTGCTGAAAATGATCGGCTAAAAAATTATTCCAATCAAATCGACGTCCAGTCAGATGCTTATCTAGCCACTGAATTAGTTCTTCAATTTCAGATTCAGTTACTATACCATCAGCAACAACTTCTTGAGCCAAGGGTAACATTTTACTGGTGACATAGTAGCGGAGAATAGCAGTATGTTCTATGATGGCTCGTCCAATTAATCCATAGAGCAAGTAATTTTCTTCATTCAGAACTTGAATTAAACATTGAGAAAAAACTGCATATTTTTTGAGATAAACTATTGACAAGGTATCTAAGTAATGATCCAACAACTCCTGTAAGTTTTCTGGAGGTTGCCAAATTATTTCCTCTGGACTTCTAGCAGCCAAGCTCAGAGCAAGCTCTTCAAACTGCTCTAACAGAGGAGTAGTTTGGTTTCCAACTTGCTGGCGGAAGTTCTGGGAAAATTTTGGAGTAGAGTTTTGTGGTTTCAACAGACTAGATTCTTTGGTCACTTTTGAATATATTACCGTGTAATGACTAAACCTGTTTTTTTCTATTTGCTCTTCGGTGACCATGTTTAAATCTAGCACTCAACTACCACGTGAGATATTTTGGGGCTTATTATTTCCCATCATCTTCCTTAACGGCTGGCTATTGTGGTTGCTGTTTAATTTTTTAGAGCCATTTACTAGCATTTTGATTACTGCTGCTCTGTTTGCGTTTTTGCTAGACTTTCCCATAGGCTGGCTCCAGAAACTCGGTTTCAAAAGAGGCTGGGCCGTTACGTTGGTGTTTCTCTTAGCCCTATTGATTCTGGCAACCTTGGGGTTGATTATCATTCCCCTGTTAGTACAGCAACTTAGCGAATTGCTCTCTAACTTACCCCAGTGGATTGAGTCAGGAAGTCAACAACTGCAAAACTTAGAAAAATGGGCGATCGAGCAACAATTATCCTTAGAGCTTAATCAAGAATTGGCTTTCAATCTGGGTAAAGTCTTCACCCAAGCAGCACAAAAATTATCTGAGGCTCTTAAATCTCTCAGCAGTCAGATTTTTAACATTATCTTCGGAACCATTAGCAGCATTTTCAACATTCTCTTGATCCTTGTGTTAACTCTTTTCTTAGTTTTGACAGGGGAGAGTGTTTGGAGAGGAATCTTTAGCTGGGTTCCAATGCCGTGGGGAGTAAAGCTAAGCCAAACAATACAGCAGACTTTTACCCAATATTTTGTCAGTCAAGCAATATTGGCGGTAATTTTGAGTATTGCTCAGACAATCGTCTTTCTACTTTTGAACGTACCTTATGCCGTCTTGTTCGGCTGTGGAATTGGCATGACTACCCTGATCCCCTATGCCAGCGCCTTTACTATTATCTTGGTAAGTTTGCTGCTAGCTCTCGAAAATCTGGGATTGGGGTTGAAAGTTCTGCTTGTTGCCATCATCGTCGGTCAGATTAATGATAATGTGGTGGCTCCACGGTTGACTGGGGGAATGACGGGACTCAATCCGGTGTGGCTCATCGTTGTTCTGTTGATTGGCGGTAAACTCGCAGGTATATTGGGTTTGTTAATCGCGGTGCCACTTGCCAGTGTGATCAAGAAATCCGCTGACCAAATACGAGGAATCATGACTGACGCTGAATTGGCTCTTCCCAACTCAGAGGAGTCTCGGCTGGGTACCCCCCGCAATTCTACTGCTGGGGAGTAGTTACAGTGGCGGCTTTACTCTCGATTACCCTACCTTTACTGAGAAAAGATATGCCTTGTTGGGAAGTAGTGCTAACCATCACCGCTTCCACAATAGGTTCATAGACTTTTGTTTCTGCAATCCACTCCACGAGAAAATTAGCACCTGAGCCACCCGTGCGATCATTTTGGTCAACTATAAAATCAGTTGTAGCCAGTGGAGCCATCCGCAAGGGATTTTCTAAATGTTCCCTAACTAATTTGCCATCTGAATTGTAGTACTTCACGGAAGTAATGATAATAGGATTTTGGGGATCGGTGTTACGCACGCTTAGGGTGGCAGATAAGGGAAAACTTCTATTCTTAAAGTGATGAATCTCGGAATAGATGGGAACGTATATAGTTTGACCCATAGCAATTTTCAAAGTTTCATCTAATGTTATTTCCTGAGACGAAACCTGAGAGGAAGTAACTAAATTCCTCTGGTTTGAGGGTATTTGACTCGTTTGCGGGGACATACACCCGACCAGAAAAACCAGATAAATTCCTA
>JASJEK010000392.1 GCA_030064915.1 Xenococcaceae cyanobacterium MO_234.B1
TCACAGAAGGCATAGCTGTTTTGCAAGAGGAGCGGGAAATCGATGTAGTACTTTTAGATCTCTCCTTACCGGATGAATATGGCTTAGAGACCTTCCGCCAACTTCATTCTCAATTTCCCCTTTTGCCCATTGTTGTCTTAACTGGCAATAGCGATGAGCGGGTGGCAATGGAAGCTCTCTCTGAAGGAGCGCAGGATTACCTAGTCAAAGGAGAATTTAGTGGCAGATTGTTAGTTAGGTCGATGCAATACGCAGTGGAGCGCCAGCGCCAGCGTCGAGAGCAGCAACAACAGAGACAAGAACTCTCTCAAACCTTGGAAATGCTCCAAGCCACTCAAGCCGAACTAGTCATGGAAAATGCCCTGCTAAAAAAGCAAGGACAATCAGATGACTATCAATATCAAATTGGGGGCAGTCTGCCTGGAGATGCCCTCAGTTATGTAGTTCGTAGTGCAGATTGCCAATTATATGAAGCCCTGAAACGAGGAGAGTTTTGCTATGTCTTCAATGCAAGACAGATGGGCAAATCCAGCTTGCGAGTGCAAACTCTGAAAAGATTACGAGCAGCAGGGATTACCTGTGGAACCATCGATGTTTCTGTGCTGGTCAATCCCGAAACGAGTCGGGAGCGTTGGTATGCCGGGTTTCTCTATCTGTTAGCCAAAAGTCTAGCTTTAACTGCTCAAATCAACATTGAGACTTGGTGGCAGCAGCATCAGTTCCTCGACCCAGTACAGCGTTTGGGGGAGTTTATCGAAACCCTATTGTTGCCCAAACTGCCTGGCCAGCTCGTGATTTTTATTGACGAAATTGATAGTGTCCTGAGTTTAGACTTTCCTCTGGACGATTTTTTTCGGCTGCTGAGAAATTGCTACAATCAGCGGGCATACCAGACCCAATTTAGGCGCTTGACCTTTGTGTTACTGGGAGTAACTACCCCAGCTCAGTTAATTCAAGATAAAATTAGCACTCCCTTTAATATAGGTAGGGCAATTCAACTAAAGGGGTTTCAAATCCATGAAGCTCAACCTTTACTAATGGGATTGCAAGGTAAAAGCCCCTATCCCCAACTTCTACTCCAGGAAATTTTAACTTGGACTGGCGGCCAACCTTTTCTGACCCAGAAAATTTGTCAGATGATTAGGGATTGTCCGACTCCTATTCCTCCCAACCGAGAAGCTCAGTGGATTGAGAACTTAATTCAGACTCAAGTGATAGAAAATTGGGAATCTTTTGATGAACCAGAACATTTACGCACCATTGCCCACCGACTCTTGCACGGTGAAGAAGATGCTGTATCCCTACTTCAAATCTACCAACAGATTTGGCAACAAGGAACAGTAGCAGCCTGGGACAGTCCCCAACATAGGCAATTGCTCCTCTCGGGATTGGTAGTCCAGCAAGAGGGTAAGTTAAAAGTGAGTAATCCCATTTATAAATCCATATTTAACTCAAGTTGGATTGAAAAACAATTGGCGCAGTTTAGGTAGAACACTTGGATAATCACAGATTAACATGAACCATCAGCAATCAATTCCCCTCAATTCTTTCTCCCTCGAAGGAGCGCTAAATCCCCAGCCCTTGATTGTCTCTCATTTACAGAAAGTGACTGAAGTAGTTGTTCTAATGGAGCAAACGGGGCAAGATTGCGCTTTAGTCCAGGAAAATCAGCAATTGGTCGGCATTGTGACTGAGAAGGAGCTTGTCAAGCTAGCTATCCGAGGCACTCCCCTGACAGAATTGTCCCTGGCCTCAGTAATGACCAAAAACCCTCTGGCTATTACGGTGAGCCAACTTCAAGATTGGGGTTCAGTTGCTTCTATCTGGCAACAACACCAGATTACTCACCTCCCCATCGTCGATGGTGAAAATCGACCAGTGGGGCTAATCACAGCCAGCACTTTTCTCCCATCTCTTCTCGACACTGTAAGCAACACGGTTCGGGAGCAGCAGCCCCCAGCTACTCAGCAATTAACCTGTGTGAGATTGGCTGAGTTCCAAGCTATGTTTAATGCCCTCTCGGAGGCAGTAATCTTTGCCGATACCAACCGCCGCATCCAGATTTTGAACCCAGCAGCCCTCAATCTCTTTGGCTATCAAATAGAAGAACTCATTGGGAAGCAAACCGTCATTCTCTACTCCTCTGAAGCCGAATACCAGCGGCAAGGTCGTCGGCGCTTTAATCTCAGTGCTGTGGAACAACGAGAGCCTTATGAAGTTAACTATCGTCGTCGCAATGGAACAGAATTTGTGGGGGAAACGGTGGGAACAGTAGTTAAAGACGATACTGGGGAAATCATTGGCTTTTTGGGCATTATCCGCGATGTAACCCATCAGAAACAGACAGAGCGTCAGCTCAAAAACACTGAGTATTTAATGCAAAAAATCAGTGAGGCTACGCCCAACCTCTTCTACATCTATGATTTGCACCAACAGCGCAATATCTATGCCAATCGGGAGCTAGCCTCCGACCTCGGTTACACTCCCGAAGCCATTGGGGAAATGGGCCGGGAAATTTATACCCATCTTTTTCACCCAGATGAGCTAGAACAGATCTTGGCACATCACCAAAAAATTGCTACCAACAAAGAGCAGGAGCTTTTTGAAATTGAGTATCGAGTTCGTCGTGCCAATGGGGAATGGCTCTGGTTTTACAGTTGGGAAGTAGTCTTTTCCCGCAATGAAGCAGGATTTCCGACTCAGATTTTGGGCACAGCAGTTAATATCACTAAACGCAAACAACTAGAGCAAGAGCTAGAGTGCTTTTTTTCTCTCTCTGTCGATCTATTTTGTCTTGCTGGCACAGACGGTTATTTCAAGCGGGTGAACCCAGCCTTCGAGAAAGTAATTGGCTACAGCCAAGAGGAACTCCTCTCACAACCCTTTATCAATTTTGTCCATCCAGATGACCGAGAAACAAGCCTAGCTGAGATGGGCAAGCTCACCAAAGGTACGCCGACTGTCAGCTTTGAAAATCGCTATCGCTGCTCAGATGGTTCCTATAAATGGCTCGCCTGGAATGCCTTTCCCCTTCCGGAAGAAGGGGTTTTGTACGCTGTGGCCCGAGATATTACCGAACGCAAAGAAGTGGAACAAAGACTTCGGTTGCAGGAACGGGCCATTGCTGCCAGCCAAAATGCTATTGTCATTGCCGATGCCCGCCAACCGGATTACCCGATAATTTTTGTCAACCCAGCCTTTGAGAGGATCACCGGCTATAGAGCCGCCGAAGTCATCGGACGCAATTGCCGCTTTCTACAGGGTCAAGATCGCTCCCAACCCGAACTGGTAGAACTCCGGGAATGCCTCAAAACGGGAAAGAATTGTACCGTGGTCCTGGGCAACTACCGCAAGGATGGCAGCCTTTTCTGGAACAAACTGAGCATTTCCCCCATTTCTGATGAGGGAGGGCGCCTCACCCATTACCTTGGCATTCAGACCGACGTGACTGAACGTATAGAGTCAGAACGAACCCTCAAGCAACAGTTAGCAGCAGTGGAAGCTGCCATCGATGGGATTGCTATTCTCGACACCGAAGAGCGATACATTTATCTCAATAAGTCCCACCTTCAACTTTTTGGCTATGAAGATGCAACTGATTTGCTCGGCCAGACTTGGCGGAATCTCTATTCCCCTGATGAGGTGGAACGGTTTGAGCAGAATATTTTTCCCCTTCTCCTGCGGGATGGATACTGGCAGGGAGAAGCAACCGGCCAACGGCGGGACGGTTCCACCTTTGCCGAGGAGGTATCCCTCACCCTCACTGAATACGGTCTAGTCTGCGTGTGCCGGGATATTAGCGAGCGCAAGCAGGTTGAGTTGGCGCTACGGGAAAGTCAAGAAAAGCTACAAGCCATTATGGATAACACTTCAAATGTTATTTATCTGAAAGATGTCCAAGGTCGCTACCTGCTCATTAACCGCCAGTATGAAAAGCTGTTTCATCTCACCAGAGAACAAATCATCGGTAAAACCGACAGCGAAATTTTTTCGGCTGAGATTGCGGCGGCTGTCATGAGCAACGATCTCCAAATTCTAGCAGCAAAAATGTCTTTAGAATTTGAAGAAACTGTCCCTCAAGATGACGGTCTTCATACTTATATCTCCATTAAGTTTCCCCTCTGGGACGCTAAGGGGAAAGTTTATGGAGTCTGTGGCATCTCCACTGACATCACTGAACGCAAACGGACAGAAGCAGCACTAAAACAGGCGCAGTCAGCACTCCGTCGCACCAATGAAGAATTGGAAAAACGGGTGGAACAACGTACTGCTGAGTTAACTCGCTCCAACCAGGAACTAGAACAATTTGCCTATATTGTCTCCCACGACCTGCAAGAACCATTACGAAAAATGAAGAGTTTTTCCCAACTTTTAGCTAGAGAGTGCCAAGGTCAGTTCACTGAAAATGAAAAAGCTCAAAGATATCTCGATTACATCATTGATGCTGCTGAGAGACAGCGCCAAATGATTCAGGCTCTCTTGAACTACTCCCGGTTAGGGAGGAATGATTCAAGTCTGGTAGCAATTAACTTGGACTCTGTCGTCGGAAAAGTACTAGAAGATTTAAGTATCCCTATGGCTAAAACGGGGGCAACAGTTACAGTGAGTGACCTTCCCACTGTTCAGGCTTCACCTACACAGATGGCCCAGTTATTTCTCAATTTGATTGGCAATGGGATTAAGTTTAAGGGGGATACGACCCCTCGGATTCAGATTAAAGCTCAGTTGCAGCGGTCAGAGTGGCTAATTTCCGTCCAGGATAACGGCATTGGTATCAATCCCAAATATGCCGAGCGGATTTTTCAGATTTTTCAAAGGTTACACAGCCGCAACGAATACCCAGGAACCGGCATCGGTCTGGCAATTTGCCGTAAAATTGTCGAAGGTCACGGCGGTAGTATCTGGGTAGTATCAGAACCAGGTCAGGGAAGTACTTTTTATTTCACTCTTCCTGTTTCTTCCAGTCCCAGTTAATTGAACCAACCCTCTCGAACCTCTAGCTAAACCACATTGGTCCAGAAATTTTCGAGCCACTGGACAATTGCCGAGGCATCTTCCAAGTCAGTGGGCTTTTGGAGATAGCAGTTAGCCCCCAACTTGTAGCTGTTGTTAATATCTTCAGGGGCTGAGGAGGTGCTGAAAATAACCACGGGAATCGGCAACAGATGCTTGTCACTTCTAATTTCTTCCAGTACCTCAAGCCCGTGCAAGCCGGGAAGGTTAAGATCTAGTATCACCAGGTGGGGTCGCTCAGCCGAACTATACTCTCCCTCTTGGCGCAGAAAAGCTAGAGCCGACTCTCCATTGCTAACTACTCGAAGCTCAAGGGACAGTTGGGATTGGTCGAGGGCTTGCTGAGTTAGTTCTACATCCCCAGGGTCGTCTTCTACTAAGAGAATTTTCATGGTTGGTCTCTCTTGCATACTAAGTTTCAAGGTAGAGAAGCTGACCCAAGGCGAAATAGCTAAAAGCTTTGTCATATCTAGTTGTTATCCTTAACATTCCCCCATTCAATTTGATCTTATGACTTTGTTAGTCAGCTTGACAACAGAAGTTTAGCAGATTAAGAACAAAATTCTTAAGTTGCTAAACTTCACTAGAGTCATTAGTCTTGACAACTGAAGTTTATGCAGTTTACCCAAGAAATCTTAACTTCGGTAAATAGTGAGGGAAAATATCTAGCCATATACAACAATTTGCCAAAAAACATCACAGCTTACCATTTCTGGAATGACTAGTCTACAACAGTCTAGTCTACAACAATAATGACAATAATGGAAATAAGAGTTGATTTGCTCCTATCTCCTTAGT
>JASJEK010000393.1 GCA_030064915.1 Xenococcaceae cyanobacterium MO_234.B1
AGGCACTATCCCAAGAGATATCAACAAACCACTTCCCCAGATCTGGCATCTTTTCTTGTCCTTGATTTGATAAGCGTTGAACCTGAGCTTCAAACCGCTCCATTTCTTTGGGCTTGAGACATTTCAAATAACTGGAACTGACGAATATATTAAATTTACTCAAGATTTCCATCAAATTCTGCGACATTATGCAATCCTTCCTGTGACACTTATTTGTTCTAATGCCAAGGTCATTTTAAACTATTGAAAGCAATAATATATTTAAGATCAGGTCGTTAAGGTAAGTGGTTTGATTGTACTATCTATAAGAGTAACAAAGTGTGTCTTCACACCTGTCAGTGCCGAGCCCGACACTTTATCATTGTGTAGAATAAGGTTAAGAATATGAAAAATTTTCTTGTAGGAATTATCACTTTGGTGATTTGTGGATGCACTTCAATGTTGACACCTGTACCGAATGAAGAAGTCATATTTGGGCGCTGGGAGTCCGTAGGGTTCTTTCCATATTCAGTTTTTGAATACAATGGTAAGGGTAACTCTTTTTTAGTTGTTGTAAATAATGACTATGAGACCAAAGTATATAACGTGAAACACTTTGTTCCCAGTACATCAAAACAGTATGAATTTGAAATAGAGCTTCACGATGTTTCTGGTGAAGAGACAACACAAAAGTTATATGGAAGTTTGTTGAATAATAGTTTGGGCTTTTCTGAGAAATCAAATGAAGGAGCCTTTGTTAATTTTGAGGAGAGTATTTGGTATTCTAAGTCTAATGAAATCATGAAAGCAAAAGCCATTGCATTGACAGTATTAAAAGAGCACTTAAAAGTATCCTGAGTCAATTTGATTAAAGAAGAAAGTACTGGTAGAATGCAGCAGTTGGTGGATGTGTTTCGATTATGATGTCGTCACAATACCCATCACAATGCAAAGAGATTAGAATCCAAGTTGACTCAAGTTTACTCGACAACCGTTGAGTATAGAAGTTAATGCGCACTGTGATCACAATTATTCGATCAAAAATGACTCCATCTAATATTTAGAGTACAAAGTGGAAAAATTAGGAATAACACACTACCATGAATTAACCAAACATCACTTTGATCACTATGCTCGTTCTCTGGGATATATGGATTGGGAAACCCAACCTATTCCTTTTCGGTTTTACGAAAACACGAATAGAGTAGCGCTCTCGCTCCTGAAGCAAGATCCTAAGGCTACTGTTTCTGAACTCTTTACACGCCGGGTCTTTGACAAAAGAAGAATTGGCCTTGAGGTAATTTCTGGAATCCTTGAACTGAGTATGGGATTATCAGCCTGGAAATCAACCGCGCAGTCCAGGTGGTCTCTTCGGATGAATCCATCCAGCGGCAATTTACATCCAACAGAAACCCATGTACTCATACCAAATGCAGATGGGCTTTCTTCTGGTATGTACCATTATAATCCGTTTCTTCACGCTTTAGAACTCAGAGCAACTTTCCCCGACGAACTGTCAGAAAAGCTATATAAACTACTTGGAGGTGAAGGATGTTACATTGCTTTTACCAGTATATTTTGGCGTGAATCATGGAAATATGGAGAAAGAGCCTACCGCTACTGTAATCACGATGTGGGCCACGCTGTTGCCGCAGTAAGTTTTGCTGCAAACCTTTTTGGACTAAGGCTTGCTGCACTTTGCGAGCTATCAACAGATCAGCAAAAAAATGTTCTAGGATTTGATAAGATTACGTGGCCAGAAATGGATGAAGAGCATCCCGATTTAATTTGTAGTATAGTACCAAACCAAGTACCAAGGGATGCAATTAACAAAGGTATTCCTCACGACATTATCAGTGCCATTTCTGAGCTTGATTTTGTAGGCGATCCAAATCCCCTAAGTGCTAGCCACCACCGTTGGGAGGCAATTGATCGCGCAGCAAAATTGGCACATAAGCCCCACATTGTAGCAGATAATTTTAGTTATCAGCGACCTTTGAAAATAGCGTTCCATGATGACGCCATGGGGTTTAGTGGTGCAGCCGTTATTCGCAAGCGCCGTAGTGCTGTAGACTTTCACCAAAAAAAATCAGTAATTGAAAAACGTGAATTTTTTACCTGTTTAGCACGAACTGTAGCTGTTGAAAATACTGCTCCTTTTGATGTTGAAATTGGAACTTCCAGTCAGGTGCATTTGCTTATTTTTGTGCATAATGTCAGGGGGCTTTCTCAGGGGCTCTATTTTCTTTGTCGAAACCAGGATCATTTTGAAGAGATACGGAGACTAAGCAAAAAGGATTTTTCGTGGGAAGAAAAGGATGGCAATCTTCCCCTCTATGGATTGGCATACGGAGATCTGCGTAAAGAAGCTGAAATAATTAGTTGTCACCAAGCTATTGCAGGTGAAAGTGCATTTTCTCTTGGGATGATCGCCAGATTTGCTCCTCATATAACATCGAACGAATATCGATACCCAGAATTATTCTGGGAAGCAGGTATGATAGGCCAGATTCTCTATCTTGAAGCTGAAGCCCATGGGCTTCGAGGCACTGGAATTGGCTGTTTTTTTGACGACCCCGTACATTCTGGGATTCTTGGAGTAGAAAATGTCGCATATCAAAGCTTGTATCATTTTACTGTTGGATACCCACTTGAGGATACTCGTTTGCAGACGTTGGCACCCTATGAGCATTTAGCGCATAAGAAGTAACCATACTTCACGCCAATATGTCTAACTCGAGTTTAGATTTTCGTGATTTAGATTTAGGGAATTGGACAGAAAAAATCATCCCATGATTAGGCACTATCCCAAGAGATATCAACAAACCACTTCCCCAGATCTGGCATCTTTTCTTGTCCTTGATTTGATAAGCGTTGAACCTGAGCTTCAAACCGCTCCATTTCTTTGGGCTTGAGACGAACCCCTTTTTCGTAAGTCTGTTCAATCAGATTCACAGTAGGATGTTTGCCTTTCCAGGTCATAGTCTGGGCAAAATTGAGCACTGTTTCTACCTCGTCTAAGAGACTGCCATTCCAATGGTTTTCCAGTACTGCCCAAGTCCGCTCAATAGGATTGTACTTACTGTAATAGGGTGGATAGTATGCCAGACGAATGTTGAGATGATATTTCTGGACGAATTCGACGATTCTTTTGAGGAACTGGGTTCGACGAGAATGATTTTCTGGTCCATTATCTTGATTAATAACCAGAGTCTGAATATGAACAAAGCGGTTTGACACTTTCTCCCACCACTGTTCTAGGCAGTCTACGATGAAATCACTGGTGAATCGGGAGGCACTAAAAAATAAAAAGAATTCCGCCAACTTTGGCAACAAGATCCCAAAGGGAACCAAACTGTCCTTGCTGAAATCATGATCATTGGCAAAGGTTTTGACTCGGCTTTTGCCTCCTCGGTCAAACTCTCCCAATTTGACTCTGGCTTTGGCATCAAGGGAAATCCGCAGTGTCGTTTCCTCAAAGTCGGCTTCTTGATTAATTTCACTCACCTGTTTCATGATGGCATTGGTTTGTGGAATTGTTTTCAGGGGTTTGGTTTTAGCAATTCGGGCTGGATAATAGCCCAACTGATTTAGGCGTCGGCCAATCGTCTTTTCACGCTCGTAAGCTCGCTTCTCTATATTGCTTTTGTTTGATCAACTGGCGTCGCACTTCCGCTGCACTCAAACGAGTATAGAGACGTTGAGTCTTGAAACTGGGGTCAATTTGACTCTGAGAGTCCACAATTGATTTGATATCTTCGAGCAAATTGGGCAATCGCTTTTCTACCTTGTGGCGACCTCGGCAAGAGAAGGCATCGGCGCAGCGAAGACCACTACTCAATTCTTTCCTGCCTTTGCGAATAGTACCTCGATTCCATCCGAACTCGCTTTCAGCTTGACGTTGACCTCCTGGACCTAAGAGACTCACAACCTTGGCCATAAATATCCGTCGTTCATGTCCCTTCAATTTCTGAGCCGTTTCGATGAACAAAGCTTTCAGCTCCCCAGTCAGTTCCATCTTGATCTTCTCCCAGAGTCTTAGCTATGTATGAACTCTAGCAGATTATGGGATATTTTTTTTCGTCTAATTCCCTTATTGAAAAAAACTAAGTACAATAGCAAATTACAGGCTGCAATACAACATCATTATTATTATTATTTCTAAGTCTCAGTCTTTGTTTAAGCATCTCAGAAGGTATAGTCTGCACCAAGTCTTGTAAGATTTCTGCTAATGGTCGTCTCAAGATACCAATAATTTTCTTGCTTGTCATCATCACTTTTCGTCAAGGAATTAATGGCAGTACAGATAAATTCTGCCCACTAATCCATTAGTGAATTTGTATTATACAATAGCTAAAATCTCGATCATGTAAAGATTCTATATTTACTTGTCGTCTCGATCAACACCTATTTTTTCGCAATACATAAGTAGACGAGAAAACCAGTTGCGAATATCTTGTTGAGTGACGGTCAACATGGCATCAAAAATCCCAGCAATTAAATTTTTATAGGTTCTTGCTTTAAGTTTTTTCAAGATAGCTTTTACTTTTGACCAAAAATTTTCAATTGGAGAAAATTTTTGAATGTATAATCCAAATTTTGACTAATTCTTCCCATGGTTGCTCGACTAACCTTAATACCTGTTTGCTCTTCGAGTAATTCACATAACTCTTCGAGGGTCGCATCATTATTCTTTTCAATAATTTCTGTCAGAGTTAATAGGTCTGCTCCTTGGACTTTAGGTGGTGAATTTCCTCCTTGACGTTTTGGTTTAATATCTCCTGTTTGTTGATATTGTTTGAGTAATTTTTGCTCCATTGCTTTTGGCAACACGAAAACGTTGAGCTACTTTCCTAATTGAGATTTTTTCTTGTTCATATACTTCGATAATTTTTTGTCTCAAATCAAGAGAATAAGGCTGCATTGACTAATTTTCTGTTTATTGATTTTTCTGGTGTCATTGTACTTGCTTTTTTTTTCAAGGAGACAGGTTCTACTAACACTTGGCGGTGCAGTCACACTCGCAGAGCAAAATCGCCTTCAACTCAGTTTTTGATGTCAATGGAAGTGTACCTCATGAGTACGAGAAACGCTATATACCTAAAATATATCGATAGGATAAAATGCTGCATATCAGCCAGCTATTGAAGAGCTAAAAGCAGAAAAAGTCTTAGAAAAAGAAAGCGAAATTAGGCAAGTAAAATATCTCAATAATCTAGTATAACAAGACCATAGAGGAGTCAAAAGAATTACAAATGCTAGTCTAGGATATAAGTCATTTTACACTGCTTGGGCGAACAATTAGAGGAATAGAAATTATGAGAATGATTTATAAAGGTTAAGTAGAAGGAATTAGTAAAAAAGATGTTTTAGCGGAAATAAAATTTGTTAATTCTCTCTTTGGGATAGCTGTCTAAAAAATTAGATAATTGCAGGTTTATTCTGTCTTTTTAAATTTTTTTAAAACACAACCGTAATTAGAGAGCACTATCTTTAGTATCCTCTAATAACTTAATCTGTTTCTTGTTACACAGTAACGTGCGATCCATCACCAACACTCTACCACCTTTTATATCTCCGATCACATAATATCTGTCTTCTTCCCTTACATACTCTTTTGTAGGAATAATTATCACTTTGTAGATAATATTTTTACTCATCCAACCATGTATTAAACCTATTATCTATCTTGTTTCCATTCAATTAGTTTCTCTAGTAATTAGAGAGTTTTACCTAACAAATTTAGATATTTCTTTGTTGGACGCTCACGTTAACGTTAATTTAGATGCGTTTGCCCTGCCCTACTTTAGGACTATCGCCATTTCCTCT
>JASJEK010000002.1 GCA_030064915.1 Xenococcaceae cyanobacterium MO_234.B1
TAGAGAGAGAATAAATGAGAATTTCTGGCACTTGTTATGATTTCAATTCGCCCATTCTCATGAAGGGTTGCTTCATGAGAATGGACAGGGGTTTTCGCTCCAGAAGGCGCGATCAGCTTCGCTGCCTCGCTTACGCTCCTATCGTCAACAGGATAAATTTTCGGACCATACAGTTAAAGGGTGCTCACTAAAAGCGAGATTTTCAAGTATTGAGACTGGCTCACGTCTACTCGAGTCTGTAGTACTTTAGTCAGATATTTTGAGGGAACAATTTCAGGGCACCTCGAAAAATTCAAACTACACGGTTTAGTTTTGTAGTTTTAGCGCGCAGCTTCGCGGATCTCTTCGAGATCGCCCTGGAGCCTCACCAACTACTTTTGACTGCACCCTGTACTTATCTTTAGGTAGTCCCTACAAAACAGTGGAGGTGCTGCCAAAAGGGGCTTGCATCAGCTAAAGTAGAAAATTGTGACTAGCAAGCGATCGCCAATAAATAACTGGATGACAATTCCCTCTTACGACCCCAAACTTATCCATCCACTTTTTCCCCGTGCTTGCTCCGTCCTTACGCGCTCGGAAACCGAGGGCGCGGGCGGTGCGCTTTTTGTCCCTGTCGAGATTGCCCCTACTACTTGGAACCAGAGAATTACATCACCAAAGATGGAACCTACCCAGTCCTCAAGGATGTACAAAGACGACAGAGATTTTACAGCTCATGGAGGAGAGCATCGTTTTTCAGAAATGGCCTATTCATCTTTATTTGGGCATCATGGGAGTTTTCAAGAATATGTCCAGACAGCGAAGATGACCACTTATGGGCTAAGTTGTGACCAAATTGCCGACGTCCTAGAGCGAGACTCAAGAACTATACTCCAATGGCAACAAGCGTTGGGAAAAAAGAGTCAGAGGTTTCACTTAGCCCTATGTACCTTAATTGGCTTAACTCTAACTTTTATTCAAATGGACGAAATTTGGTCGTATTTGAAGCGAAAAAAGCGGCAGTTATGGGTATTCATCACCCTGGAAGCTGAAACTAAGTTTTGGATTAACTTTGAATTAGGTAGCCGAACTGGACAAACAGCAAATCCCTTGCTTAAGAATCTTGTGTCTTTGATGCGGAAGGGTTTTGAGCATTTCTTATTGATCACAACAGACAAGTTGGCTGCCTCCGAAAAGGCGATCGCTAACAATCTCAAGAAAGTCCACTACGCTTATCTTCAAATCGTTAAGCAACGCCGAAACAAGCGGCTTGTTACGGTTAAAAAGAGAATTGTCCAAGGAAAAGAAGCTAATTTTGGCTTCAATTGAGGGATAAAGATCGATAAGTATCTCCCCCTGCTTGTCTCAACCCCATCAATTTAAAGTTGACAGACCACTAGGGCGGGTAGTTCTTACAAACTGATGCATGTGAGACTCTGGTCAATTAATCATCTTCATGGATGTTCCCGTACCGACTGGCATTTTCCCTAAGATTTTCAACTCGGTTAAAGCTAGTCACAGACTTATATGCAGATTTTCGGACAAGTCTAATGGTTAAGAAGGGGCAATAGAGCCAAAGAATCAGTGCATAAAAATCTGGGGATTCCCCAATAAGTTAGTAGAACATAGCAGTTCTTAAACTTATGGAGTACAGATTTTCCCCCTTTAATCTTCAGGAAGAGACTTAATATATCCAGATATTGATACCATAAATTGATTAGTTTTATTTTCAAGTCTTCTTCGGTGCCCTTTCCCCAGACATAGCCAAGGTAAACAAACCTCACGCTTTCGGAGAATTGCTATATCTTAATTAGACTTGTGATGCCCGTGGCATTACTAGGAGCAGTAGATGAGTGATAAATTTTACACATTTTACGATTTTACCAACAACAATGGTTATCCGCCATTTAAACCTCTAGTGCAATATCAATTAAAAAAGAGAATAGAAAGGCTGGCTAAGTTACATCCAGAATGGAAGGAGCCGGATTATGTCCAATATTTTGGCGAAATTTTGCTAAATAAGCCAGAATCGGATTTGGAAAGCCCTTTTGCTCATTGGCATTTCTTGGCTTATCTCGATTTAGACCGCTGTTATTTAATTTGGAGAAATTTTCATCATTTTCCTTTTTATGCAGCTAAGTCAGAAGACTTTTATGCTCTGACCAATGAAATTTTATGCCAACCACAGAAATTAAAAATATATCTGGCTAAGTATAATCCTCAAAATGAGAAGAAAGCTTCAGTTAAAACTTACATTCTCAGCATACTGAAAAACTCAATTAGAGAAAACATAGATTTACAATCAGATTGGCATTTGTTGTGTAATGTAGATGTAAATAGTCTCAGAAAGTTAAATAATTTCGGACAAAAATTGCGAAAAGCTTTAGTAAAATATGGCTTAAGAGAACCCAAAATTTCTCAGTATATTTTTGCTTGGCAATATTTTGTACCAGTTTATAAAAACAATAGAGTTTATAATTTTGCTCAGAGAAAAAATCAAAGATGGCCAGAACCTGGAAACTCGGATTTTGCGGAAGCTGCCAATTATTATAATACCCAAAGATTTCAGCCTGATGCTCCTCTACAAGTATCTTCTGGAAAAGAGCTAACATCAGAAATGCTCAAAAAATGGATGAATATTTGTATTGAAGCTCTACGACAAGCTGAAGAAATAATTGAAATTTCTCGTGATGCAGATATTTATGAAAGACAAGAAGAACAGATTGATAATTGGATAGTTTTAGATTTAGATTGTCAAGACGAAGAGTCAGATTCTTTAGAGCAAGTTGAAATAATATTAAGGCAAGAAATAAAGAAAATTGAAACAAATTTTGACAGAATTAAGAGTAGAATTCCTCAACAATTACGTCGGGCAATTATGCCATTGTGCTATGCTAATCGACTAGCTATTTTAAATCAAGAACAGTTGGCTAGTTTATTAGGAGTACACCAAGGAACTATTTCCCGTTATATCTCTAAATATATTGAAGTTCCTTTATTGAATAGATTGAGAGATTTACTTATTAAAAAATTCGATTTTGAACTTTATCTAGATACATTTTTATCAGACAGATTTGCTAATCCTCATAAGGAAAGTCTTCTGGATGGGTTATTACTTGAATCTCTTAAAGAGTTGGACAATAAAAAACAATATATTCTGAAATTACGCTATGGTCAGAAAATGACTTTAAAAAAAATCAAGCTAAAAATAAATTCCGAAAAAAATATTAATGAGGATGACATTAGTGAAATCAAAAACGAGTTAAGAAGATTATTTCAAGAAAAATTCAATAAATGGCAAACTGCATATATTAAATTTTGGCTAATAAATCATAATAAAAATCTTATTCAAGGGGTTTTGTTAAATGGGTTTAAGCAATTAACTATTCTCAATCAAGAAATTCTTAAGAAGCGATATTGTCAAAAAATAGATGAAAAAGAAATTATGAATCTTTATCCTAAATGTAGTGTCAGTCAAATTATATATGAAGCAAAGCAGCAATTACAGGAACATCTACTTCAGTGGATTAAGAATCATTTGGGTATTGATTTAATTTCAAATAATTTACAAGTTAGATCGGTTATTGATGATTGGTTATTAACCGCTTTAATTTATTTAGAAATATAAGTCTAGTTAAAGAGGAAAACATAAAATATGTTGAGTTTACGTAAACTATCAATTAGTTATCCTAACCAATTATGGTTGAAAATAACCGAGAAAATACAACAGAAATCTTGGCTGCGATCGCAATGGTATTCTAATCCTACTAGTCGATGTCAAGCTTACCTAAACGATCTCTGTTGGCAAACTTTCATCCCCTGGTTAGAAGCTTGGTTAGAAGAAGATAGTAACGAGTCTAATTTAATTGACAAGAAATATCTAGCCAATATTTGGGAATTTGTTAACGGTAGTATTATCAACTTAGGTCAAACTAAAATAGTATTAATTCCCAGTGAGACGACTGATATCGAAGAATTTGACATACCTCAAGAGTGGGTTGATATTCCTCAATGGCAAGCAGATTATTATTTAGCCATTCAAGTAAATTTAGACTTTCCTGACGAAGCTTGGATGCGAGTAATAGGATACGTTAGTTATCAACAATTGAAAGATAAAGGAGTATATTATAAGAGCGATCGCTCTTACTATATCAGTCAGGAATATTTAGAGGAAGATATCACAGAGATATTATTATCTTACCAACAAGTTGCTCAAACCAAACAGGAATTAGTAACTCAAACGGGATTATCTTTAGCAACAGCTAATCAGTTGTTAGATAGATTAGGTAATCCATCAGTGTATTACCCTCGTCTAGCAATTCCTTTCCCACAATGGGCGATGTTGGTGACTAATCCTCAATGGAGGCAAAAATTATTTGAAAAACGAACTGAATCAGCTAAAGTTTCACTGTTTAGTTCCCAAGCAGTAAATTTGAGACAATGGTTACAGAAGGTAGTTAGTACAATAGAAGAAGAGGTATTTAGTACAATAGAAGAAGGTTGGCAAACAGTAGAAACTCTTTTTACTCCCCTTGAACCAATTCCTGTACGCGGATATCAAAATACAGAAGAAACTATTACCAAAGAAGCAATTACTCCCCTAATTCAGCTTCTACAACCCAATAACCTTGAAAAAGAACGCACTCAAGCTGCTGGAGTACTGGGAAAAATTGGTGGGGGACACCCGGAAGTTATCAAAGCTTTAACGGAATTATTGCATACCGCTAAAGAGGAAGAAACTCGTTGGGAAGCTGCTTTAAGCCTAGGAAAGATCGATCCAGGCAATCCTCATGGAGGCGTAAAAAAGGGCAAGCTAATTGACTTAGGCATACAACTGGAAGGTCAAAAAATTGTTTTGATTGTAGCTATCATGCCTCAAACTCAGGATAGAGTGGGAGTCTGGATACAATTAAAACCTGCTAATGAGTTAATTAAGCTGCCTCCTCATCTCAAACTCAGCATAATCTCTCAGGGAAAAACCTATTTAGAAGCAGAAGCTAGAAGCGATAATGAAGGTAAGGGTAAAGATAAGTGCATTCAACTGCGCTTTACTCCTCCATCAGGAACAAATTTTCAAGTACAGGTAACTCTTGATAATGCCAGCTTTACCGAAAATTTTGATGCCTAATTTTTAATTTTTAAATTATATAGCTATGGGCAGAGTAGCAATTCTCAAAATCGGACATGGAAACTTTCAGCAAGGATTTGAAGTGTCTTTAGAAATCAAAGAAGATCGAGGTCAATCCTTGGTAGAAATTGAAGGAAAACTACCTGCAAATACAGATATTGAAAATTTATATCAATCTTGGCAACAATCTTTTTATCGGGTGACGGGAATATATCGAAAAATATATAGAAATGGTGAAAGCTGGGATATTGATGAAAGTATAGCTACGAATATTGCTAACAGCGATTTAGTGACAGATTGCTGGCAAAAAGTTCAACGTTTAGAAGCCAATATGCAATCATGGCTACAACCGTCAGCAGATATTAATTGGCAAAAGATCCGCGAAAGGTTAGCCCAAGAATTAGCTCGTAATTCTCAAGAAATAAGATTAATAATTAAAGCCAGAAAAGAAGAACTATGGAAACTACCTTGGCACCTATGGGATTTATTATCAGATTATCCCGATGTAGGTATTGGTTACAGTACGAATGAACACTATACACTTCCTTTAATAGAAACAACTCATAATAAAGTTCGCATTCTCGCTGTTTTTGGAGATAGTAAAAATATCGATTTAACAGAAGATTTACAAGCAATTAATGATTTAAAAAATACCGAACCAGTTTTTTTACACCAGCCTAATTCCAGAGAACTAATTCAAAAGTTACGAGACAATGAAGGTTGGGATATATTCTTTTTTGCTGGTCATAGCCAGTCAGAAACCAATGCCGGTCGAATTTATCTTAGTGAAAGAGAAAGTTTAACGAACGATCAGTTTAAAAACGCTCTAACAGAAGCAATTAGTAAAGGCTTAAAAATAGCAATTTTTAACTCTTGTGACGGTTTAAAACTAGCCCAAAGACTAGCTGATTTGCATATTCCAGTAGTTATTGTCATGCAGGAAATAGTACCAGATCTAGTTGCTCAATCCTTTTTAAAAGAATTTTTAACCGAATATAACTCAGGACAGCCTTTATATACTGCTGTTCGTAAGGCACAAGCTAGACTGGAAGAATTTACTGATTACCCTGGTGCAACTTGGTTGCCGTTGATTTTCCAAAATCCTACTGTAATACCACCCAAATGGAATGACTTTTTGAGTGTAACTTCAGACCAGCTAACACCTCAATCTAGCAAAGTAGTTCCTTTCCAGCAATCAAAACCTCAATGGTATCGACTTGTTCAAGTAGTTCTCAATAGTTTAGCGATCGCCACTTTAATAATCGGAGTGCGTTGCTTGGGCATACTCCAACCATTAGAATTATACGCCTATGATCGCCTGATGCAATTATGCCCTGGGGAAGGAAAGCCAGACCCTCGCATTTTGGTAGTTACCATCGATAACTCTGATATTAAATATCAAGAACAAGAAGGAATGAAGCATAAAAGTTCCTTAGAATCTTTATCAGATCGAGCTCTTAACAAATTATTAGATGAACTAGAAAAGCTCAATCCTACTACTATTGGCTTAGATATTTATCGACCAGCCGGTTTTGCTCCTGCTTTATCTAGCCGTCTGCAAGAAGACGAGGGTTTTTTTGTTATCTGTAAGGCTCATTCTGTTGAAAATAATCAAGACTTTTATGGTACTCCTCCACCTCAAGAAAAAGAAATACCAAAACAACGATGGGGTTTTAGTGACGTTCTTCTGGATCAAGATAAAGTAGTCCGTCGCCATCTTTTAAGTATGATTTCTGAATCGACAGACCCCTGTGATACTGAGTATTCCCTAAGCTCATTACTCGCCTTGCATTATTTATCTCAGAAACAAGATATGACAGCTAAACTTACCTCTAAAGGAGAATGGCAGCTTAAAAATCTAATTCTTAAGAGATTAAATAATCATAGCAGCGGATATCAAAAACTAGATGACCGTGGTTATCAAATACTTCTTAATTACCGTTCCTACTCCTCTCCTAAAACCGTTGCCAATAGTATTTCATTACAAAAAGTACTAGAGGAGGGAATTCCTTCTACCCTGGTAAAGAGAGTGCAACAACCAATCATCCTTATCGGTACTATTGCCAGAGGGGAAAAGTATGATGATTTCTTTGATACACCTTACGGAGAAGAAATTCCAGGGGTTTTTCTCCAAGCACAAATGGTAAGTCAAATTATTAGTGCAGTTTTAGATGAACGTCCCCTACTGTGGTGGTGGAGCAATTGGGTTGAAGTGCTTTGGATTTGGGGAGCATCAATGGTAGGAGGGATATTAGTTATTTTTACTACTCATGGATCGTGTCTAGTTCTCAATGTAACTGGCAGTTTAATAGGAATATTAGCTATCTGCTTGGTTCTCTTTACTCACGGAGGATGGATACCTCTAATACCTCCAGCATTAGCTTTAGTAATCACTACCATAATAACTTATAAAATAATTCGTAATTAATCTATAAACTTCTTTATTAGCAATTTTCAATTACTATTTTTTGTTTAGAGAAAGAAAAATAAAAATGTTTTTACTTAACTCATCTCGACAGAGGATAATGATCGGTTTAACTATTACTTTTAGTTTAAGTATGATAAGTCTGCTCGCTAATACTTCAGGAATAAAAGCACAATCTCGACAATCAAGTAACAATATTTCTCAAACTAGAAAAGTATCTTTCAATCCACCTCCTGTAACAGATAACGGAGCCCCTGGAGGTCGCAGAAAAGGGGCAGGAAGCCATAGCTTATGTGAAGTTGCAAACCAAGAAAAAGAGATTACTCCTCTGATTGCTTTAATGCCTAAAATATCTATAGAAACTGAAACAAAAAGTAAAACTTATGTATGGGGCAAAACAGCTTTTGACCATCCTACTTTTTGGTTTTATGTTGCCTATCCAGCTAATACTTATGTTGAATTTATTCTTCAGGATGAAGCGGAAAATGAAATTTATCAAACTACTTTTATCTTAGATAAAATACCTGGTATCGTCAGCTTAACTCTTCCTAAAGATAAGATTACTTTAGAAACTGGGAAGAGTTATCATTGGTATTTCAATATTATGTGCAATCGAGAGGATACAACTGATGATTTTGTAGAAGGATGGGTAGAAAGAGTAGAATTGAATCCAGTTATTAACAATCAGCTAGAGTCAGTTCAACCCTTAGAACGGGTATCTATTTATGCAGAAAATGGGCTTTGGTACGATACTTTAACTAATCTCGATCGCCTACGACAAACAGAGTCAGAAAATAAAGCGATCGCTGCTATTTGGACTGATTTATTGCAACAAGTTGGTTTAGAGGAAATTAGTCAAGAGCCTGTTGTGAAGCGTTACAATTTGGAAAATTAATTAGTTTTATCTCTCTACTTTTTCTGAATCATTTTTTTTCTTTGAAGACGTTCTCGACGTTGACTACGAAGATCCGCTTCAACCATGGCATTTGAGATGGCTGCTATATAATTCAGGGAGTTGAAGCATTCTGTTTTCAACAATTAGACTTTATTGATAATAGTCTCTCATCTTTTGGGAGACTACTTCCTTCAATCCCCGATAACATCTGCTTTTTGACCTTGGCTGTAACCCCTCCAGCGGACTGGCTAACTCTCGCTCGAATATAAGGTAGATATTCTGAGAACTATTCCTGTTAGAGAGTGTTTGTAAACTAATATAAAGCCAGCGTGTCTCGCTTTAAGTCGGTAGCCCTTTTCTTTATATATAGCCTTGAGATTTACTAAATTCTCGCAATAATGGCTTGCATTTACGCTGATAAAAACTACTTAGGGTTCCCGCTGCTACGCCGTATTCTTCTGCTAACTTTTCCCAGGCTGTTTCAGGAGGCAATCGTCTTAGAATTAAGACTTGAGAAGTAACTTGAGGATGATTCTCTAAATAAATTCTACGTAACTTATTTTGAGGATCTTCCCCAGCCCACTTCTCGATCTCTTCTAGTAATGGAGGAATATCCGCTTTGGCAGGTAAATTATCTATTGGATCGATAATTTGATTATTGCGATCAACTTGGACAGATACAGTTTGCTGCTTCTTTTTTTTGATTCTAATATAAGCATCTTTGAGTCGCCACTTTAGATAATTGTTAAGCCAAGTCACAACGCTAGCTTTGTCAGAATCGTAAACTTTACCAGGTTTTCCTTCGCAGATATTCCGACAAAAATAAATCCAAGTTTCTTGCAATGCATCCTCATAATAGGGAGTATTTTCTTGCCACAATTGACTATTTACTAATCTAATAATTTTCGTCAAATTTTTCTGGCGTTCTTTGCTCCCAGGAGGATATTTACAAGCTTCTTTTACAAGCTGTGATAGAGATTGTGATAATTTTTCCATCTGTCATTCAAGTTGTTTGTCGATTGACGAAGTTGAAGCAGAGTTCACCTTCTCAAGGCGGAGTACCTTCGACTATGAGTTTTTGGCTCTTGAGTAATTTATTTATTTCAGCTCCTTTTTGGCTCTATTGTTGGTTTTATTAAAATTTCAGTCCTATAGCTGGCTATTACGCAATTTGTTACAAAAATAAATATCTGGTAGTGTTGCAGACAGGAGCATGGCTAGTTTCTTCTCAATACTGTTTGCTTAGCGATCGCCAGCAGGGTTTATCTCATAAATTTATAAGGGTTTGAGAGTTCTTTTGGGAATCGGTTTGATATTAACGTAACAGTCTTGAGTTTCTTCTCACTCGACTTGACAAGTAGACATTTTGCTTAACTTGTCACCCATCCCCTCAAGGTCGGCTTTCAGTCATTAGCAGGGGTTAGCCTACTTCCCATCCCAACAATGATCAGGGATCAAAACGGGTGACTGCCCAGCCGTCTTTGTTCTTCGGGAGGAATTCCCCCTCATCCCTTCCTACTTCTACGGCGATGATGTCGGTCAACTTCTGATTCATCGCGAGCAATAGTTCTCCGTTAGCTTTTGGATCCACTGCCAGATTATTCATCTCGTCCGGATCGGCTTCAAGGTCGAACAACTCGACGTCGTTGTACTCAAATAACTCCTCGAGCGTCTTGGGCAGATTATGTTGCAGCGGCGAGAAGTAACGACTGAAACGATACTGCCCATCGGTTACACTGCGAATCGCACCTCGTTTTTTCAGGTCAGGCTTCAAACCGAGTTTCGAGACATCCTTCCCGCTGGATATGGCTTCATAAACCTTCTCCATGTATTCGGCATCCTGGTACAACCACATATTGAAGTTGTACAGAGCAGCGTTCCGTACGGCGTTGGTAGGCGCGGACGCGGGCGACGCTAACAGGCTACTCAGATCCTGTCCTTTCATAGCTGCCGCCTGCTGGTTCACGCGATCATGGGTGACGCCAGCCATCCCGAGAATTGTTGGGGTGATATCCAGATGGGATGTCAGCGCCGAGCAGTCTTGACCAGCACTGGCGGAGTACCCCGGATGTCGGATCCACAGTGGCACGTGGAGCTGCTCCTTATATGCGGTTGCGCCTTTTCCATACATGGAGTGAGCGCCCGCCAGTTCGCCATGATCTGATGTCAAGATGACAATAGTATTCTCCATGAGACCTAGGTCGTCGAGTTCCCGCAAAATTCTTTCCACGTGACGATCACAGTCGGCAAGACAGTTCAAATAGTAGTCCTGCAGGCGCTGCCAGCGCCCATCTTCGTTCGGAAATTGCCCGACCAGCGTGCGGCGAGCGAACTGGAATTCATAGTGCGCTCGCGGGCGGCCCCTTTTGTCCCAAGCTTCATTGCGGCTCGTGGGCAACGGCATTTTCCAACGTCGCTGATACAAGGTGTGCGCAGGCTCGCGATTGATGTTCATCAAGTGACCAGTATCCTGAACTGGCTCACTACCGAGGGGGTCGGTGTTGAAAAACATTACATCGTGTGGATTCACAAAGTTGAGCGCGAGAAACCAAGGTTTGCCCTGCTTCTGGAGCTGTGGCAACCTTGACCGCAGCCAACGTACAGCCGTTGAGGTCGTGAACTCGTCGGTTCTATATCCGCCCATGGTCATGCCGATTATGTCGCCCACGCCGACATAATCGGCGAAGCCGTATTGCTGCACGATCTTGTTCAGCTTGTTGAGATTGACGTCGGGAGCCGCCTGGAACTCGGTATCTTCCAGTTCGTCGATCAGGTGGCATTTGCCGAGATACGCCGCGTGATACCCTGCATCCTGCAGATATTTACCTACCGTCGGAATGTCGGGAGACAGTTCCCTTGACCACGGAAAACCTAAATTGTCGAACACCCCAGTATGCTGGATGTGCTGGCCCGTATAAATTACCGAGCGTGAGGAGCTACAGACCGAAGTCGCAATCTGATGATTCGTAAAAGAAATCCCTTCCCGTTGCAAACGCTGGCGTCCCGGCAATGAGTAATCCCCTGGCAGAGTCATCGGATCGAAGTAGCGCTCCTGGTCGGTAAGGATGAACAGTATGTTGTAAGGCCCACTTCCTAACGCCTCGGCTCCTTTGGCAACACCTTGGGCATCTGTCGCCATCTTAGGCATCCCCGCGAGTGCGCCTGTGCCTAATGCCAGGGTGGAGAATCCTGCGGCCTTAAAAAATTCGCGGCGTGACAGGCCTCCCCTGTCTTCATCTCTACAAGTCATTTAACCTCATTCAGAACAATATCAAAAAAGAAAAGATATTCTCTAATTAAATCTTAAATGATCGATATGAGTCATATTTCTTAAGATTAACTTCCCAACTACCAACTTAAGACGGCTTTGTGGCAGGGGGACATGGGAAGAACAACATTTTTGTAGAAGCCCAGGGGCCAATTCTAAGTTTTTCTGGATTTCAGGCAATTACCGTAGTGTGGTTGGCTGCGCTGTGGCAACCATTAAGCAGGAGATGGAAACCTTTAGGGGAGAGTGTTAAAGAATATAGACGATTAGGGTTGCAGCAATGACTTTAACAATATAGGTGATGGCATAAGTCCCGGCGTAACCTATTCCAGGAATGGAGCTTTTAGCGTCCTGTACTAGCATTAGCATGGCAGGGGTGTTACTACCACATCCGGCAACAGCACCAAGTAATAGTGCTTTATTCATTTTTAATAAGCGATCGCCTACTAAATAACCTATTGCTAGGGGCAAAGTCCCGATCGCGATCGCGGAAAGAATCAGGAGCGGTCCGAAACTGGTAAGTGCTTCCACTACACTCGGCCCTCCCTCGATCCCTACATCCGCCAAGAAAAGTAGTATGCCTAGCTGCTTGAAAACCCAGATTGCAGCAGGGGGAACTAGCCCGAAGCTGTGCTTGATAGAACGCATATAGCCTACACCCAGACCTACCAGCAGCACGCCACTAGACGTGCCGAGACCAATGCTGATATCGCCGAGCTGAATCTGGATCAGACCGAGAAGAAAGCCAGCCGAAATTCCTAAGGCAAAGGTAAGCAAGTCGGTAGCATTGATGTCCCGCTCTGCGTAGCCGATTCTATCGATGAGCTGGTTTAGGTGTACCTCAGTTCCAGTTATTTTTAACAGGTCGCCCCGCATGAGTCTTAGTTCGGGGTCGATCTTCAAGTTGACACCAGAGCGAGTGTATTGTCCTAACTGACAACCGTAGGCATAGCGCTCCAGTTCCCGTAAAGACTTACCAAAGATATCAGGATTGGTGACAATTACCTCGCAAGTCAGCACTTCCTCTCCTAGCAAATCGCGATCGACCACCTCCGGGCCGATCATCTCGCTGAGGTGAGCCTGAGCGAGTCTGTGACCGCCCACAGATATCAGGTCATCTTTCTCCAGCGTAGTTTCTGGCTCGAAATCCACCAGTATCCCAGTACGTTTAATCTTGTCAATTTGGCAATGAGTGACGGTCTGGAACTCTTGCACGGACTTGCCTACTGCATCATCGCTGACTACGCGGTAGGCACGAAGGCTTTGTGCCCAAGGACCCTCTTCGCTGCTGTCATCTGACAGGTTCATCGCCGACTCAGCCTCTTTGGCACTGGCGGAAAGATGGAACTTGAGGAGTCGGGGTGCCTGCGGCAGTAGTTGCATAGCTATTAAGTAACTCACCAGAAAGGTTATAGCGTAGGTCACGTTAATAAACTGAACTGCCTGCTCAACCGACAGACCTTCTGGCATCGGGATTTTACCAGTCTCAACTACATCTATAGCTGCACTGATTCCTGGAGGGTTAACTCCAGCTCCAGTGAATAAACCAGCACCAACTCCCAGGTTGAAGTCGAAAATACTGCTGAAACCCACAGCCAGAGCCAGCCCAGTCACTACAATAACCACAGTTAAGGTAGCAAACTTGCCTAACTGGGGCAGTGCCACTGCAAAAAATCCTGGCCCAGCTTCATAGGCTACGGCAAACAGGAAGACCAAGAAGCCAAAAGCACCTAGCAGAGGCGGTAACTCGAAGCCAAAGTAACCAAAGACTGTTCCCATCAACAGTATTCCAGCCTGGGTTCCAAGTACGACTGGACCTAGCTTAATTTTGCCCACCCAAAAGCTGAGAGCGAGCAATATAAATGCTAAAAGATGAGGGTTGTTCTTGACGATATCTACTATTTGGAGTGCCATACTCTATATCTAGTACTTAATTGAATTATAGTTTAGATATCAAATCTTTACATAACAAGGGATTGAGCCGTTGTATTATGATGTCAAAATACCTCTCAATCAATGAACCTCTTTCCCTTCCGCTCCTCACTGCGTGGTCTCGGCGGAAGCCGAGGTGGGGAGCGATCGCTACTTAAAATTCTTGCTAGCCTAGCCCCTGCCACCAGGTTGTGAAAGGTGAATACGACCAATACCTAAGTACAAACCCTGGCTCTGAGCTCCCACAGGAAAGGCTGTCACCCCAAACTGATAGATCCCACCATACCTAGGATTGCGCACTCTCAGAGAAATTGTCACAGTGAGGCCCGGTTCTACAGGCTGCTCAAATACAACTTTCAGCCCATTCTTTTCAGAAGTTTCTCTGTTGACCGAAGCCAGAGGAATTGAGTCGTCCGAATCAAAACTATCGCCGAAGAAGGCACGGGTCTGACTAGGAAAAAAAACAATCTGCTCTAAATTAGTCTGTTGTATGATAGTAACAGCTTTGAGAGGCTTGCCAGCATCTGAGGGGACTTCAATTGTGAAATAGTAGTTGGCTCGAATCCATGGACTCCTAAAGCTAGTAGCAGAACGAATCAAGCGTGGCGATCGCTCAAAGAAAGTCTTTTCATTGCCGTCCTCGAAGGCACTGGCAAGCAAGCTGAATAGGGTACTGCTCCTAAATCCGGGTTGAATACCATCTTTGACCGAAGACACTTTGACCAAAGACAGACGGGATACGGGTCGACTTTGGAGACGGGGAGATAAATTGCCCAGGGAAAAAGGAAGTTTGAGGGGCGGATTTGGTATTAATAGCGAAATACCTAAGATTAAAGCTCCAGCATCCAGCAAGTAGGTATGGGCTGAACCCAACTTAGTATAGGTTTTAGAAATGTTTTTCATCAAAAATAAGGGTTGGTAAGGGAAAATCTGGATACCCCTGTCGCATTTATGTATGGGGACGTGCCGTATAAACCCTTGAGGTTTCCTCAAGGGACAGGCACTCAGGAGGATTTTACCTTACATAAACAGCAGCCCGATAGGGCTTCTATATTTACTAGAAGCCATAAAGGTATCCATCTTTCCTATGAACAATGCTGCAATATTTATAATTAATCCCCTGCACCGGTTTAGTAACAGTTTTGATATTAAATGAACCAGTAGAACGGATGGCAACCTTACCTAGATAAGAACCAATTTTCTTGCCTTTAGTAACAATTGCTTTAACGATATCTCCAGTTTGGAAACCTTTGAATTGTTTGATAATGGCAGATTTTCTAACAATTTCTCCTGATTTATTTGTTCTGGTAAATCCAAATTTATCAACATGAATTACTTGTCTGTTTCTATGCCCAGCCCATTTAATTAATAATGGCTGTAAGGTCAATATTTCCAGTTTTGGAGTATCAGAAACCATAGCTGTATCTAAGTAGTGGCGTTTGGGCAAACCTTGTACAGATCGATTGAATTTAGTTTGCGCCCCAGTCCCTGTAATTACTGGCAATCCAGTTTCTTTGAGGGTATTAAATAATTTCCAACGAGTGCTATTTACTGCTGCTGCATCCTTTAGAGGGCTTTTAGCTTGAGCCAATACTTTTTTTAGAGTAGTAGTTAATACACGATGTTCTAAGCTGGGAGCTAACCACCCTTTTTCTCTGGTTCGATTGAGAAATCTCGGTTTTCTGTATCTAGTTTTTCTAGCTCTGCGTCCACGCCTCAAGAAGCGACGGGATTCTAAGCTATCTTTGATTTGTTGCCCCCTATGAGTCAGTTCTGCTGCCCAAATGAGCTTGCTGTCTTGCAATAGAGCTATTCCTGTCGTGACTGAACCTGGGTCTAGTTTTAGTTGACATTGTTTTATCTCCTGCGAATCTACCGCTTTTTTTAAGATTATTAAACAATTATACAATGGCTGGACCTCTTGCTAGTTGTACCCCTGCACTGGTACTGGTAGCTACCCCAGTCATTTTAGCCCCAATTACCTTCAAACCCATTTGTCGTAATAGACGAATGATTACAAACTACTACTGATTGCCGTTCAATTTCTCCCAAGAGGCGATATTGCGGATATGCAAATCCCTTTGAGGAAAAGGGATTTCGATATTGTGTTCGGCAAACGCCTTCCAAATTGCTTGGTTAACTTCGCTGATGACAATCTTCTGGATTATCGGGTTGTCTAGCCAAACTGCCAGTTCAAAGTCAATAGTATAGTCGCCAAATCCAATTAAAAAAACCACTGGTTTGGGTTTATCTAAAACATAGGGATGGTCTTGAGCCACCTTGAGGAGAATTTCCATCACGGCTTCTGGTTCGCTCTTGTAACTGACTCCTACAGGGATTAAACAACGCATAAGGCGATCGCTGCCTGTATAGGTAGTCACCGAAGAGGTGAAAAACTTTTGATTAGGAACAATTTTCTCGATGTTATTGAAGGTTTGAACTGTCGTGGCGCGAATACTCAAGCGCTTGACCACACTAATGTCCCCCTCCACCTCGACAACATCCCCAGGTTTTAAGGCTCCTTCAAAAAAAAGCATAATCCCGCTGATAAAGTTGCCCATAATTTCCTGTAAGCCAACTCCAATACCCAGAGATAGCCCCCCTGTAATTGCAGCTAAAGTGGCTGTGTTGAAGCCTAAGTTACTCAAAACCATAATAAGGCCTAAACCAATCAATATATAGCGACTTAAAGTTAAAATAGCTTCTACCTCACCTGGTTCAGCCTTAGTCTGTTGGGTAATTAACCGATAGAGAAGACCTTGAGTAGCCCATAAAACTCCGACCCAGAAATACAAGCCTACAATCGCCTTAAACAAAGAACCCACGGTAATGGCAGTTTCAAAAAACGATGTCAAAACAATATTGGTAATTGGTTCGAGATTAGTCAAATAAGACAGGATTTCAGTAATCAGGTACAGAATAAATAAAGGGGCAAATAAGCGGTAATGGTAGGGACGGAAGAAAGATGGGGAAAAGACAGCGTAGAGGATGCCAATAAACAAGCGGTAGAATAACAGCGTCCAAAACAAAGTTGTCACTTTAGTTAAAAGACCGACAAGCCAGCCCTGAAGGAGGAGCAACTGGCTGGTAAAGGCGATCGCAATCAGACCTAATAGGGGAAAGTTCAGGTAATAAATGATTACGAGGAAGGGTTGAACAGGGGTTTCTAATAAGTAAGTGGGAAGTTCCCATCTCTGAATTAGAGATTTCAGCACTTTTGAAAGCAACCAAGCTAGCAGAATCCCTAACAGGATTGCCAGTAATTGAATTTGGAAACTAGGACGCTCAAAAAAGATCAAAATTTTGGTGAGGAAGTCATACAGGGGAGCGAAATCAGATTCATTAAACATGAGTAGCCGTTAAATAGTAATAAAACGTAGTAGATGACCATAAAAGTTTACTTAGCGTCGGTTTGAAGAACTGAAGCAATAGCAATATGACGGTCTAAATCTATATCTACACTGCAAACTCGCACCGAGTCGGCAGCCATTACTGTTTTAGTCCCTCCTGTCTTGGAACAGTTGATTCAATTCTAAAGCACCTTCCCTTGGCGTCATCACCCCTTCTAGCACTAGGTTATAGAAGAGTTCTCCATCTTGTTCCGTAGCTTTTTGAAACTGATAAACAAAATTCAACGGAACTGCTACTGCTGTCTTCGATTGGGCGAACAAGACAGCTTGGATAGGGGACAATCTTTCATCAAGTTTTACCTTGCTATTAGCGGGGATCAGCGACTCTGTTTGGATGGCTAATTTCGTTTGCTGTTCTGCATTAGTCAAGAATCGAGCAAGTTGCAGAGCCAATTGGCTTGTAGCTGAAGAAGATGCCTGATTAAATACTACTGCTCTGGTAAAGAGCAGTGGCCCTGCTGGTCTATTAGTTGCGCCTGGTAAAGTAGTAACCCCCAGCTTATCTTCCCCTAAAGTCGCTTTTAAATCCGATATCTCTTCAGACTTACAGACATAGTAAGCCAATTTTCCTGTAGCAAATGTCTGATGTAGAGTAGACTGATCGCTAGATAAGATCAAATCGGGGTGATTCTTCGCTTGTTGCAGCCATTCTAACCAAGCTGCCCAGGCTTGAGAATCAAATGTGAAGTCTCCTGTGAAGTCTTCTTTCTCACTGCTGGGTTTTGACTCGAAAATCTGTACTCCCCAGAAGGTATCCAAAAAATTAGAAGTCAAAGCAATTTGGCGTTTAGCTTGCACCTCTTTCCTCATTTCTGGCAAAGTTTTTGGTGGTTGCTCAACCTTGGTCTTATTATAGCAAAGAACTTGGGTATTCAAGGAAAACGGTAAGCCATAGAGATTATCTTGGACAGTGACCTGAAGAATTGATCTTGGGAAGTAAGTTGATAAATCGAGATTGTAGTCGTTTAGGGGTAGGAGCACTCCAGCTTTAATCAAGGGTCTCAGACTGAGATAAGAGCTAATCATCAGGTTAGGGCCCAGACTTGATTGCGCCTGTTGTAGGAATTGCTCGGATATCTCCTCTTCCGGAACGGATTCACTCACGATTTTGACTTTGGGATACAGTTCTCGATAGTCATTCAAGATGAGATTCAAAGTCTCAGCTTCCTTGCCTTGAAAAGGATGCCAGATTAGAAGGCGACCTTGCAGTCGTGCTTTGGCTTCAGACGGGGTGTTGCTACACCCAGCCAGGAAGAGTGCGATCGCCAGCAATAAGATCTTACAAAAAGGCTGATACATCCTAGTCCCTATCTAGTACTCATTTACCTATATTTACATACGCATAATTAAGCTTCCCGCAATCGTTAATAATACGTTTGCAAAAGCGTAAGCCCCAGTGTAACCCAAAGCGGGCATGGAGCTTTTAGCTTCTGAGGTGACAATTTTTAACGATGCCCCGCTGGTCATTGAGCCAGTAATCCCTCCCATCAATAACACTGGAGAAATCCTCAATACATAACGCCCGAAGAGATAGCCGATAATTACTGGAAAACAGGTTACTAAAATGCCAGAGACCAAGAGTGTCGGACCGACGGATTTTAAGGTTGTTAAGAAGGTCTGACCAGCTTTTAACCCTACTCCAGTCATAAAAATAAGCAACCCCAATTCTGTAAACAACCAAATTACTCCCGCAGGGACTCGTCCAAAGGTGGGACGAACGGAGCGCAGATAGCCCACAATTAAGCCCACACTCAATAACCCTCCGGCTGATCCTAACCCTAGAGACAATCCTCCCAGTTTAATAGCAAAAGTTCCTAACAATCCACCGATAGCAATTCCCAGACCCATAGTAATCAAATCCGTTTCATCGATCTGCCGTTCTAGGTAGCCCAAGCGCTCAGCTAGTTGTTCTAGATTGGCATGGGGACCCGTTAGCCAGAGAACATCGCCGTTAAGGATTCTTACATTGGGTTTTAGGGGAATATTGACCCCTAATCGCTTAATTTTGGAGAGTACACAGCCATAATTTTCACTGATAGCTAATTTTCTCAGTTTCAGTCCCCTTGGTTTCAGTTTGTGAACCACAATTTTGGCACTTTCACTAGGAAGATCTAGTAAGTCATCATCAGCTACTTCTGGTCCAACAGCATCCCAAGCTCCGACCAATTGGTCTAAATAGCCCACCAGGGTAACGCGATCGCCTAATTGTAAGGTGGTATCAAGAGTCACTGGAATAAATTCCTCCTCTCGTTTAATCTTGACAACCGTGACTTCCCCAGGAACCAGTTCGTAGAGTTTAGATAATCGACGCTCTGTCAAGTCGGCTTTGGTAACGTGGTAAGCTCTGGTGAGAATGGCACGACCAGCTTTCTGACTCTCGGCTTCATCAGGGTTAATACTCTGACGTTCTAAGTGAGCTGCTTCTTGAGCTAAATCAACTCCCAATAATTGGGGGAGAAAGCGAATAATCAAGATTAATCCGATCAATCCAAAGATATAGGTAATTGCATAACCTGTATTTATATTCCCGATAACTTCATCAGCGGTCAAACCTTCTGGAATAGGAATCTGACCAGCTTGAACGGCTGCTTGAGCTGCTGCTAAGGTAGGGGTGCTAGTCATTCCCCCAGCTAATAGTCCAGCAGGAATCCCTGGTGCAAAACCGAACACTTTGGACATTCCTAAAGCAACGGCAAATCCTGTCGCTGCAACCACGATAGCCAGTACTAAATATTTTAATCCTTGGGTGAATAAGACATTGAAAAATTTCGGACCCGCTTGATAACCGACGGAAGCAATGAACAGAGTGAATCCCAATGATTGAATGGCAGGGGAGATTTCATAGTCAAACTGACCTACAATGAGTCCTACTAGCAACACCCCTGCTACTGAGCCTACATCAAAGCTTCGGATTTTGACCTGTCCTACTAGATAGCCCAAGCCAATGACCAGAAACAGCAGGCTAATTTCATTCGTCTGGAGAAAATTATCAAGATATGCAGTCATTTTTTGCTTATTTTTGCTTATTGGAAATAAATATTAAATGTGGTTCACAGATGGAAGATGGTAAACCTACATCGACAAAATAAAATATCTGATGGGCACCCGCATCCTTCATTGCTAATATATCTCGATAACGTCCTGCCCCAGTCATTTTAGCCCCAATTACCTTCAAACCCATTTGTCGTAATAGACGAATGATTACCCTCGCTCCCACCAAGGTTGATTCAAGTCCAGGGTAATAAGTTTTTCCGTCATTTTTTCCCCTTTATTCAAAATCAAACTGATACTGCCTCAGTCCTAGTTCATTACGCATGGCAATGATATCTTGCTGCAATACCTCATTAATCGGAATACCTGTGTCTTTTCGCTCTAACCATGCCAGATGTTCTTTCTGTCCACAAGTATAAATGCGTTCTGCACCAGGGACTTTCTGGGAGTTACGCAGCGCACGCAGGATATCCCCCGTGATTTTTTTGAAGGTTTCGATTTCGGTAAAGGCAGCGATATCAATAGCCATAAAGAAATGACCGAGTTTGTATGGGACACGATTACCTTCAGGGTCAAATCCGCTCAATTGTTTGAGAAAAGCTCCTTGTTGTAGTGCGGCCGAGAGAATTTCAACTACTGTGGCGTAACCGTAGCCTTTATGTCCTCCTGTTTCTTCCTTTATCCCGCCGATAGGGACAAGGGCAGCCTCCCCTTGTACTAAAGCCTGAAGGATCTTTTGGGGGTCGGTTATGGTATTACCTTGCCGATCGATAACTAGTCCTGGTGGACAGTCTTTTCCTTCTCGGGCATATTGTTCAATTTTGCCACGTTGCATAATCGAGGTAGCGTAGTCATTAGTGAAAGGAAACTCTTCATCAGTCGGCATCCCGAAAACTAGGGGGTTAGTACCCAGCATATTTTCTACCCCAAAAGTTGGAGCCGTGGATGGACGAGCGTTAGTTCCGGTAAGACCAATCATATTTTCTTGGCAAGCCATCAAAGTGTAATAGCCTGCGATTCCGTAATGGGTAGAGTTTCGCGCCACTACCATTCCTAGACCGTACTTTTTAGCCTTTTCTATAGCCAAGTTCATACAGTAGGTTGAGATTACCATTCCCATACCATGATGACCATCAAGCACCGCAGTTGCTAAGCGATCGCGGACGACTTCAATTTGAGTAACCGGCTGTTGGATTTTCTGTTTGACAATACGGTCATAATAAATTGGCTTCAAGCGTCCAATGCCATGAGAATCAATCCCTCTTTTGTCTGCTTTTATCAGAACATCGGCACAGATTTGAGCGTCTTTTTCAGGGACACCGATGCCTTGGAAAACGTCCCTCATAAATTGTTCCAGGTAATCGCAGGATAGATAATGGAGCATCTTTTTTGAACTTAATCTTCCAAGTCTATATCATAAGTCTGGCAAAGGTTTTGAAGAGTTTTCCTCAGTTGTTGGAGTTTTTGCGTATCTTCTGGGATAAGCACGGCATTTTGGTGTTCTAGCTTAATAATCTGTTGTTTAACTCCAGCAATCTTGAATCCTAATGTTGCTGATTTAGTCATCATATTCCCTCTCCACCTATTTACCTTTCAAGACAGTTTTATCCCAATACTATGAGAATCTTGTGAGGGGTATAATTCGACTGGACTGTCAAAACAATTCAAAATTATCCCCTTACTTCAGGAAGGGGCTTGTATCCGAAATTAAATAATTGCTCAATTATTTAAAAATCCCTCATGGGCGAATTTTGAATTCAAAAAATGATTAAGTCTCTCCTAATCTGCCTATCGGCTCTTGTTAATGATTAATTACAAAAATAATTTAATTACTATTGCTTTCTTTATTGTTTTAGCCTTCTTGTTGCTTACTAAGTTCATCAAAGCTGAAACCATTTCTAGTTATGAATTGGTTCAAAAAGCGTCATTTAATCAAGTCTCTCATTATCCTGTGAGCCAAAAAATAGATGCTTCCTTATACCAGCCAACAGGAGAATGGGTAGGACGCTTAATCCTGCCAGAAACCCCTTTATTTGACAATAATCAAGATGGGGTGTGGATAGAACTATATCATGCTCCCCCAAAAGCAGAAGCCTTAATTGGACAAAAAGTGCGCCTAGGTTGGAATAAAACTCCTTATACTCAATCTTATGTAAGATCCGTCACCACGGATGTTAATATCACTCCAGAAGCTAAGGATTATCAAGCCAAAGGCAATGTGATTCCAACCCGTTTAGATGGACGTTCTCAGGTGGGTCCACTACAGTCTTTAGCCGGTTCTCGTCCTCAAGATGATGTGATGGTGCGATTAGAATCAGCGGTTTTATCTAGAGACAAGGAAGGAGATCCGCTTATTCTGACTAATCTTGAGCCTGTGCAAGTTACAGGTATATTTTATGGATTAGTTACAATTTTAGGTCTCCAAGAGCCGATTTCGCCCGACCAAAGACCCCAAAACTGTCCAGGAGAAAAACCCTGTCCCAGTGATTATTTTCGAGTGCGTCACTACAATCAAAAAACAGGTAACTTTGATGGTGTGGAAGAAATTGTCAGAATTCCGCAGCAACCCTTAGATTATCGTGGGCGTTTTATGTCCACTTCCCGTAATTTGGCAGATTCTCCTGCAGGGCAAGCTGGATGGTATATTTATGGGGCAAAGGATAAGCAAGGAATCTTTACAGTTCAATCTCTTAAACCAAGGGCTTTATTGCAACTAAAACCTGAACGAGTAATTCTCGATCGAGGAGAGGGTATTGATTATATCAAGAATCAAAATTGGCAAAATACCCCTCAACGGAAGGGAACTTTTCAATCAGTTCTGATTAATCCTCAGGCATCCTCTCCAGAAAATGCGATTAGTGAATGGCAAGAAGGGGATAGAGCTCTAGTTATTCATTTGTTTGGGGGTACCGGGGGAGAAAAACCAGATCCCATCTTCGCAGGTTCTGTTCCCGGACATTTTGCCTATGGATTAGGAGAAGTGATCCGCGATCGCTTTACCAACGAACTACAATTCGAGATTATCTATCAACAAATCTATGTCCATAACCCCAATGCCATCATATCAGGCTCTCTTGATTGGGTCGCATACACTGGAGATTTGCAACGGGGATGGTTGGGAAGTCGTCCTATTTCCGATGTGATTGTCAAACTTGATATAGTGAGCGATCCCATAGAATTTAACGGGACTACTTTTTATGCTCTCAGGGAACTGCTCAAACAAACTCAGATTTTTTCAGCAAAATATCGTACCGGCAACGGTTCTGGGATGGCAACAGTAACTCCTGCCACCTCTTGTGTTCAGGATTCAAGTCAAGCCCTCTATATCGCTATTGAACAGATTAAACGTCAAATTTTGGCAACTCCTCAGATAGAAGAATGGTTAGAAAATCCTCAAGAGGATGGGGAAAGGGAAAAATTCCAAGCCTTCGTGAACTTAGGAACAGACTTGCGGGATAGTTTAACCCCTAGGGGGGTCATTCGTCCTGATTGGCAGGAAAATGCCGAATTTATAGCGGGAATTCAGGGGAAACAACTGGTTAGTGAAGTATCATTGCAGAATACTCTATATAGTTGGAATTCGATGTTACCTCGTCAAGGTCATGACCAGGTAAGTCAAATTTTTCTAGATCATGGTGCCTCCCTGTGGTTTTTAAGAACTAATCAAATAGGAGGAGAAAATCCCAGTATCGAACCGGTGGCTCCGACCATTATTTTTGGTCAATTTCCCTTGATTGGGCTACTATTTGCCCGTTTAGTGAATTCTTTATTAGCTCCTGTAACCCTGAAATCTTGCTTAATGGTGGTGGGAGTATTAATAGTTTATGGTGCGATCGCTATTCCTCTCGGTTTTCGCACTGGTTTTCTATCATTTACGCCTGATTTACTATTAACTAAGCAAGGGATTCTTGGCAGTTTTAAGCTGTTCTTTTTTCCAGCCTTAGGGGAAGAAATATTAATGAGAGTCTTTTTGCTTCCCCATCCCACAGAAAGGGTTTTAATCTCTAGTTGGTTAGTTTGGGCAGGAATTAGCTTATTTATTTTTATCGTCTATCATCCTTTAAATGCTCTTACTTTCTATCGGGTGGGCTATCCAACTTTTTTGAAACCAGTGTTTCTAACTTTAGCAGGGTTGTTAGGACTTGGTTGTACCATTGCCTATTATTTAACTGGTTCTCTCTTGATTATCATTTTGATTCATTGGATTGTGGTCGTAGTTTGGCTATTTATTTTAGGAGGGAAACAACACCTAAGCAGGAAGGTGGCAAAAGTATAACCCTTTTTGAAAACTGGTATAGCGGTTCTCGAAAAGCCTGAACTACTCCTCGGTTTGTAAAATTATGAAAACTAGATTGTTTAAGCGTACCTGTTTTCTTGTATTTTGTAAGCAAGGGATTTTTGGCGATCGCGATCAGCGATTAATTTGGGCTGTTGCAGCGGGGCGCGCACCAGTAGGACATCGGTGGAGATGCTTGCTGAAGCTGCTAAGAGCAGTATCTCAATGTTGGGCTACACTGTTCCCTACGCCGTTAGCAATACGCTACTGACACCAAGTTCATCTCGCAATCTGGAACTTTTTCTAAAAATGCTCTATATCCTTACTTTAATGAAGTTTTGATAACTTTTACTTTAGGAGATTTAACCCCATGCCTCTGTTTGAAAAAGATTTAGTTCGCGACAATCTCAACGACGACGTTTATGCCTCCACCGATTTGTCGGTCTCGATACCTAAGTACAAGTTTCCTGAGGACGAACACAATCCTCGCCACGCGTATCAGGTCATCCACGACGAGCTAATGCTGGATGGCAACTCGCGCCAAAACCTGGCAACCTTCTGCCAGACCTGGTTCGAGCCGGAAGTCTACCAACTGATGGAGGAATGCGTCGATAAAAACATGATTGACAAGGATGAATATCCCCAATCTGCGGAGCTGGAGGGACGCTGCGTCAATATGTTAGCCGACCTCTGGAATGCGCCTGACGCTGCTAACCCCATCGGTTGCTCGACCACAGGATCTAGTGAGGCAGCTATGCTCGGTGGTATGGCAATGAAGTGGCGTTGGCGGGAAAAGATGGGTGCTGCTGGCAAGCCTACCGATAAACCGAACATGATCTGCGGACCGGTACAAATTTGCTGGCACAAGTTTGCCCGCTACTGGGATGTGGAGTTACGGGAAATCCCAATGGATAAAGACCGTCTGCTAATGACACCAGAGGAAGTCATCAAGCGTTGCGACGAGAACACTATCGGTGTAGTGCCTACCCTCGGCGTGACCTTCACCTGCGGATATGAGCCAGTGAAAGCCGTCAGCGACGCCCTTGATAAATTGCAACAGGAAAAGGGTTGGGATATCCCAATCCATGTCGATGGAGCTAGCGGTGGTTTCCTGGCACCGTTCTGTGCCCCCGAGTTGGAATGGGACTTCCGCCTGCCACGGGTCAAGTCGATCAATACCTCTGGTCATAAGTTTGGTCTGGCACCCCTGGGTGTGGGCTGGGTGGTCTGGCGCGAGAAGTCAGATTTGCCAGAAGATCTGATCTTTAATGTTAACTATCTGGGTGGCGAGATGGCGGTCTTTGCCCTCAATTTCTCCCGACCTGGTGGCCAGATTGCTTGCCAATATTACAACTTCCTGCGCTTGGGCAAGGAAGGCTACCGTAAGATCCAGACTGCCTGCTACGAAACAGCCCAGTATTTAGCTGAAGAGATTGGCAAGATGGGGGCATTTGAGATTCTCTATGATGGTGATATGAAAACTGGTATTCCTGCATTGAGCTGGAAAATCAAGGATGACTACGATACTAAGGGCTACACCCTCTACGATCTTGCCGACCGACTACGCAGTCGGGGGTGGCAAGTACCAGCTTATTCCCTACCAGCAAACTGTCAGGACATCGTGATCCAGCGCATTTTGGTGCGCCACGGGGTTAGCAGAGATCTAGCATCGCTGTTGATCGAGGATATCAACCGCTGTATTGATTACTTCAAGAAACACCCGATCACGAACTCCATAACCCCTGAAGAAGGCACAGGTTACCACCACTAATCTGACGGGAGCGTCCAACGAACTAAATTCATAATTTGACCTCCTCTCGCACCTAAAGGAGTGAGATTCTGCAATTTGTGGGAACCGTCTTGTTCAACGTCAACACATTCGACGCGATGCTCCCAAATTTGGGCTGGCTTCAGCAAGACTTGCTCATCTGGACTCCCAATGTGTTTGGTTCAATACTGTTCCTGATTTCTGGTTACTTGGCATTCATCGAAACCTGTCACCTGCATTGGGCGTGGAAACCAGCTAGCATTTCCTGGTGGGTCACGTTCGTTAATTTGCTCGGCTGCGTGGGTTTCATGCTCTCAGCCGTGTTCGCCTTTGTCCCTCCAAGGGTGCCCAGTTTTGATGCAGTCACGATCTCCGTCACGTTCACACTCATTGGCGCGATCGGTTTCCTGATTGGTTCACTGCTGATGTTGCCAGAAACTGCTAAAGAAGCAGATAGCTGAAGTTTAATAAAGATTAGCTGCTTTACCCGAAATTTTATTTTTTAATCTCTGTAAGATTCTCTTCGATGCCGACAACTTAAAATAATAATTGTTAACTGTTTATCATTAATTTCATAGCGTACTCGATAATCTCCAATTCTAATTCGATATTCATTCTCAAACCCTTTAAGTTTTTTAACCCCTGCCGGACGAGGTTCACCTGCAAGTAGTGCAATTTTTTCAACAATACGCTCGTAAATATTCGCTGGTAATTTTCTTAACTGTTTTTGAACAATTTTAGGGATAATAATCCTGTACTTCATTTTGTTGAGATCTAGTTGCTTATAAATTCGTCAAGAGTTACATAATCTCCAGCTTCATAGTCTCTTCGCGCTTCTTCTACTTCAGCAATGATTTCAGGACTGTTTTCCCATTCCTCTTCTGCTTCAAAAATCCGATCTTCTAAAATTTCTAGAAGTTTATGCTGATCTTCTAAACTAAGGGATTGAATAGCTTGCACTAAAGATTCAAACGGGATTTGTAAGTTAACAGTTGTTGTCATTATTTTCTTCCTCTAGTTTTTTCTTCAATTCCTCACCTTAACTTCTCACCAATACCAATGAGCGGTATAAATATTATAGTAATTGATATAAACATAAGAGGCTCCGTCTATGGAATTCTCATCAATTCTTCTCGCTGTGCGCAATAATAGCGACGCTAATTACGGGAAGTCATAGGCTCAAACCTCAGAAATTGTCAGCACCCCGCACTCTTATGCGCGAGACTTCGAGCCTCAAGCCAATAGTTAGCTGACCAGTCTAAGTCGCAACCGACTACGTTATTAGCAAGAGTTAAAGACCTACCTTGAGATGCTTGCCAGTCTCAAGCTCTAGAACCAAATTGTTAAACAGCTTTACGAGGGGGAACGCAGTGCAATGAGCGAAAGTACCGACTAATAACATTGACGAGGCAAACATTATCTATTTATAGAGAACAGACGCAAAAATGTCTAACTTTGTATTTGTCCTAGATACCAATAAACAACCATTAGAACCCTGCTCGCCAACAATAGCTAAAAAGTTGCTAAAAGCTGGTAAAGCTGAGGTTTTTAGACAATATCCATTTACAATTATTTTAAAAAAAGCGGTGCGACCGCCTTTGAGGTTTCCTCAAAGGACGCAAGCGCACCAAGAAGCAGTAAGACAAAGGGAGGTTAAATCATGCCAACTTAAACTAGACCCAGGTTCAGTCACCACTGGAATAGCAATATTGCAAGACAACAAGCTTATTTGGGCTGCTGAATTAACTCATCGCGGTCAACAAATCAAACACAATCTAGAGTCACGTCGTTCTCTCAGGAGAAGTCGTAGAGGTCGCAAAACCAGATACAGACAACCCAGATTTCTGAATAGAGCTAAAGATTCGGGATGGTTGCCTCCATCACTAGAACATCGCATTTTAACCACAATGACTTGGGTTAACAGATTAATTAAACTATGTCCTATTGATTCCATTGCAATGGAATTAGTCAGGTTTGATACTCAAAAGTTAGATAATCCCGAAATATCAGGAGTTGAATATCAGCAAGGGACTCTCTACCAATACGAGGTTCGAGAATATCTACTTGAAAAGTTCAGCAGAACTTGTGCTTACTGTGGAGCTAAAGATGTTCCATTAGAAGTCGAGCATATCAAGCCCAAATCTAAAGGTGGTAGTAACAGAGTTTCTAACTTAACTATTGCCTGTGTCTCTTGCAACCAAGCCAAATCTAATCTAGATATTAGAGAGTTTTTAGCTAAAAAGCCATCGGTTCTGAAAAGAATCTTAGCTCAAGCCAAAGCACCATTAAAAAATGCTGCTGCGGTTAACACTACTCGCTGGAAGCTATTTAATTCTCTTAAAGAAACTGGTTTACTCTTAACTACTGGTACAGGAGGACAAACTAAGTTCAACCGTAATCAACAAGGGTTGAAAAAATGTCATTATTTGGATGCTGCCTGTGTTGGAGATACTCAAAAGCTAGAAATATTGCTCCATCAACCATTGCTAATTAAATGTACTGGTCATGGAAACAGACAAGTAATTCATGTTGATAAATTCGGGTTCCCCAGAAGAAATAAATCTAATCAATTAGTTAGAAAATCAGCATTAGTTAAATCAGTCAAAGGATTTAAAACTGGAGATATTGTCAGAGCAGTAGTTACTAAAGGCAAAAAAATAGGTTCTTATCTTGGTAAAGTTGCTGTTCGTTCCAGTGGTTCATTTAATATCAAAACTGTTACCGAAACAGTACAGGGTATTAATCACAAATATTGCAGTATTGTCCAGAAAAAAGATGGCTATACTTATGGATTTTAATATTTCACGGACAGCTTATTACTGTCCCACGATTGTTCCTCCGCGATTTAAAAATGCGCGGTTTCCCAAGTACGTATCATCATGAAAACCTATTCTTGTTGGCTTGATACTCTAGAAAATTCTCTTTCTGCCCCCAAAACCGAACTTCCGGAACAAACAGATTTAACGATCATCGGTGCAGGAATTACCGGACTAACCACTGGGATTTTTACAGCCAAAGCAGGGGTTAATGTTACCATCATCGAGAAAAATCAAGTAGGATATGGCGCAAGCACTCGTAATGGTGGTCAAACCCTAGCTGGGTTAAAATTATCTCCCGGTGCTTTACTCAAACAATACGGAAAAGAGAAAGCAGTAACCTTTTACCGAGAAACATTAAAGGCTATTGATGGATTAGAACAATTCCTCAAAGAGCATAACATTGACTGTGATTTTAATCGAGCGGGGGGACTGTGGGCAGCTTGTACTCCTGGACATTATCAGGGGTTCGCTTCAGCACAAACTCTATTAAAAGATGTTTATCAGCACGAAACCCACTTAATTCCCCCGCAAAATCTGAGAGAAGAACTAGGAACCAACTATTATCATGGGGGATTATTAGATCCTCTTAGTGGAGGACTTAACCCCGCTAGATACGTACAAGGATTAATGGGAGTTGCCTTAGAATCTGGAGTTAAAATCGTCGAAAAAACGGAAGTTGTAGGCGTTTCTCGTCAAGGAACTGGATTCGCTGTGGATACTTCCCAAGGAAGGATTGTTACTAATAAAATTGCCGTTGCTACCAATGGTTATACCCCAGATTTCCTGAGAGCAATTCGCCGTCGTATTATTCCCATTGGCAGTTATATTATTGCCACAGAACAACTAGATGAAAGTACAGCCAAGGAATTAATTATCAATAACCGTCTGGTATTTGATTCCAAAAAATATCTCCATTATTTTCGAGTATACGATCGCCGTTTAATTTTTGGGGGGAGAGCCAGTTATGTAGAAATCGATCCTATTCTCTCGGCAAAACGCATGATTCCACAAATGCACGCTATTTTCCCCCAATTGCAAAAGGTAAAAATTGAATATTCTTGGGTAGGATATGTGGGATTTACCTTCGATCAAATGCCCCATCTAGGACAAATGGGGGATATTTACTACAGTATGGGCTATTGCGGTCATGGAGTAGCTAATGCTTTCCATTTTGGACGTAATTTGGCGGATTTAATCTTAGAAAAACCGACTGACTTCCCCTTCCTCAATTTGAAAACCCCTACTATTCCCTTGTACTATAATTACCCTTGGTTTCTACCCATAGCAGGAGCTTGGTACAAACTCAAGGATTTTTTGGCTCATTGAGCTATGAACCATTTTGAATCGAAGAAATTAAGACATGAAGACCCTTAACCAATTAACTAGCGTTAGGGTAACTGTGCTGATTAGCATTGGCTGTGTGCTGGGGGTAGCTCCTTCCCTCACTGCCCAAGTCCCCTCTACACCAAAGACAGAAAGTAACAACAGAAGTTTAGAGGATTTGTCTGATGTCCTAAACCAAATGGCATTTTGGACTTGCCTTCAAGGAGATAAAAAGATTAAAGTTGATGCTCAAAATGAAAGCTTCTTGCAGGAGACGATTGAGGGAGAAGGATGGAAATGCTCCCAAGCGGAACGGATACCTACTCAGGTCAGTGACGAAATTCAATTTAGTTGTGAACCATTGGGGGGAACTCTCGGAATTGTGACAGTTACTTGGCTAGAGGGAGAAGGAGGAAAGGAGCAGATGCAAGCCTGGATGGAGAAAATGGACTCTAAGCCAGACCAGGGATGTCAGATGAGCCAAGTGGAACCTTATAATATCTGCGTAACTTTTCTATAGTAATGTATCCACCGGAAGAAACGAAATAAGTACCAGTCCAAAAAACTCTCTTCTTGTAAGAATTTTGGACGAAGCTAACTCCCGCGTTCCTTTGGTCAATCTAGACTCTTAATCAAAATGATGACGAGAAACCCGAGTAGAGTAGAGATTCCCACAATAGAACCGCCTTTGGCATAAGCTTCCGGCAACATGGTTTCAGAAATAACTGTCAGCATGGCTCCTGCTGCAATTGACTCTAGTAAAGAAACAATAGATTCTGGGACTTCAGCAAAAGCGACGCTGCCAACAGCAGCAAGAATTCCTGTAATCAGCATAATGGAAGTCCACATAAGTAAAATTCTTGGAATAGAAAAACCTTGATGCTTCATGCCTGCTGAACTAGAAAAAGCTTCTGGGTAATTAGAGATAAATAGTCCTGCTAGTAGAGACGGGCTGATAGGTGCAGAGACAATATGAGCGCCGATGGTTAAAGCTTCTGGAATCCCGTCCATCAATAAACCTACCCAAATGGCTATGGGTGCCTCTTCATGTTGTTGAACCGCTCCGGAAATAGCAGTGGCAGAAGGAATTAACTGACCTGCATTCATGTTTTTAAGAGCTTGTTGAACCCAAGCCCCAGCTTTATTGGGTTCAAAATGCTGTCTTTTTTGAAGATACTCGGTAATTTTGGGTTGTTCTAGGAATCTGCTAACTTCTGTTTCTAAATCCTTTGACTGTTGTAGCATTTCTTCAAAATCTTGCTTTCTGAGAACCCAGACAGCAACATCGGTTTTGGCAACAGCAGTAACAGTATGAGGCGCGCCAGTAACAAAGGATAATTCCCCAAGGGCATCACCCCAAGAAAGAATCAGAGGTTTTTTTCTTGGGGTGTTGGGGTTTAAGACCTCTACTTCTCCTCGAGCAATAATATACAGACGATCCGAAAGCTCTTGAGGCTGAAAGAAAGCATAGCCGTCTTCAAAATGACGATAAACTAAGCGATCGGCAATTTCTCTTAAGTCTGCTTCAGGTAAATGCTTAAAAACAGGAAATCGACGAATCTGACGTGCTAAATTGAGAAATTCCTGAGAATGATTCTCGACGTTGATAGGGGGAGGAATGATTCTCTTCTGTCGCAGACTTATAATCGCCGAAGCAATCCAATCTCTGACTTGTAAAACTGTTAATTGATGACGCTGCTGAAGATAACTAGCTACTGACTCACTTTGTAAGAGCTGCTCGGTGGCTTCGACTAATCGAGGAGAGGTTTGTAGTAACTGTTCAAAATCAGGACGAGGCAAAATATCTAGTTGTGTCTCTTGGGTTGTAACAGCAACCATTTTGTGGGGACTACCAGTCAAAAAAGCGAATTTGCCGAAAGTGTCATTGGTACTAAGAAGGGTAAAACGACTTAATTCTGCTTGAGGATCTAACAATTCTACCTGACCTTTTTCAATGATATAGAGACTTTCGCTAGGATCTTCTTGACTATAGACCGTTGCCCCCTTGGGATATCGTGATACTAATAAGGATTTAGCCAGTGCTTGACGCTCTGGCAAAGATAAATTGCGGAATAGGTTAATACGGCGAAGTCGTGCAATCCTCTGCTGAAATCTTTGAGTTTCCTTTTGGGTCATGTGGACTAGGGTAGTAGAGGGCTTGCGTAAAAAACCCCCAGAATCATTCACCATGCGATTGACAAGAGTAAAAAATAAACTGCCGATAATTGAACCAATCACTAATTCCAGCAAATGTCCTTTTTCTCTAGCACTACCCACTAGATCGATGACCAAGGCAGCAAGTAAAGCTCCTCCACCAAAAGCAATTAGAAAGGCTAAGATTCGATTACGAGGACTCCAAAATAAAGAAGTCACTGAACCCAAGGGCATAGAACAAGCACTGACAATTCCCGCCAGAAAGGCTTTCAAAATAATTGTTTCAGACACGGCAATTTCACTCAGATCGACTTCCCTCACAAGGGTATGATTTTAAGATTTAAAGGTTTAGATAGGCATTAGAGTCTTATTAGCAAAAAGTTAAATTTTGTGTACGCTGACCCTGGAAAAGCTTTTCTCTATATTCCCCAGATCATAAATTCTTTATCCACTACACCAATTTTCGTAGATCCGCTCAGACTCGGTTTTCCCTCCGTTTTCCATAAATTCATCTAGAGGAAATTTGGCTAATTCTTCTATTGTTTGAGACGTTAATTTGCTTTTAACTGGATCACAACAATTGGTTTTTGTCAAGATGTCAGTAATAGAAACAATACCAAGTAGTTTGTCTTTAATAACTGGAGCAATGCGAATTTTGGCTCTAGCAAATAATTTGGCAATATGTTCTACAGCCAGATCGGGATTAACGACAATGCAAGGTTTAGTCATCACTTCGCAGACATAAGTTGCTTCAGGGTTCTGAGCGTTAGCAACCACCTGTGAGATATCTGTTTCGGTGATGATGCCATAAGCATCCTGATCAGAAACGCGATCGACAATTAAAGCTCGTACCTGATGCTGTTTCATAACTTTAGCGGCTTCAGCAATAGTTGCCAAACTATGTATAGTAACTAGCTTTGTGGTCATAATATCTGCTGCTTTCATTGATGGTTAGCTCTCCTTTCTGTAAGCCAATAGTACAACAGTTAAACTCCTTATGTGACAAAGATTTAGGGATGCCTTCAAAGTGTTGCTAGCACAGATTAGGAAATTTCCCATAGGCACTTTGGGCTATCCAAACAACACATTTGCTACACCACCAATATGACGTGCTAAATTGAGAAATTTCTGAGATACCGACCCAAATTGCTTAACTTGGACTTTACCTAGATTTTTTAAGCTGAAAGAGTGGGATTGAGATAATCTTAAAGATAACTCATAGTTCTTCCCATTAACCAAAAGTGAGTACCCAGCCTAATTATGTTACCAGATGAGAAATCGAATCCAGAAACCAACTTAAGAGATTCTCAATATTATTTCAATCGTGAATTGAGTTGGTTGGAGTTCAACTATCGAGTTTTACACGAAGCCTTAGATTCCCGTACTCCTCTATTAGAAAGGTTGAAGTTTACTGCCATTTTTAGCTCTAATCTTGATGAATTTTTTATGATTCGGGTTTCTACTCTCAAAGGGCAGGTAGAAGCAGGAGTTGCCCAATTGACCCCCGACGGACGTACTCCTCAACAACAGTTAGAAGAGATCGAACAGCGTCTGCGATCAATGGTAGCTAAACAACACGAGAACTTCGAGCAACAACTACGTCCTCAACTGGCAGCATTAGGGGTTAAGCTATTAAACTATGCCGATTTAAATCAGGAACAGAGTCTTTACTGTCAACGCTACTTCGAGAAACAGGTTTTTCCGATTCTCACCCCCTTAGGAGTAGATCCTGGTCATCCTTTTCCCCATATTTCCAATCTCAGCTTCAATGTGGCAGTGGTAGTTAAGAACCCAAAGACAGAGGAGGAACGGTTTGCTCGGGTCAAAGTCCCGGATATTCTGCCCCGTTTTATTGAATTACCTCAAGAATTACAGCAATTTGACGAAGGCCAAAAAATTGTGTGGATGGGAATACCTCTAGAACAAGTGATCGCTCATAATTTGTCTTCACTGTTTCCGGGATTAGAAATTCAAGAATACGGTTTCTTTCGGATCACCAGAGATGCAGATTTTCCCATACAAGATGAGGCGGATGATTTACTCTTGGCAATTCAGCAAGAGATTGGGAAACGTTATTTTAAAGGATTTGCGGTACGGCTAGAACTTCAAGCCTCTGCTTCGGCATTGGTACGGGAGAGTTTGATGGGAGGGTTGAATATAGGAGCAAGTGATGTTTATGAAGTTCAAGGGTTAATGCATTTAGGAGCTCTCATGTCTTTTCTGGCATTGCCTTTACCAGAATATAAAGATGCTCCTTGGCAACCTGTTGTGCCACCTCGTCTCAGAGCAATTAGTCAGTTAGCCAGAGCCGAAGATTTAGAAAATATAAACGAAGGAAACGACTTTTTCTCCCTCATTCGGTACGGAGATATATTACTTCATCATCCCTACGAGTCATTCTCAGATTCAGTTGAGCTTTTCATTACCCAAGCTGCTTTAGATCCAGATGTCTTGGCCATTAAAATGACTTTATACCGTACTTCTGGTGATTCCCCAATTATCAAAGCCCTCATGGCAGCAGCAGCAGCCCGCAAGCAAGTAGTAGCCCTAGTGGAATTGAAAGCTCGTTTTGATGAAGAAAATAATATTATCTGGGCGAGAAAGTTGGAAGATGCAGGGGTCCACGTGGTTTATGGTCTAGTAGGACTGAAAACCCATACTAAAATTTTCTTGGTAGTGCGTCGAGAAGGGGAAGAGATTCGTCGCTACTTCCATATTGGTACGGGTAATTATAATTTCTTAACTGCCAAACTTTATACCGATCTGGGACTGTTGAGTTGTCGCGAAGCATTGGGTGCTGACCTGAGCGAGTTATTTAATTTTCTCACTGGTTATTCTCAACAGCAGACCTATCGTAAATTATTGATCGCTCCGGTTAATTTACGGGAAAGCTTGCTGGCAATGATTCGTCGCGAAATCGAACACTCCCATCAAGGGCGTTCGGGTAAGATTATTGCCAAAATGAACGCTCTAGTTGACCCAGAAATTATTGCTGCTTTATACGAAGCCTCCCAAGCTGGAGTTCAAATCGATTTAGTCATTAGGGGCATTTGCTGTCTGCGTCCTGGTTTGTCAGGAGTAAGCGAGAATATTCGGGTAATTAGTATTGTCGGACGATATCTGGAACATTCCCGCATCTTCTATTTTCAAAATGATGGAGAGTCAGAAATTTACCTGGGTAGTGCTGATTGGATGCCTCGCAATTTGGATCGTCGGGTCGAGGGAATTACACCAGTTGAAGAGCCAAGCCTGGTTAACAAGCTGAAAGAAATTCTCGAGATTCTGCTACAGGATAATCGCTATGCTTGGGAATTACAAGCAGACGGGACTTATATTCAACGACATCCCCAAGCAGATGAGTCAGAACGTAGTGCCCAAAATATATTTATGGACATGGCACTACAAACAAAATCCTGAATCAATAACCTTATTGTAAAATAACTATTATTCGAGCTATCTTCTTAAGCCGGGACAGTAGAGGAACTAGAGACCTAGGGAATAGGGACTGGGTAAGAGTTTTCCCAACGGTGCGCGCCGAGAAGGGGGGAGTATTTTGTTAAGGTCTATTGGCTCAACACCAGAAATTGAATGTAATTCCCCCATTCGGTGCCCTTGGATCGGAAACCTCGGCGGGAGACAGACAGGGTAGTCGCGAAGCTGACGCACCGCAATCACCAATCACCAATTCCCTTCCTGTCTCGCTTTAAGTTGGTAGACCTATTAGTTATTAGTTGACTATCATGGATTTAACCCAGTTACGCAAAACTGCTCTTGAGATTTTCTTGGCGGGGGTTCAAGCTGCTGATCCTGAAACTGCTGTCAAAAATTATCTTACGCGATCGCCTGCTTCTAATAACCTATCCATTACTTTATCCAATGGGAAACAAAGAACTCAAGCTTGGTCAAAGATTCACCTCATTGCTTTTGGTAAGGCAGCTTGTGCTATGGCAACCGCTGCCCAAGAAATCCTCACCTCCAAGCCGAGTCTCATGGCATCCCCAGGCATTGTGGTGACAAATTATGAAAATGTGAGAGAGGTTCCCCATTGTCAAGTGTTTGCAGCAGGACATCCTACTCCAGATAGTAATGGTTACCAAGCAGCTCAACACATTGCCCAAAGAGTGGGAGAAGCTAAATCTGGGGAATTGGTGCTGGTGTTAATTAGTGGCGGTGGTTCGGCGTTAATTCCCTATCCTCCCTCTCCCGTGAGCTTGGCTGATAAAATCACTACAACTAAACTCCTATTGGGCTGTGGTGCTACTATTAACCAAGTCAATTGTGTTCGCAAGCATTTGTCTCAACTCAAGGGGGGCGGTTTGACCCGTTTAGCAGCACCAGCCGAGCTTCATGCCCTGATTTTATCCGATGTGATTGGAGATGCAGTAACTGCGATCGCCAGTGGTCCAACTGTCGCCGATCCCACCACCTTTGATGAGGCGATCGAGGTTTTAAACCCTGTGTGGCAGCAAGTTCCAGCAACAGTACGTCAACATTTAGAAGCGGGTAAACGAGGTGAAATTTCGGAAACGCCCAAGGAAAACGATCCTATTTTTGCCAATACAGACTACACCATCATCGGCAGTAATTCCATTAGTGTTAACGCGCTCATTGCAGCAGCCCAAGAGAAGAGCATTAAACCTTGTCTCTACAAAGACCAGCTAACGGGAGAAGCTAGCCAAGTTGCCGAGGATTTAGTAGATTTTGCCCTAAAGCAAGAGCGTACTGCTCCAATGGCAATTTTAGCAGGGGGAGAAACCACTGTTACCTTAACTCCAAATCCGGGCATGGGAGGACGAAATCAGGAAATGTCCTTAGCCTTTGCTCTGGCAGCGAGAGAGAAAGGCTTAAGGGGAGACTGGGTGTTTTTAAGTGGGGGAACCGATGGCAGAGATGGTCCGACAAATGCAGCAGGTGGCATTGTCGATCCAAGAACTCTTACGTCCATTCCTCACCCAGAAAATTATTTAGCTAACCATGATGCCTATCACGCTTTACAACAAGGGGATGCTTTATTACAAATAGGAGCAACGGGAACCAATGTTGCTGATTTACAAGTATTGTTATTGTTGCCAACTTCTGATTCGTGACTTACCCACGCTGACCTGACGGTACAGACGTGGGCTTCCGAGTAGCCCAAAATTTATGGACTAGCAGAACTTCCTTCAAGGTACTATTGGTAGTAGATGTTTTGACTACTGGATTCCCTTTACGACGTTTTATAGTTGGGAACAAGTCCAGCCCAACTCTCTTAAGATTTATCCCTGCGTTGATGTCGCGGTCTATCAAGAGATTTAATTCTTCATCCCAGTACTCTCGGATACTGCAATCAGTAAAGACAAACTCGTCTTTATAACTGAGCAGTTGAGTAGTGTGAGCAGGATTTACTTCTCTAGCTACAGCACCAGCTTTTTCAGCTTTGTACTTAAGAATAGAAAAGAATTGACCAAAGGCAGCATCAGCCCAAGATTTGTTTAATCCTGATTTGGCTAACTGTCCATTCTTGAGGTAACGCCCTTGTTCGTCTTTCTTGGGATTATTCTTCCGACTCAATCCTTTTAGATTAAGTTTTTCATAGAAGAAGACTGTCTTGCCTGTTTTTAGTAGCGCACAGGCTGTATTGTAAGCATGATCTTTTCTGGCTCTAGCAATACGTTGATGTATTCTCGCTTCCCGTTGGGCTAATTTCCGTCTAGCTTTACTACCTTTGTTTTTGGAAGCTTTCTTTTGAGAAACCTGGGCTAGCTTATTCTGAGACTTACGGAAAGATTTAAGACTGGGCAGTTTATAACCTTCTGATGTAGCCAGGTAATCATCTTCGTGCAGCACCGCATCCATTCCCATTGAGTTTGACCAAGTAGGAATAATGTCTGAAGAAAATTCAGGGATACTATTGTCCAACAACCTTAGATTTACATACCAACCATCCGCTTTCTTGATTAGCTGTACTGACTTAAGTATTGCTCCATTGGGGATTGGTCGATGATGACGAACCTTAACTAGCCCAAGCTTAGGTAAAGTCAGATAAAGAAACTTGCCACCAACAGAGCAGCTATGTAGCGAAGCTCCTTCGATGACCATTGAGCGAAAACGAGCCGTATTTTTAAACCTGGGCTTACCGTTACGTTTACCGTTTTTGTCGCCAGCTATATACCTGTTAAACGCTAGTTTTACTCTGTTGCACACTTCTTGTAGCGTTTGAGAGGGAACAGAAGTGAAGTCTAGTATTTCTTGGCTCCAGCCAACAGTCAGTAAGTTTTTCTTGATAACTGGAAGTTGCCGTTTTTGATTGTAGTAATTGGGTTGCTCTTTGAGTTCGCCAAGCTTTATGGTACAAGCAATCTGACAAAATTTTCCTTGAGGAATAACCGCATAATCTCGGTTATGCTTCCACCAGTTAAATCTTTCTCCTAGTTGACGGTTATACCAGTACCGACAAGTGCGAAGCCAGTTGTTAAGCTCTAGCTTCTGTTCTGTCGTAAGTTTTAATCGGTATTGGTAGTTATAAATCACAGTTGGCGGAATGATTTAGGCTACACTGATTATATCATCAGAAGAGTAATGATTGTGAAAAAAGATTTTGTTGCCCGTGGTCGGTCTGTAACCGATTTAAAAGCACATCTGGTTTTGACTACCAAGTATCGGCGCAAAGTTTTTACTTGCCGAATGATTGAACGTCTACACGAAGTTTTTGAAGACTTGCTAGACAAATGGGACTGCAAAATTGTGGAATTTAATGGTGAAGAAGATCATGTGCATCTATTATTTCAGTATCATCCTGAAATACAGTTGAGCAAACTGGTTAATAGCCTTAAGAGTGTTTCCTCTCGCAAGCTCAGGCAGGAGTTCTTACCAGAACTAGAACAAGTTTACTTTAAGAAGAAAGTATTATGGAACAGTAGTTATTTTCTCGCTTCATGTGGAGGAGTAACTATCTCTACCTTGAGAAAATACATCGAGAATCAAGATTCCCCTATCGCTAGCCTGACACTTGCGATTCATCCCACACTCATTGCTATCGCAATAGAGATGTGGGGCTTCTCGCGATTAAGCTAAGATGTCTCCCATGAAGTATCAGTTAGATCAGCGACTCTGGAAAAATTGAAGCAAGCAGGTAGCTAGAGAAGAGTGCAATATCTAAATCAACCAATTTTCTGGCGAATATCTTTAATTGTGACTTGAATACCCAATAAAAATAATCCCACTGCAACTAACCCGAATACTCCAGTACCTAATGCAGCAATGCCAATAACAAGGGTTCTTACTGCAACGGTAATTTTAAGCACAAAAATATTATCTGATACTATTGGTTTATCTGCGTAGGTTTCTATAATAGAGGACATGAGAAAGTAAATAGCGATCGCGATCGCTCCTGAAAAGCTTGAGGCAAAAATACAGCTTAAAAGTGTTACCTTCTTTTTCGGGGAGTCTGTATTAGATTTGGTTGCATCGCGTTTTTTCTTACTCATAAACTTAATAGATTATTTATATTTAAGGACAGAAGGACATACTAACTTATGGCATTAGTCAAACACAAAAGACTGTTTTGAAGAAAAGAGTTCTCTAAGAACTTTGTAAAAGCCAGAATTACTTAATATATGTAAGGTTTCACGAACTCATTTTTTTACACAACTAACTGCTTATTTTGGGTTGGTATTTCCGCTTTTTTTATTTCTACTAACTAGATTAACTTGTTAGTGTTATAGACAAGATATGAATCAATCATCTGATCGCGGTAAAGAGCAAAAATCTATGTCCCACAAGTATCTATTATCAGATAAGCCTCCCCAAAGACGGCGCAGATGGATAGCGATCGCCATTCTATTTTTACTAAGTAATCTAGGGGTAGGTGCAGCCATAGTAGGATGGTACTTGATTCAGAAAAAGTTGCTACCTCTAGTAGAAACTGAAACCGAAAAATATCTTCATCGTCCAGTAACTCTCGGTGAACTAAAGAGTGTCTCCCTTACTTCTGCCCGTATTGGGAAGAGTGAAATTCCTCCTACTCAGGATAACCCCGATCGCGCTGTTGTAGAAACAGTAAAAGTAAAGTTTAATTTATTACCTTTGCTGTTTAAGAAAACTATACCTCTAGATATTATTCTAATTCAACCTGATATTTATATTGAACAAGATCGACAGAGAGTTTGGACACCGACTGATTTTGGGACAGAGGAAAGTGGGGGAGGTGGAATTAAAGTTGATGTAGAGACTATCCAACTTCAACAAGCAGAGGTTACTTTAGTTGCTCGTCAGTCAGAAAGCAAGGAACTTAATCCTCCTGTGATGGTAACATTTAAGGAAGGAATTGTCCGTTTTGTAGAAAATGGAAAAGTAATTCAGTTCGACGCCACAGGGAAACTAGATAAGGGGGGAAAACTCGCTCTCCAAGGAGAAGCAGTCGGGAATATTATAGATCTAGATCTAGATGGGAAAAAATTAGCAGCCAAAGAAATAGAAAATCTGTTAGCTTTACCTCTGGGTCTTGAGGAAGGTAGTATCGATAGCAAAATCGGAGTTAAGCTCAATAGTAATCCTATTCCCGAACTAGACGGTACAGCACAGTTAAATGATGTTGTCTTGCAAATTCCTGGGTTAGTAAAACCTTTTAGTAAGAGTAATGGAAAACTGCATTTTCAGGGTTCAGAAATTACATTAGATAGAGTTAGTGCTTTATTTGGGGAAGTAAAAGGGTTAGCCAATGGCTCTGTTGATATTGCAGGAGCAGGAAACTATAATATATCGGCTAAAACTGAACCAATAGATGCTAATAAAGTATTTTCCGCTTTAGAATTGACTCCTACCCCTGTTCCCATACAAGGGGATGTTAAGAGTGATATTACCTTAACGGGTAATCTAGAAAATCCCATCATTAACATAGCAGCAGTTACTACTACCCCCAGCCGTATCGACAAGCTAGATTTTACCGAAGTAAAGGGGAATCTGGAATTAATTGGGGATACTCTTTTTGTCCGCAACTTCTCAGGGAAACCGACTCTCGGAGGGATTATTGACGGGAAAGGGACAATACAACTAGATGAGGGTCAAAATTTATACTTTGATGTCCGTGGTCAAGAGCTTCCTGGGAACAAAATTGCTAGTAAATATGACACTGAATTACCCATTGAGGTAGGTTTAGTATCGGGACAAGGAACATTATCCCTTCAAGCAACCGATCCCAATAATACTTTTCGCATTATCAACGGAGTCGCTAACTTTCCTCTGGGTAAGGGTATAGTTACCATAGAAAATCTCAACTATGGCAATGGTATATGGCGATCGCAAATTCAAGCTACAGATGTAGAGTTTGATAGTCTTCCTTTTGTGAAAGATACTACCCCCACCATCGGAAAAGGTTTAGTTAATGGCAGGTTTGAAGCTTCAGGAGAAATAAACGATCCTCAACTCGATACTCTGGTAGTGACAGGAAATGCCACCCTAGATACAGTAGGAGGAAAAATCTTGGCTCCTGATATTAAAGTTGCCCAAGGAATTTGGCAAGGAGACTTTACTACTAATAATTTACGACTGCGTAAACTCTTTCCCGAAATAACTCCAGAATTTAACGACAATATTGGTGGAGAATTTTATCTCACAGGAAAGCTAGCAGGAGATGATACTATTACAGGAAAAGGAGATTTAAGACTAGCCAACGGTACAGCTAATATATCGGAATTAGTGATAGCTGGTAACGACTGGAAGGCAACTGCGTTAGCTAATAATTTAGAATTAAAACAATTAAGCTCCCTTACTCCCGACCAGTTTGCCGGACTGGTTAATGGTAAGTTTAATCTGGCAGGGACAATAGATAATATTACTCCCGAAGGAATTATCGCTACAGGAGATGGCAGTTTAACTCTTCGGGAGGGGGTATTTACTGCCAAGAATTTAAACATCAAAAACGGTAACTTTACCACTCAGATTATTCCTGAAGGTGTAGATTTAAGTCTGTTTGCCGATCCCAATTCTGATGATTTTATCCTGGAAGGAAAGTTAAGGGGAGAGTTAACCGCTACAGGAAAGATCGACAAGCTAGATCCTACAGCTATAGATGCCAAAGGCTATGTCAATTTTAGTCAGGGTATCGATCTTCTAGACCAACCTTTTACTGCTAATGTTTTGTGGAATGGTAGCAGGTTAGATGTTGTACAAGCTAAGGGTGATGCCTTAAACGCTAGGGGTTATATTGAACTGGCAGCCAACTTCTTTGATGATATCCCTGATAAACTAGCTGCGGTTAACTACTTTAACTTTAATGTTTCTCAAGCCAACGCGATCGATATTAACAGACTTAAGCTTACCCTACCTAGTTGGGCAGTAAACTTAGACCGTAGCGGAATTGTTGATTTTACAGGAAAAATCTCTGGTATTCCCTCAGCAATGGACATTGATGGCAATGTTATCCTGCGAAACTTCATCTTAGAGAATCTGACTTTTAATAACTTACAAGGTAAAGTCAGAGTCGCTCCCAACTTGGGTGTTAATTTAGCACTAACCGACAGTACCAATGAGCAACAAATTGTCTTAAACCTCGATCGCAATTTTCTGCCTCAAGCTTTTACTTTCACTCATGACAATATTTTAGTTGAAGGCACAGGAAAACAAGAAATAATCCAGGTAAAAGTCAGTGATTTTCCCCTAGAATTTCTTAAAACTATTGCTATCAAAAGCCCAGATCTTGAAATTCCTCCTAATTATGCAGTCCAGCCCCTATCAGGTAAATTATCAGGAGATTTCACCTCCAACCTCTACAACTTGAATACTTCTGGGAAAAACTTGGTTATTACTTCTCCCATTCTAGGCAAAATCAAAGGAAATCAAATAGTTGGTAACTTTCAGTATGGAGAAGGCTATCTGGCAGTACAAGATGTCCAGTTTCAGCAGGGAACAAGCAGCTATCAACTCAAAGGTAACTTAGTGCAAAAAAATGGTGACATTGAGATTGATGGTGATTTATCAGTAGAACAAGGACAGATACAAGATGTTTTAGTTGCCCTAGAAATCTTTGAATTGACCGATTTTGGTAAACCTCTTGGCGATCGCAATTATGCCAAATCCCAAGACCTTTACACCCAGTCTTCTAGTACTTCCAATCCCCTATTCTCTTTGAACCTTCAAGATACAGAAATTTGGCGACAACTGCAAAAACTAGCAGAAATGCAAGCTTGGTTGAACAAGAAAGAACAAGAACGACAAAAAGCCCTACAATTACCAGAATTAAGCGATTTAAACGGAACTTTTGGCGGGACAGTTGCCCTATCAGGTTCCCTTAAGCAAGGCTTAAATGCAGACTTTCAATTTCAAGGAAAAAAATGGCAATGGGGCAAAACTAAACCAGAAGAACCACCAGAAAAGAACTTAATTGCCGAAAAAATTCTCCTTAAAGGAGATTTTAGGAATAATATCTTAACCATACTCCCGATATCCATTAATTTACCCCAGCCTCTGCCTGATAATACCGCAGTAATCTCTGAATCTCAACCTACTGAATCTCAACCCAGTACCGAAACAGTATTAAACCCCCAAGTAATTCTAGCTGGTACGGCAGGGGGAGAAACCCTCCTAGGAAAATTAATTTTAAAAGCAATTCCCATTGCCTTCATTGAAAGATTTGTCCCCCTACCACCAGAAATTGCTTTTGGAGGAATCATTGATGCAGAAGCAACCATCTCTGGAACCCAAAATAATCCTAATGTTTTAGGGGAAGTAACTATTTCTGATGCCACAATCAATGAAACTTCGGTCCAATCAACCCAAGGCAGTTTTAACTATAGCAATGCGCGGTTAAATTTCTTTGGTAGCAGTGTAGTAGCAGAAAATGCCGATCCTATAGTTCTCAAAGCTAGTATTCCCTACGAACTCCCCTTTGCGAATACTAAACCCGAAAGCGATCTTCTCGAAATTTCTCTTGACGTAAAAGATCGCGGACTCACTCTCCTCAATATTCTGTCTCAAGGAGAAGTAAATTGGATAGATGGACAAGGGGAAATTGTTTTAGACATTTCAGGTAGTTTCGATCAAACCCGTAATCAAACCCGTAACCTAGTTACAGAAGGAAAAGCTACTATCAATCAAGGCAAAATTGCATTTAAGAGTCTCCCCAATCAATATTTTACAGAAGTACAAAGTGATATTAATTTCAACTTTGACCGCATCTCTGTAGAAAGCTTTACTAGTAACTTTAGTGGGGGAGAAATATCCGCCCTAGGAACAATTCCTCTCAATCGAGAAACGCCCCAAGATAATCCCTTAACTATCAATCTGAATAACCTTATAGTTAATCTCAAAGGACTTTATCTAGGTGAGGTAGCAGGACAAGTTACTATTTTGGGGACAGCCCTCGAACCAGATATTACAGGAGATGTTACCCTTTCTAATGGCACAATACTCCTCAGTGACACTACCGCAGTTAATGATGTCAATACAACAGAACCAACAGGACTGCCAGCCGTTACAGAATATAAAGATTTTCAACTACGATTAGGAGAGAAAATCTCGATCAATCAACCAGCAATTTTTAATTTTCTTGCCACAGGTACTCTTAATATAGGGGGGACATTCTTGTCTCCTGTCCCCGAAGGCACAATTACACTGGAAAGAGGTCAAGTTAACTTATTCACAAACCAACTTAATCTTGCCAGGGAACACAACAACACCGCCCGTTTTACCCGCAAGAATGAACTCGACCCCTTTCTAGATGTGCGGTTAGTAGGTTCAGCTATTGAAACTACCCAAAATCTTACTCTCAACGACCCCTTATCCACAGAAATTAGAGAGATCCCAGCTTACCAGTTCGGTACTTTAGAAACTGTTCGTATTTCGGCGGAAGTTCGCGGTTTAGCCAGCCAAATCACCAATAACATCCGACTTACCAGTAGTCCTCCCCGTAGCCAAGGGCAGATATTAGCACTGTTGGGTGGTAACTTTGTCAATACCATAGGAAGCAGTGGTTCAACCCTGGGATTAGCATCCGTTCTTTTTGGGAGCTTCAATTCTCAATTTAACGAAGCTCTACCCTTTAGTGAAATTCGTCTTTTTCCCACTCAAATTACAGAAGATAGCCGAGACCGGGAGCGCATTGATGCCCTAGCAGGAGAAGTCGCTTTTGATCTAACCGATAAATTTTCTTTTTCCGTTCTCAAAATTTTAAACGTTAATGATATCCCTGCTCAATTTGGTGTCCGTTACCGCTTAAACGATAACTTTGTCTTACGGGGTTCAAGTAATTTTAAAGATGATAATAGAACTATCTTGGAATATGACATTAGGTTTTAAGCTGGTCAACATCGAATTTGCTGGTTGAGGCTGAGTAACAGTAATCAGTAATCAGTTATCATTTGTCGGCTTTAGTCCAAATATCTTGTTTCCTTGTTCCCCTTGCTTGTCTCAATCTATCAATTTAAAGTTGACAAACCATTAATATCTGACTGTTGCAGCAGGATGGTGAAGGTAGCCTACTGTCCTACCTTGAACTGGGTAATTTTTGTATACTCAGATATTGCACCAAGAAAAGTTGATATGAGAACTAAAGGCTGAAGATATTGTGTAGAGGAAATTACAAGTAGTTCTCTTGCTTGGCAAGAGAACTAATATCAAATAGTAATAAAAAACCAAGAAGCTCAATAATTTAGTCAACCCGATGACCAACTTTTTGCTCATCAGAATATAAATCTAACCAACTTTCTTTTAGTCCCTCAATAGCTTGAGTTAATCCATCAATTTGCACTCTTCTCACTACAGCTCTCACTCCATCTATGTGTGCTTGACTTCCTGCTTTTCCGTTCAGGTTGAAAACGGGAATACTCATTCTCTGACTTGGTTTTGGGAAAAATGGCGGTCTGAGCTTTGAGCTGATAATACCAATAACGATGTTTTTGCCCTTTGGCTTGATATCGTGCAACATAACATCCAGGAGGAGCTACCACACCCGAAGCTTCAAGTTCAGACTTTTGCGCCTGTAATTCAGCAATTGCTGCCTGAATACGTTCGGCTCGTTGCTCACGAGCTAGTTCACTTTCTTTTTTGGGCATTTTTGAGTAATAGGTAGGATAAATCTGCTATCTTAGTTCTCTTGGTATATTAGAGAACTAACTTCATGAATCAGATCTTACCCCGAGCTGAAGAATTACTCTCGACGTTGAAACAATTAATGCCCACTCTGTATCAACAAGAAACCTTAGAATCTATCTTAGCTTTGTTCCTTCAAGGACAAGG
>JASJEK010000394.1 GCA_030064915.1 Xenococcaceae cyanobacterium MO_234.B1
AAGAATCGAATTAATTTTGGCAGAACTGTTGCGAGGAGACAGAACAGACTACGTGCTCAGCAGCGAAGCGTTAACCTACATGGCTGAACACAAGTTACCTCAGTCGGTGTGGCTCAAACTGAGCCTGTCGATGAACCGAGTTTTCCAAGACCAACAGCAATGGCTGAGCTACCTCAAACAGTTGGGCATCGAAAAGAACTCCCACGTCAAAACGGTTACCGAAGGGGCATTACTGGGAGCGGTCATCACCAGTGGCATTTCTCCCAAATTGGGAATCATGAGTGATGGGGCTGGGCAATTCAGACTGCTTGAACACGGTTTATGCTGGGTTCATGCCGAGCGTCTGATTAATAAGCTGATTCCTTTTACTGAGGTACAACGACAGGCGGTGGAAATGGTTCAAGGAGAAATCTGGGACTTCTATCAGGATTTAAAAGCTTATAAGAAATTGACGGCCGAAGAGCAGCAACAACAGAAAGCCACCCTGGAAGAGAAATTCGACCAAATCTTTACTACTACCACATCTTTTGAAACCCTCAACCAAGTTCTGGGAAGGCTCAAGAGGCGAAAAGCTGAACTGCTCAAAGTTTTAGACAAGCCAGAGTTACCGCTCCACAACAATGCCAGTGAACAAGACATCCGAGAATTTGTCACTAAACGTGCATATCAGTGGCAGCACTCGCAGTGAGTCCGGACGGAGGTGTCGGGATACCTTTGCCAGTCTCAAAAAGACTTGTCGCAAGTTGGGGGTTTCCTTCTGGGACTACCTCAAGGATCGAGTCAGTGGCCAAAATGCGATTCCCACCTTAGGGAAACTCATTGCCCAAAAAGTTGACCGAAGTCAGGGGGGGCTCGCCGAAACAATCTCTGTATCTTTGGCATAACTTTTCGCGGCGAGCACCCCCTGGCTTTTTGAGAAGTTACCTCAGCCCCCATAAATTTTCCGCTGCTTCATTCCAAGTCAGGATCTTGAATTGTCTATCTATCACCACAACATCAGCTTCTAGGCTAGCGAGGATCGAATTTAATAAGCATACATCAGGGTATTGCGGCAGACTAGCAGATCCAGTCGCGAAATAGGTGCATCTTGTACTAAGTCGTGACAACCAAAAATCACCGTGCGCCGTAGGTCAGGTCGAAAGAGATATTGCCTCCCTGTCATTTCAAAGTATCGCTCTTGTAACTCAGGTAGCACAGTCTTCATTTCTTTGGCATTGTAGCTAGCTTGACGGGCTTGATTTAAAGCTTCTTGATCCACGTCAGTAGCATAAATCTTAATCCGTTGGCGGAACTGTTCTAAGCCGAGTTCTTCAGCAAAAAGCATTGCTAAGCTATTTCGCATTTAAATTGGGTATTATGAAATCAAAAAAAAAAGCTGTAATCCATATCCCTTCTGACTTCTGACTTCTGACATCTGACTTGCTAAAACGCATTTTAAATGCGTTTTAGCTTAAGGTATAAGCTTCCTGTCCAGAGGCACAACCCGCTAGTTACAACTCTAAGGTTGCTCGAAGGTTTTAAGATCAGTGTTTCTAAAGAAAAAATAAGTGTTTCTACGGAAAAAATCAGTAAGCTCTATCAAATATCAGTAATTTTTGGGTAGAAATTTTTCTGAGATAATAATATTTTTTACAATAATTTACCATGAAAATTAAAATTAAATTTTCAATTTTTCAATTGATGTATTTAGAATTATTTGAGCAAAAGATACAAGAAGTGCAAGATTTGCTGGAGGCTTGGCGACAAAAGACTGGGGAAATTGACCCCAAATCGCTAAGCCTAGCAGAACTAATTGAGGCAATAGGTGTCAGTCTCGAAGAACTAAACGTCGCTGTTGAACAATTGCAACACCAAGAGGTAGAATTGCAAGCTGCCAATCAGGCTATAGCCCAAGAGCAGCAGCGTTACCAAGAACTATTTGAGTTTGCTCCCAACGGTTATCTGATTACTGACTCTAAAGGGATTATTCAAGAGGCAAACATCCCTGCTGGCAACCTGCTCAAGCGACACCCAAAACATCTGGTTGGTAAACCTCTGGTTCTCTTTATCTCTACAGCAGATCGTTCAGCTTATTATTCACTCCTAGACCACTTGGAACAAGAAAAGCAAATTCGAGAAGTAGAGCTAAATCTACAACCTCATCAACTTCAGCCTTTCCCTGTTGCCATCTCTTTCTTTGCCGTGCGGGACAGCCAGAATCGGTTAACTGGTGTGCGCTGGTTACTGCGGGATATTACTCAGCTCAAAGCAGCAGAACAAAAAATCCGCGAACAAGCCGCTTTGATTGACATCTCCACAGATGGGATTTTTGTCCAGGATTTAGAGAACCACATCTTATTTTGGAGTAAAGGGGCTGAAGGTTTGTATGGGTGGAAGGCAGAAGAAGCTATGGGAAAAGAAACACATAAACTGTTTTATGGGGAATCCTCGTCTCAACTCGAAGCTGCTCTAAACGTCACTCTTGAGCAAGGTAATTGGGATGGTGAACTCAAACAAATCACCAAAGAGGGTCGAGAAATCATTGTGGAAAGTCGCTGGACATTAGTGCTCGATCAAGAGGAAAATCCCAAATCAATTCTGGTTTTCAACACGAACATTACAGAGAAAAAACAATTGGAAAAGCAGCTTATACACGCTCAACGTCTAGAGAGCTTGGGGACGCTGACAGGAGGCATTGCCCACGACCTGAATAATATTTTGACTCCCATTTTGGGATTATCTCAACTTTTGCCATTAAAGAATCCTAATCTAGATGAATCTAGTTTGGAGCTGCTGGAAATAATTAACACTAACGCCCTACGTGGTGCTGATATCATCAAGCAAATGCTGCTGTTTGCGCGGGAAACTGAAACTGAATGGAAATCCTTGTTCCTCGACAAACTGCTTGAGGAAGTTCTGAAGCTGATTCGAGAAACTTTTCCTAAATCAATTGTTATTGAGGAGGATATCTTCCCTCACTTGTGGCTGGTTCACGGAGATTGTACCCAAATACATCAGGTATTAATGAACCTCTGCGTCAATGCCCGAGATGCTATGTTCGACGGTGGCAAGTTAGTCATTTCTGCGGAAAATCTCTCTATAGATGAGCCTTATTCTTCCACGAATCTAGATTTAGAGGTCGGCAATTACGTTGTTATTACCATAACTGATACGGGGATTGGAATTCCCGAAAATATAATTGACCGCATCTTTGAGCCCTTCTTTACCACTAAAGAACCTGGTCAGGGTACGGGATTGGGTCTTTCTACGGCAATTGGCATTGTCAAAAATCATGACGGAGCGATCCAGATTAAGAGCGAGTCGGGAAATGGTGCTGAATTTAAGGTTTATTTGCCTGCATCAGAAGAAGTAGCAGCAACAGAGACAGGAATAATGGATGAGACTATAATCTCTGGACAGGGAGAATTAATTTTGGTTGTCGATGATGAAGCTCTGATTCGAGAAGTTACCAAAACTACTCTAGAAACTTACAACTATCGAGTGCTTACCGCTAGTGATGGCATTGAAGCGATCGCTGTCTATGCTCAACAGCCCCAGGAATTTGCTGTGGTTTTGATGGATTTGAGGATGCCAGAAATGGATGGTCTGACTGCCATGGGTGCCTTGAAAAAAATTAATCCTAAGATCAAACTAATTGTTACCAGTGGACTGATAACAAAAGAAGAGATTACCGCAGCCGAAAAAATTGGCATCAAAGCTTTTCTTGCCAAACCCTACACGGCGGAACAGTTGTTATTGCCTTTAGGTAAAGCGATCTGCTGAAGGCAGCACTGCGCGGTCTCGCTGCAAGCGAGGCGCTGCGCGGTCGGCTACGTGCAGCTAACAATTAGGCTTGATCTTTCTTTTGGCAGCAGTCAGGATAAAAAGCTTCCTTCGCTCTTAACTTTGCGATGAGAAGAATACCTCCTCTCTGGCGAAGGAGTGTCAAACAAAGAAGGGTTTATTCTTTGAGATTTTCCCATGCTAGCTGTATGCGAGCGCAAATTGCTGTTTCTGGCTCACTATCTTTCATTTCTTGGAATCTTGAGGTTATTTCTGCTAAAAACTGAGGCTGGGTTTTGCCTACTGTTTCTCCCAAAGACTGCAAACCCACGACAGCAGCATAACGCACCACCCATTCTCCATCAGTAGTAGCCAGAAGTAAGGTTTTTAACGCTGCTTCTTGTCTTGGTAAAACCGCTTCTGGGGGTAATTTTGACCAGCGAATAATCCCTAAACCCCTCGCAGCAGCACGACGCACACTCTGAGAAAAATCTGTAACCGCAGCTTTGAGTAATAAATCTAAGGCAATAGGATCGCCAATACCAGCAAAAGCCCGAATTGACCAAGCCCTTGCCCCATAATTATAATCATCCAGGTTATCCATCAGATAGGGTACGGCTGGCTCTCCGATATTAATTAAACCTTCTACTGCTGCAACTGCTGCACCAGGGTTATTAAAGCCAAGAACTTCGATAAGAGTGGGTATGGCAGCTTCTGAGCAAGTATCAGCTAGATTTTCTACAGCTTCTAGTAGAGCATCCCCAGAATCTGCTCGATTTAATGCTTCAATTAGTTTTTCGACTTCTGTTACACACAACTTATTCATTAATCTCTTTTATCCAAAATAATCCTCTTGTATAATCGTTTCCCATGAAACAAAACTATCATTAGGAATATCAAATTCTCGCTTCATGGCTTTGACAGAGTTAACATACCAATCTTGATAATTTTGCTGTAGATAATTTTTAAGGCTAGGGGATTCTTTAAGTATTTGCTTAACTTCGTCTCGAAAATTAACAACTTCTTTTTCCCAATGGTTTCGATTACGCTCTTTTTCTGAATCCCAATATTTTAGTTTCAGGATATGGTCGAGCAAACGTCTTACATAACTTCTTAAGGCTCGTTTCTCGCTTGCTCCCATATCCTCAATTGATTCTAGCAATCCATCCCAATCCATACCCTTAACGTCTCTATTTTTGATTGCGATCGCCATTTGTTCTAACCACAAATTATAATCTTGGTCATACAGTTGTTTAATTTGTGCCATAATTTGTGACATTTTTAACTATAAGCTCATTGCCTTTGATAATGCTCCACAGATAAACCCATCCTATCAAGAACAGATCAACCCCAATACTATTCGGTTAACTTCTGTTATCTGTTGAGACAAGCAGGGGGAGAGAAAAATAAGGCTTATGCGAGCAGTATTGCTTGGTATGGTAGAAAAAATTCAGGATTCAGGTTTTTAATTGTTATTTAGTTTTAACAGAAGGTAATTTTATAACGATTAGTTATTAACAAATATAGGGAATTTATAGTTAGTTATTTAGCTAAAAAAATATTTTCTGGTCAACGAATAATCCCAGTTGAATATTTGTTTACGTATAATTACTAATTGTTTACGGGTAATTACTGGGGTATTTTAAATTCTTCCGTGTAATTACTGGAGTAGCTTAAAGAGTTAATGAAGATGCAATATTAAGTATTGGTATTTATCTTAAAGATAAGATAAACTTTTGGTCAAAAAGCAATTTTCAATCAAATAAATCAATCAAATAAAATGGCAGTAACTATATCAGGGGCGACAACAACATCGAATTTGACTATCAATGCGCCAACAGAATCAGGTAGGTAACACCCCCTAACAACAGCATGGGAAAAAGAATGTAATCAACAAAAAGTGACAGTTAACTGGCGTTTTACTAACCTTTAGTTTTGATAAGGAGAAATTATTATGGCAACTCACAACGGCACGAACGGTGCAGATAACATTACTATTGTAAACACCCCAATCGGTTACACGGTTACGGGTAC
>JASJEK010000119.1 GCA_030064915.1 Xenococcaceae cyanobacterium MO_234.B1
ACGTTAACGGGCGCACCGACCGCAAACGGATTTAAATTCTATTTAGTTATTTTGGCTATGCTTTCAAGCTTGAACCTACTACCCGCGTCACCATTACAATTTCTAGGGCGATATTTGTCCCGACGATCTAAAGTTGCGGTGCGACCCCGCGTCGCCGTAAGGCGCAAGGGAACGCGCACCAAGAGAGGGGAAGCCAATCCCTGTGATTTTTAATTGCGCTTTAGGGCTAAAGCTATCATACCATTTGATTTCGCTTTGATTTATGAAGATTATGAGTCAAAACTGTAAACCGCGTGAGCCAAAAAGTTATCGCGGTCTCGCGCTCGCGAGGCACTTCGTGTCCGTTCTCATGAGGGGCTGTCATCTGGGGAGGGGCTGTGGCGTGAATCGAATTCACGCCCTTGTAAGCCCCGTGTTTCCCCAGATGTTTATACGCCCCGTCCCGTCGTGAGACACGAGGGTCTTCCCACTCGCAAGATAAAATGAAAGTCACCCTCAAGGATGATATTTTATTGCTTATCAAGACCTTCCTAACTTATAAAAAGGGAGGTTCTGTTGTCAGAAATAGCTATTTTTGGGCTTTAAAGTCCATTGCTTGTTATACAGGTAGAGGTCATGATTGGGAATATGATTCTGTGGTTTGGTTGGCTTTATCGAGAATGTTATTAGCTTTTGCCGAATCAGGATATTTAGGCGATCGCGAAACTTTTTTAGAATTTTCTGAAGATACCCCAATCCCAGAAGCACTAAGGTCTGTTTCTACTTGGTTGTAAGATTTTTATGTAGCAAAAATGACCATTATTAATCAAACTATTACTCTTGAAACTGACCCAGGAATTAATATTTATAATATAACTCCACAAATTAAAGAAATAGTAACAGCTAGTTCTATTAAAAATGGTCAAGTTATTGTATTTGTTCGACACACTACTACAGCTTTAGCAATTAATGAATATGAAGTAAGATTACTAGAAGATATCAAAACTCATCTCCAGAAATTAGCCCCACCTAACGCTAAATATTTACATAACGATCTCCATCTGCGAGATGTTCCACCAGATGAACCAGAAAATGCCCATTCTCATCTCATGGCGATGATGCTCAATAATAGTGAAACTATCCCCATAGTAAATGGTGAATTAGGGTTAGGAACTTATCAATCAATTCTCTTTTTTGAACTAGATGGCGCTCGTCGTCGTAATATCCTAGTGCAAATCAATGGGGAAGGAAATTAAGTAATAAACGTGAGGCGTGGAATGACCGACCGTAGTCGCGCTTCGCGAACGGAGTTCCGAGTTTGGAGTTATTATTATTTTCAGTACCTATTGAAGCTAAAATAGACTTGATTGGGAAACGAAAACTCCCGCTGGATGGCTTATGCTTTTGGAAGTCTTGTCTCACGCTGCGATGCCAACACCCAATACTCCCGAGGGAGGTATTGGCAATTTAGACTTCCTTCTTAAGCTTTTAAACCTCTTCGATCTGAAAAAAGAGCTAGACCAACCCATCTCTCCCATAACCGACTTATCAGACCTACTCCAAAAAACCGATCTAACCCTTCAGACCCTCGAAGAAGCTTTTGAAGAAGTTAGCTCCTCCTGTAGTCACTGGACGATCAACAGCTTATTTGGCTCTAGTGTCATTGCTTCTTATTTGGAAAAGTTAGTTCATCAAGCTAATCAAAAATTGAACCCTACCCACCTTCAAGAAACTTCAGATAACTGGAAAATAGGTCAATTCAGTCATAGTTTAGTGGCTGAAATCGCCGTAAGTCTGTCTCTCAATTGCCTCGGTATTTTGGCTAGTATAAATCCCGTCTTAACTAGCCTAGGAATCATTTCAACTGCTTTGGGGGAGACCTTAGTTCAGTATACGCTCTCTATTCTTTCTGTACAGTCATTTTCAATTTTTACTGAGCTAATTCGTCAAAGACTGACTGAATACTCGGAATTTAGAGATTTCATTCCTGAATATAGGCTTTATACCAATTTCTTTCAAACTCATCAATACCAACAAGTTTATAATCTGCAAATTCTCAATTCTCAAGACCAGTTCAAGGTTTTTAAGCTCATTCACGCCTTTTGGGGAGTCAATAATCGTCGAGATTTGCTCCACCAGCTAATTAGAATTTTGGAAAAAGACGAAATTTTTCAGAATAGACTGAAAAAAAAATTTTCCCAACTCGGTGTTATTTTTTTGAAATTGGGTTCAATGCTATAGCGAAGAAACCAAGGTATTACAAGGCGAAGTGTAGAAGAACCAAGAATCTAACTCCGTACGCGATCGCGATCGCGATCGCGAAGCGACTACCGAAGGTCAGCGGGATACGGTCGGTCTCTCCGAACTCACGTTAGGGTAGATGTTTTTCCCCTTGAGGTAGTAACAAATTTAATAACACCCCTACGATGCTAGATAGTCCGATCCCTTCCAAAGCAAATGCACCTGCTTTAATGCTCATACCGCCTACACCTAGCATCAAAATGGCACTAACTATCACTAGATTGCGAGGTTGTAATAAATCTTCTCCAGCTTGAATCATACTGTTCATACCAATAACCACAATAGTGCCAAACAGAACAATTAAAATCCCACCCATCACAGGAACAGGAATAGTTTGTAATATGGCTCCTAATTTACCGAAAAAAGAGAGCAAAATTGCTGTAAGTGCCGACCAAGTCATAATGGCAGGGTTGAAAGCTTTGGTAAGGGCAACTGCTCCTGTAACCTCGGAATAGGTGGTGTTAGGTGGCCCCCCTAAAAATGCAGCCAGAGTTGTGGCTATTCCATCCCCCAACAAAGTCCGATGTATTCCTGGGTCTCGCAGATAGTTGTTTCCAGTCACTGAACCAATTGCTAACACGTCTCCGATATGTTCGATCGCAGGAGCAATTGCAACAGGTACAATAAACAGAATTGCTGGTAGATGAAAACTTGGTGTAGTAAAGCTAGGAATTTCTATCCAGGGTGCTTGACCAACTGGTGTAAAATTTACTAGACCTAAAGGTAAAGAGACTAGATAGCCTGCAACTATACCAACTAGGATTGGAATTAACCTTAAAAAACCTCGGGCTAAAATTGCTGTCACCATAGTAGCCAATAGAGAAACCGTAGCTACTCCTATAGCCATCCCTTCGCTATATCCAACACTTGCTTCAGAAGCCATTTTCACTGCTGTAGGAGCTAAACCCAAACCAATAACCATAATTACTGGACCAGTCACTATGGAAGGTAAGACTCTGATAATGAGTGCCGAACCACCCCAGAAAATAATCAGGCTCAAAACTAAATATATTATTCCCGCTGCTGCCAGTCCTGATAAAGTCGCGGGTAAACCATATTTATCAACGCTAAAAGTAATAGGGGCGATGAAAGCAAAGGAAGATGCCAGATATACGGGAACCTTGCCCCCCGTAACTAATTGAAAACATAAAGTTCCTAATCCAGAGGTAAAGAGGGCAACATTAGGATCTAATCCCACTAGAATCGGTACTAATACCAAAGCTCCAAAAGCTACGAAAAGCATCTGTGCCCCGACAAGAAAATCTTGGAGACGAAATTTATAGGCTGTAGGAGAGATCGTGTCTGGAACTGTTGCTTCTGATGAGCCGTCTTGGAATTTAGTCATTTCAATTAGCTATACGAAGAAACTATAAGATTAATTTACGGAGATAAATACCCTATTTAGTGAACATCGTAACTAAGACATTGGAAACAGTTTGACTATCTTTTACCGAAATACTGCCTAATTTGCGTAACAATCTCGACTTATCTACAGAACGGATTTGGTCTAAAACAATACTACTTTGTCTGGTCTGAAAAACAATAGATACTCTGGTGGGATAGTTTTTAATCGTACTGGTGAGAGGCGCAACAATTACCGTTCTTAATAACCTATTAATTTCGTAGGGGGAAACAATAACACAAGGTCGAGTTTTTTTAATTTCCTAACCAATGGTAGGTTCGAGACTCACTAGCCAAACATCGCTACGTTGGGGATATGTTACCAAGTCCACTCCTCCTCATCCCAACTATGGGGTAAATAATCTCCCATCAATAGCTCATCATCTTCATCTACTCCTACGGCAATTATGGCTTCTTCCCAACCTTGTCGGGGATTTTCGACCAAGGGAGAAATTATTAAATGGTTGTCTTTGACTTCAAGACATACTTTATCTGTTAAACCACATTGCTCGAGAATTGCTTTGGGAATTATTATTCCTTGAGAGTTGCCAATTTTGGTAATTTTAACTTCCATTAAGCATAAGTTAAAACATTGTTATAACTTAATTATAAACGATCGCGCTTGTAATCAACTTGTAATCAAATAGTTAGGGCTTGCAGAAAAAGTGTTCTGGTGAGGTGAGGGAACAGGGAACTACTGGGTGAAGGCTGGATGATTATTTTTCTGTAAGTCCCTAAAATCGGTTTTTGCGGTCTCGCGGAGCGAGGCGCTGCGCGGTCGCTGTAACTCGCGATTTGGTAACACTAACCTACTACATACAGGGGCCTGCGGAATGTGGGATTGATGCTTATAGCCAATGGTGTAAATCTTTTCTGTTCTATGTAAAGTATAGTTACACATTGTGTAACTATACTTTACACGGCTATAACTTGCGTTTTGCTATTATATTTCCGTATGAAAAAAGCTCAGATTGTGAGCGTTTGACATATAAAACCATCTGGGGTCAACTAAATTAGGCTTATTCATTGGTTCTGTTGGACGGTGAAACGGTTTAAGTCTTGCCAGCAATGGATGGTTGATTATAAGCGATCGCACACAAGGCTTTTCCACCTCCTGAAAATTCTGATCTAGTAATACTTTCGAGTCTAATGGCTAAAATTCTTTTGGCTCTCAGCTATACCCTATGGTAGAAGCGAGAATCTGCATATTTTTTCGTCATTGCTCCTATTACTAAATTGACCGCGGAATGCGGTCAGCGTTACACCGTCGTTTTACGGCGGTGTAACGCTGACTTCATCCAGTTTGACCAGAATTTCTGCAAGGGCTGTCTGCTGTAACTTTTAGTTCTTGAGCCAGAGCTGCTCCTTCAGAGGGTTCACTTCTAGAGCGTCGGTCAAGAAATAAGGGTTGACGAAAAGAGATAAAGATGTATTCTGTAAAGGCGAAGCCTTCGGGCAATGCTTTATGGCGGTCAGCGAAGCTGGCACTGCGCGGTCTCGCGCTCTCGCGAGGCGCTGCGCGGTCGCAGAATATTTCTATCGGAATGCTTTGCCCTTGCCAAAGCTTTTCTGGTTATTCACAAGATGCAACATTTGTCAATAATAAATACTTGACCGATGCTCTAGGGTAAAATAAAAAAAGATGAACAAAGAACGAAAAGAGAATTATCGTAATCTGATCTCTGGTGTGTTGACTTATCCAAACCGAGCCGCGTTAATTTTGGATGCCAATCAACACCTGCTTGACGCTGGCTTGATGGAGTTGATGGAACAAGTGGCAACAAGTATGGCAGCCAATAATTCCACCGAAGCAGCTTCTTTTTTACAGAATTTGGTAGCTCAACTAAAAGATGAACTCACGGCGGCAGTGGGAAAAAAAGCTTCTCTACTTGAGGGTCAAGAAATAGAAATTGACGAGGTTGACAATGAAGACGAATGGTCTAAGTGGGGTGGCTTGGCTCTTATGCTTGGAAATATTCTCTTTGTTGTTATGATCGTGATTTAGGGTTAACACTTTTTAACTAGAAATAGTGTTTATCACTACGTTTATCACTACAAATGTCTGCAAATCGCCATGCTTTTTTTTAGTATATAAGACCTCTTGCTTGTAGTCCTTTTTGCAAGAGGTGGGGAGTAGGGAGTCGATTTTCACGCCTTGTGAAATTTCCCGACTCCCAATTCCCGATTCCCAATTCCCAACTGCTGATTCCCGACTTCTGCAAGAAGTATATAGTAAAAGAGATCGCAAAAAAACATGGATTTCCCTATAAATTTGAGGTAATAAGTAATGAGTGAGAATTGTGAAGATGGATGCTTTTAGAAAGTTACAATATGAATAACCGCGAAATTTTCCAACAAAAACTTTTACAGTGGAATAATTATTTAATTTCCCATCCTCAAGATTATCAAGCTTATATTCAGCGTGGGATGGTTAACTTTCAACTAGCAAAAATTCCTGAATCTATTGCTGACTTTGACCGCGCTGAAGTAATTGAACCAAAAATAACTCCTTATCTATGGCAACGAGGTCTATCTTACTATTATGCTCAGAGATATAACGAAGGTGCAAAACAATTCCTGATTGATTTAAAGGTTAATCGTCAAGATATAGAAGAAACTATCTAGCGATATCTTTGTTTAGCCCGTGATTTAGGACAAAAAGAAGCTAAAAATTGCTTGGATATTAAGCTTCAAGATTCGCGCCAGATTATGAGGGAAGTTTATCTTTTTTATACTGAGCAAAAAACCGAAACAGAATTATTATTAGCAGGGGACAAAGAAGGAAAACGAGGTAATTTTTACGCTCACCTTTACTTGGGCTTGTATTACGAAGTGCGAGAAGAAAGGGAACAAGCCAGGGAGTATATTGTTAAAGCTGCGAACAATTATCCTTTAGATGATTATATGTGGTATTTGGCTTGCGTTCATCAAGAATTAAGACAATGGAAATAATACCAATTCTCGCCCATTAGCTAAATACCTTGTTAGTTATGATAAAGTTAGTTGCGATAAACTCCTCCTTCGCTGGAGTTACAAGATAGTTGTTAAGTAGTTCCACCTAAAATTTAGTCACTAAATACCTTGATCTATTTTTGACTAACATTAGATTCTTGCCAAAAACTCTTTAACTTAAATAATTGTTTCGTATTAATCTGCATATTTTCTGTCGGAAATTGTTGAATTACATCAAGAATTGTCCAATCATTAGATTTTTGGGCGGCAGCTTGAATTAAAGCACCTCTTAAAGCATAAAAACCATTCCGTTGGGAATGAGTTGAGACCACAGTACCAATTTCTTGTAGCAATTCTTCTCCCTGAGGACTATGGGTATATTTATGAACACCTACAACATCGCTATCAAAATCTTTTTGTAACCAATGGCGTAATTGTAGTAAAGATTGTTCATTTAAAAATTTAGTATAGAATTTAAACTCTGGCGTAATTTCTCCTGTTTCGGCATAAGTTTTTAGAGATTCAACAGATAAGGAACAACTAAATGGTCCATAAATTAAACGAATTTCATCGGCAGCGTTTCCTGGTTGCGGACTAATGATTCCTGAGAATAGTCCGCAGCTAATAGCTAATAGAAAAGATAAGCTTAGTTTCTGGTTGCACTGGCTTTTTTTGAACAGCATATTCTTTATTTGTGGCTACACAGTAAGTTGATTGTTAATCCTTGAGCTTTAGTAACTCTTACGTGATTAATACCTAAGTCATAAGAGCAAAAAATCACAGAAGATTTCTAGGCTATCGAATTTAGTAAAAGCATACTTTTAGCTTTTATTCCGAAGCCCTTAAACATCAGCAACTCACACCACAAACAGTTCTATAGTACAATAGAACTGTTAATTGTTTCTTAATCAGAAACAATGCCAAACTAATTTATCATGGGATTATAACTTGCAATGTTTGTTTCGTAAATTAGTTAACAAACAAATTTATAACTTAACTCTAGTTGAGTTGTCATTATTATTTCGCAAAATTTGAATAATGTAGCTAAAGTGTAAAGTCTTGACCATTATGAATCAATCTGAACCATCAATTCTTACTTTATCCGTTGATATTGGCGGAAGTGGTATTAAAGTCATAGTTTTAGATGATCTGGGAAATCCTGTAAGCGATCGCTCTCGGCTAAAAACTCCTAAACCCGCCACCCCAGAAGCCGTAATTAAGACCATTGTCACTTTAGCCAAAGCAGAAACCTTTGATCGTGTAGCAGTGGGTTTCCCTGGGGTAATTCACAATGGTGTTACCTATACCGCCGTCAATCTTGATAGTAGTTGGATTGGGTTTGATTTGGCTAATGCCCTATCAGAAAAGCTGGAAAAACCCGTTAGAGTAGCTAATGATGCAGATATACAAGGTTGGGGTGCAATCTCAGGGAAAGGATTAGAATTAGTCATTACTTTGGGTACTGGTTTTGGTGCAGCTTTATTTATTGATGGTAAATTAGTACCTAATTTAGAAATGGGTCATCATCCCTTTCGTAAAGGAGAAACTTATGAACAACAATTAGGAAGAGAAGCTTTAGAAAGAAAAGGTAAAAAGAAATGGAATTCACGTTTAGCAAAAGCGATCGCAAATCTCGAACATTTATTTAATTACGACAATCTTTATATTGGTGGTGGAGAGGCGAAAAATATTAATTTTGAACTCCCTAGTAATGCCAAAGTCGTCCCTAATGTGGCTGGATTGTTAGGGGGAATTAAATTATTTGTTAATAGTTAGTTGCTAATTTCGGTTGAGGCAAGACAAGGGAGATGAGAAGACAGGCAGACAAGGAAGATTGTTCAAGAGAAAAATAGGCTTTTGAGCCAGTTTGTCTTTTTCGTAACCGTACTCTTTTAGTTTGGTTTTCCTCCCTTATCTACTTTCCCACCTTGTCGTCCTTGTCTTGCCAACACCCAATTGTAAAAAACCTACACCACCTGAGTTCCCCCGCACAGGCTCGAATTTATTGGCTCGAATTTATTTCGAGGGACTGAGTGACTGGCTCTCTGCCATAAAGATAGGTTAGATATTTCAGATGTGCGCTTAATCCTTCTGATAAAACATCTCCTCGATAACGCCATTCCCAGTTACCTTCCGCTTTAGAAGGAGTGTTCATTTTGGTATCAGCACCATAGCCTAAGATATCTTGTAGAGGGAAAATAGCAGCATTGGCTACTGACCCCATAGCGAGACGAATTAGACCCCAGTGGATACCTTCGGGACATAAACAACCTAGGTAATCTGTGACTTTTGACTGGTCTTCAGGCGATCGCTCATAAAACCAACCCAAGGTAGTATTATTATCATGAGTACCTGTGTAAACTACACAGTTACGGTTGACATAGTTAAAAGGTAAAAAGGGATTAGCGCGGTCAGAATCAAACGCAAAGTGGAGAATTTTCATTCCAGGGAAACTAAACTTATCTCGCAAGGCTTCTACTTCTGGAGTAATCACCCCTAAATCTTCTGCCACAATGGGTAGTTCTCCTAAATCTTCTTTGAGTAGGTTAAAGAAAGCCTCTCCTGGTGCTTTGAGCCATTTTCCTTTCATAGCGGTGGTTTCCCCTTGGGGGACAGCCCAAAATGATTCAAAACCCCGAAAATGATCGATGCGAATAATATCCACATATTCCAAGATGGATTCAATTCTTTTGATCCACCATTTGAAATCAGTTTTTTCCAATTCTTCCCAGTTATAAACAGGATTACCCCACAATTGCCCTGTCGCACTGAAATAATCTGGGGGTACACCAGCCATTAATTCTGCTTCACCAGTTTCTTCATCTAAACAGAAAATATTGGAATGAGCCCAAACATCTGCACTATCGTGAGCCACATAGATCGGAATATCACCAAAAATCTTAATTCCTTTTTCATTAGCGTATTGTTTCAAGTTTTGCCACTGACGGCAACACTCATATTGCATAAATTTGTGGAAAAATATTTCATTTTCCAGCTTCTGGGTCCACTTTGCGATCGCTTCTGGCTGCCTAGTAGCGATATCTTTCTCCCATTGATTCCAGCTTTGTCCTTGGTGATGTTCCTTTAATGCCATGAACAAAGCATAATCATCTAACCAATCACTATGGCGATCGCAGAAATCTTGAAAGGATTCAAGTTGCTTGGATGTTGCCTGGCTTTGAAAGCGATCGCAAGCTTTTTTGAGGAGTGGTATTTTAGTCGTGATAACTAGGTCATAATCAACCTTGTAGTCGAGATATGCTGGTAAATCAGCTAAATCTTCTGGAGTTAATAACTCGTCTTCTAATAACTTCTCTGGACTAATGAGTAAAGGATTGCCAGCTAAAGCACAATAGGATAAGTAGGGAGAATTACCATAACCAGTAGGGCTAAGAGGTAAAACTTGCCATATTTGCTGGTCAGCATTAGCAAGAAAATCAATAAAATCGTAAGCGCCAGTCCCTAAATCACCAATACCAAAGGGACTAGGTAGAGAAGTGGGATGGAGTAAAATACCGCTAACTCTAGAATCAAACATTAATTTCTCTTCCTTGGAATAAAATTGCTTGCGGTGGTCTTAATTGTATCTCGATTGCGCAGCGCCTGCTAAAGACAGAATATGCAGTGCCTTGCCTTTGGCGAGATCACATCCAAGACTTTATTATAGTCCTTGTATTCACTGCAATCTATAACTACTTTAGGATGGATCTTCAATTAGTTTTTAACGGTATTGCCATCGGTAGTATCCTAGCCCTAGCAGCGATCGGTTTAACCCTGACTTACGGTATCTTACGTCTTTCTAATTTTGCCCACGGAGATTTTATGACTTTAGGGGCTTATTTAATTTGGTTAGCTAACATTAACGGCGTAAATATTTGGTTAGCAATGGTGTTGGGGGCTGCTGGGACCATAGTTGCCATGCTAATTGCGGAATTTCTCCTCTGGAAACCAATGCGCGATCGCCGTGCTGATTCCACAACCCTAATTATTATCTCTATTGGGTTAGCTCTATTTCTCCGCAGTGCTATTTTATTTATCTGGGGCGGTAGTAACCAATCCTATGACCTTCCTTTGGTACAAGCGATTCAAGTAGGAGATTTAAGAATTGCTTATTATCGAGTCATCGGAATTGTTTTAGCCGTAATTGCCATCATTGCCCTACATTTTCTCTTACAAAAAACCAAAGTGGGAAAAGCCATGCGAGCCGTGGCAGATAATGTAGACCTAGCTAGAGTATCAGGGATTAATGTGGAACGAATTGTACTGTGGACTTGGATTATTACAGGGCTTTTAACCGCCCTTGCTGGAGGAATATATGGCTTAATTACCGCAGTACGTCCTAATATGGGTTGGTTTTTGATTCTACCGATGTTTGCCTCAGTTATTTTAGGGGGAATTGGTAATGTCTATGGCGCGATCGCTGGAGCGTTAATTATTGGTGTCGCGCAAGAGTTAAGCATTCCTTTACTTGGCTCAGAATATAAGTTAGGAGTAGCTTTATTGATTATGGTATTGATTTTATTTCTACGTCCCCAAGGCTTGTTTAAAGGTACTTCTTGATGTAATCGAAAAGATTACGACATTTAGCTACTTTGGCGATCGCTTTTTCGAGTTGGCGCTCGTATTTTGAGAAAAAAATCTGACTTTGGCGATCGCCAAAGATGAAAGTTTTCCCTTTTTCGCGATCGCGCCTTGACAGTAATTCAGCAAATAGCGATCGCCAAACCTCCATTTTAGTAACACTTAAAGCCTACATCTGTGGCTGCCGAATGTGGGTTATTAAAGTGACTTCCTCCTGCGATAAATCGCAGGCTTCCTACTCTTACGAGTAGGCACTTACTGCCCTACGCGGATTATCTAAAACTCGTTGGTACAAGCGATGATACATCTCCCACCGTTGGTTTCCCGACAGTACGACAACGGACATCTCACGTTTCCGAGGA
>JASJEK010000395.1 GCA_030064915.1 Xenococcaceae cyanobacterium MO_234.B1
ACAGGTAATTCTTGCCCTAATTCTCCTAAATACTGAACTAAATTATAAGTAAAACTATCGTAGTTATCAATAACGATAATCAAATTGTATCTCCTTGGATTAGATTGAGAAGATGAGTTGTAGCAGGGGCGGTAGTAAAATCCACATCGCCACTAAAACTGCTGCGATCGCAGATATTAAAACTGCACCAGCAGCACAGTCTTTAGCAATTTTAGCTAGTTCGTGATAGGTTTGCTTAACGGTAAGGTCAACTACAGATTCGATCGCTGTATTGAGCAGTTCTAAGACCATTACTATAGCGCAAGTCAGGGTAATTACTGCCATCTCCATGCCACTGACTTTTAAAAAAAGACCCAAGCTGATTGCTAGGGTACTGATGAATGTATGAATGCGAAAGTTTCTCTGAGTAATAAAAGCGTAGCGCACTCCAGCCCAAGCATATTTAAAACTTAAGAATAAGTTGGGCGCAACTTGCCAAGCTAAATCACGCAGAATGCGTTTTTGGGAACTTGAACCTGACACTAAATCTTGAGCAATAGCGGAAGTGTCAGGGTTGAACCAAGATAGACTTGTTACTTTTCCGTTAGTAGATTCAGTCATAGTAGATTCAGTCATAGTAGTGTCAAAAAAAAGTTTTGTGAGAAATTACTACCGATACTTCTTAACTTCGCCATATTAACCTAGGTTTATTAACCCATTATGTTCAAGGAAAACAGCATAATTGTCAAATTTAATTTATAAGTGTGATAATTTTCAGTAATTCTGCTTGCTGTGTCAACATTGTTTCTAAACTCGGCTCATCAGGGTGATCCCAACCCAAAAGATGGAGTAACCCATGAGTAGCTAACCATGCAAGTTCTTCAGTTAAAGAATGTTTGCGATCGCTAGCTTGTCGAGTTGCTGTATCAAGAGAAATAATGATATCCCCTAAATACAAAGGTTCGTTTAAGTCTAGTGGTTGGGGGACTTCAGCTTCCAAAGCAGCAAAAGCAAGAACGTCTGTTGGTTGGTCTTTATGACGGTATTGGGCGTTAAAGGTTTGAATTTCGCGATCGCTGGTTAAGCGCATACTCAATTCATAATTGTTCCCAGGTGGAACATTGGGATATAGTTCTTCTAGCCAAACTCGAAACCAGTCAGACCAAGGAATCAAGTTTAGAGATGCAGTATCTATACTAGGGTCACTCTCTATATATGTTTGATAAGTATTCTCTATGTAGGCTGATACTTCAATCACGGTTTAGTTAGATAAGATAAACCTATTAATAATCCCAATAAACCCACTACTGTCAAGAAGAAATGTCTTAAAGATTTGCCTCCTTTCCGCACCATATTACGCATTGCTAATTTCACATAGCTATCTGTAGGTTTCGGTGCTGCTGGTGACGTAACTTGTGTCTCTTTTGTTTCTTGCGTCTCTTTTGTTTCGGGAGAAGGATTAGTCATTCTATTTACAATTTGTAATGATCTGGCTATATATTATAGTTATTTTCCTCGGTAGGGTGGGCAATGCCCACCTTACAATTAATTTTTAGAAGCTTTCCCCACTGGAGTATAACCAAGAGTAGTTCTTAACAATTGCCAGATAAACAAGAATAAAAAAGCAGGATTGTTAATCAGGTATCTTTGCCAAAGTCTTTTTGGTTCTCTACTGAGACGATATAACCACTCACAACCTAAGTTCATCATCCAACGAGGTGCTTGAGAAACTTCTCCACTATGGAAACTGAAAGCAGCCCCCACCCCTACCATGACGGCTGGTAATTTATTTTGCTGTCTTGCCATCCACTGTTCTTGTTTGGGACAGCCTAACCCAACAAAAACGACTTTTGCTCCTGAGTGATGTATCCTTTCAATATCTTCTGCTTCTTCTGCTGCCGTGAGAGGACGAAACGGCGGAGAGTGAGTACCTGCAATAATTAGATTAGGAAACTGTTGCTTGAGGTTAGCTTGGAGTTTTTCTAGGGTACTAGATTTACCACCATACAAATAAATCGGTATTCCCATTTTAGCAGCGCGATCGCACCACTCTAACATTAAATCAGGACCATATACCCGAGTTTGGCTCTTAATTCCTAGTAGCCTCATTGCCCAGACTAAAGGCATTCCATCAGGAGTTACCAAACCCGCATTATTTAATATTTGCCGATATCCCCGATGCCAATAGCCCATCATTACCACATGGACATTAGCAGCCACAATATAACAAGAGGTATTATTTCTTGCCCAGTAAGCAATGCGATCGCAAGCATCCTGATAACTGGTATTATGGATAAACGTAGATATGATGGGGATTCTCTTAATTAATTGATTCACTCTTGGCTATATCAATACTTCTGAGGGCTACAGTTAGAGAATACCCAGAAGTGAGAGAATTGCGATCTGCCAAAGGCAGGCACTGCGTGGTCTGCTGAAAGCAGGCGCTGCGCGATCACGAGGAACGAGTGAACTTCTCAGGCGAAGCCTGCCACTTCGTGACCGCTTTTTTTAATCAGAGAAAAACTTGTTTAAAATTCTGTATATATCTTTTTTATCGCCTTCTTTTCTAATGCCAGCACCAACAATTACAACTATTACTTTTTCCTTATCTACTCGATAAACTATACGATAACGTTGTCCTAAAGCTCTGATACTACGATAGGCTTTAAGTACCCCTGATAAAGCCTTACCTTGTTTGTCTGGTTCGGATTTTAACTGTTCAATACGTTTACGTAATCCTTGTTGTTCTCGTTTATCTTTTACTTTGCTCAATAATTCTAATGCTAAAGGCGTAACTTCTATATGATATTCCATTACCAGCCCAATTTTGCCTTAGCTTCTGACCAACTTACTGTTTTGCCTTCTTTATCCTGTTGTATTCCTTCTTTTAGTTGGGTACTAAATTCTTTATCTCCCAAAATTTCTAAAGTTTCTAGCAATGATTCCATTTGTTCATAACTAATAGTAACCATTACAGGTTTTCCATGTTTGGTGATTATTATCGGTTCATCTGTGAGTTTGTCTGGGAAACCTAATAGTTGTTTTCTTGCTTCGGTAATAGTCAGATATTTAGCCATCAGAAAATGTACAGTTAAGTGTACAGTTAAGTGTACATTTCTAAGATAGCACGTTTTTGTGAATCAGAAACTTGCAGCGATCGCTTATACTATTAACTTGAGCCAGAGCTTTAAAATATTGTGAGGGTTCAATACCTGCTACTGCAAGATCGATATCGGAATTCTCATTGAAACCACCTTTGGCAAGAGAACCGAATAAAATGATTTTGTTAGCTTGAAATTCATCGACTAATAGCTTAATAACCGAAGGTAGTTGTTCTCGTGCTTGCTTCGCTAACTGTTTATTGTGTAACTCTTCTTTTATTTGAGGAGGTTTCCAGTATTTAAGATAGGGTTCAATATCTGGGTTGATCATAAATAGATATAGTTCAGTGTTGACATTTCAAGCTTAAGTAAATAGCGATAGCAAAATTTTTGATAGTTTCGATTAAAAATAAAAATAGATAAAAAGTATTCAATAATTATACTGATATCGTCAGGTAAATATAACTATGACACAAGAATTAGTCGATTTAAGAAATAGCATTTTAGAAGGAAGATATGAAGATGCTTTTATTATTATCGACGAGCTAGAAGACATGAGTAAAAAATCAATTTTACGGAATATCATGTCTTTTCTAATTATCTTGATGATTCATCTAATTAAAAATCACATTGAAAAACGTTTAACTAATTCTTGGATTGCTTCTATCTCTAATTCTGTGATTGAAATTCAAAGCCTTAATCTTAAAGATAATCGCAGATCTTACTACATTAAACAAGACGAATGGAATGATTATTTAGAAGAAGCGATCGAAAGAGCTATTCGTCCTGCTAGTGTAGAAGTTATGGATGGTAAGTTAAAAGCTGCTGCAATTTCAGCCCAAATCAGTCGAGAATATATTATTCAGATTAGTCATCAGCTATTAGGCTTAACTTATCAATATTCTGCTAAAGAATTACCTCTAGCAATAGATCGAGTTTTGGCTCAATTATCTGGTGGTGATGAATGGTTTGATTAGTTGTAAATTACTTATATTGCTCTAAGAATCTAAAATTGCAATTAAGGTTATTAACTATCTTGGGTTAAAACAATGAATAGTATAGTTTTGAATTTGGATACAGTCGGGTTAACGGATGAACAATTTTATCATCTCTGTAGTAAGAATCAAGACTGGCAATTTGAACGCAATGCTAAGGGAGAATTAATTATTATGCCACCAGTGGGAGGGGTTAGTGGAAACAGGGAAGCAGATTTAATTACCGAAGTAAACATCTGGAATCGTCAAACTAACTTAGGTAAAGTGTTTAGTTCATCGACTATCTTTCGCTTACCCAATGGAGGCGATCGCGCAGCGCCTGCCTTCGGCAGACCACGAAGTGCCTGCCTTTGGCAGATCGCTCTCCTGATGTAGCTTGGGTTAAACTAGAAAGGTGGGAAAGGTTAATCTGTCAAATATACTTGTCTGGCTGATAATTACAATTATCTTCTCCTAATAATCGATCTTTCTTTCTTAATGGGAACTATAGAATTGTCAATTTTTTAATTATCATCTCAAGATAGAAGAGAATTTCATATCTGATGCCACAGCAAGATATACTTTTAAGTATTTGTATTCCTTCCTATAATCGTTCTGTTTGGTTTGAAAGAGCCTTGCGATCCATAGTTGCAAATATTTCTGAGAATAAACAGTATATAGAAGTTATTATTTCTGATGATTCTGATTCTGATGAATGTAGGGTTATTGCAAGTAAAATTTTACCATCCCTAAATATTAGTTATAAATATACCCATAACCAGCCAAAGCTAGGAATGGCTGCAAATTGGAATCATTCTATTCAGTTAGCGTCAGGTAAATATGTTTTGCTGCTTCATGATGATGATTTTCTGTTGCCCAATGCAGTAGAAACAATGATTACAGCAATTAAAAACAATCAAAAAGAATATTTTGTAATGTTGTTTGGTGTTCATGTGGTAAATGAACAAGAGAAAGTTATTAAGAAACAATTATTTAAACGTAAATTATATCTACCACCAAAAAAAGCTTTATTAAAAGTTTTATCTAATTCTTCTTTTATTCGATTTCCAGGGATAGTTATTCGTAGAGATATTTTTGAAAAGGTTGGATATTTTGATAGTGAAATTGGCGAAGTATCCGATCTAGATATGTGGATTAGACTTTTAAGCAATTATGGTTTATTGTGTTTGCCTGATGCTGTTAGTGCTTATACAGTCCATACTAATGCTTTAACTACTGGAATGTTTAACGAAGAAACAGTAAAAAAATTGCTAAATTTATTTACTAAAATTGAAAAATCTAAAATACTCTCTTCTAAAATAATTGAACGAAGTAAATCCAACTTTTTGCATCAGTTTATTTTAGCTGGTACTTACCGAAAAATTAAGCAGAAACAATTTATGAAAGCTAGAAAAGTAATGCAGCTTTTTAGACTTGATTCAATTCGTCAATTATCCTTATCTGTAAAATGGCTTTTCTTACGGTCTTTATTTAGAATAGTTTTACTTGTTTAACTATTTTTCTGCTGCGATCCAGTGAGGTTTTATCAATAAATCAAGACAATTATTAAAACAGACTACTTTCCGAAAACCAATATTTTTTAATGCTTAGTTAAAGACAATTTACTCATACCTATTTCGTGAGTATTAGAAAGTTTAGCAATCCGATAATAAACAAAAGTATGTATTAAATTAGGTTCATTAGATTATGAGAGATTGTAGTTGCGATCGCATTAAATT
>JASJEK010000396.1 GCA_030064915.1 Xenococcaceae cyanobacterium MO_234.B1
TTTGAGTAGATGACTTAAAAGCTTGCAGGTCAAGGTTTATAGGCTTCTCAGCACTCTTCTGAAAACTCCAGGTCTCAAGGTAGACGCGGTTTAAAAAGGGTAGCCGTCCTTCAATTGAGTGTGCCATCTCAACACCATCACCTAACATTCGCAAAAGGTAATTAGGTAAAATGGTTTTAGACCACAAATAAAACTCTCCATTGGCAATTATATGTAGAGTTTTATCTTGGTTAGGAATCGGCTGTTCACCATGATTAATATCGATAATACTAAGTCTTGTATGCCCTAAAGCAACTCGGCGGTCAGGAGAAATCCAAAACCCTTGTCCATCTGGACCTCGATGCGTTAAGCAATCCATTCCTAGTTTCAAGGATGATTCTGAAATTTGCTCGTCGTTTGAAAAAAATGCCACTATGCCACACATAAAATAGTTCTCTTACTTTTGGGGAATCTTTCAGAAGTATATTATTTTAAAGACTGAAATGCTTAATTGGTTCAATATCTTTGTTATTTTTGTATCCAGAGGATTAATAAAGGTAATTAATGATCAAAGACAAACCGCTAAATATCCTGATCAGTAATGATGATGGCATTTTTGCCTTGGGTGTTCGTACTTTAGCAGATACGTTGGCACAAGTGGGACACCATATTACTGTAGTTTGTCCCGATAGCGAGCGTTCTGCAACAGGACATGGACTTACTCTCCACCAACCCATTCGTGCTGAGGCGGTAGATTCAATTTTTCATGAACAGGTTACAGCTTGGAGTTGTTCGGGAACACCGGCTGATTGTGTTAAGTTTGCCCTAAGTGCAGTATTAGATACTCGTCCTGATTTAGTTCTTTCGGGAATTAACCACGGTCCCAATTTAGGAACAGATGTTTTATACTCTGGTACAGTCTCGGCTGCCATGGAAGGAACTTTAGAAGGTATCCCCAGTATTGCTTTTAGCTTGGCAAGTTTTACCGATTTTGAATTTCAAGTAGCAGCCGATTTTGCACTCAAGCTGATCGACCAGTTAGATATAGATCAATTTCCCAAAGCCCCCTTACTTAGTGTCAATATTCCCCCTGTGACAGCTTCAGAAATTGCAGGAGTGTTAATTACTCGTCAGGGTTTACGTCGCTATATTGAAAAATTTGAAAAGCGTTATGACCCCCGTGGCAAGAGTTACTATTGGCTAGTAGGGGAAATTATCGAAGATATACCCCAACCAGAAGACCCTAATTTACCACCTCATATTCTTACGGATGTCCAAGCCATACGCGATCGCTATATTACCATTACCCCTTTGCAATACAATCTCACAGATGCAGTAACAGCCAAGTATCTTTATAATCAAAACTGGTTAGATAGATCCCTATGATGAGATTGTTGGTATTTCATTCTTAAATTTGGTCCCCTCAAGAAAAAAAATCAGCGAAACATCATATCACAAAAAACTTTTGCAAGCGGTCTAAAGACATAAAAATTAAAAATTTTTCCAAATCTTAGCCAGAAATCAAAAATTCAGTGTATGCTATCCGAAAGTGAGTGTGAGGTGAGAGGATAATGTTCATAGATTTTCGTAGCAATGCTTTAGAAATCCTAAGACAAACCAGTCGTACTTTTTATATTCCAATTAGTATTTTACCCAAACAGTTAAGAGATGCGGTAGCGTCTGCTTACTTATGTATGCGTGCTATTGATGAGATTGAAGACCATGATTTATTAGATAATCAAACTAAAGCAAAGCTATTACAACAAATTAGCCTTAACTTGCAATCCCAAGTTTATAAGGGTAATAAGAATAATTTTGCTCACAGTTTGCAACCTTATAGTGATATTTTGCCAGAAGTAACTTTACGGATTGGTGAATGGTCAACTCTCCCTTCAGAAACCATTGCACCCCGTATTTGGGATGCTACTGCCGCTATGGCGGATCGCATGGCTTATTGGGCAGAAGTTAACTGGAATATAGAAACCTTAGCTGATTTAGATTCTTATACTTTCAGTGTTGCTGGTGCAGTGGGATTACTTCTTTCTGATATCTGGGCTTGGTACGATGGGACAGTCACTAATCGTTCCTATGCAATTGGTTTTGGTCGTGGACTACAAGCTGTCAATATTATACGCAACCGCGCGGATGACTTGAGTAGGGGAGCCGACTTTTTCCCTGATGGTTGGCAAATTAGGGATATGCAAGAATATGCTCGCTCTCAACTACAATTAGGGCAATTATATACCGATGCCTTACCTAAGAGTCCTGCATTAGACTTTTGTCGCATTCCTTTGGCGTTGGCTTTTGCTACCTTAGATGCGATCGCATTAGGAAAAGAAAAGTTAAGTCGTAGTGAAGTATTATCTGTAGTTAGCAACTTTCAGCAGAAAATTATTGCTAGTTAACCTGTATTTAAAGTCCATATTATCCGATTGCTATTAGCTCTTAGCTAAAATTTACGCTTCGGGAGGTCTTAAACCCATGATTTTCTGGTAAATTAAATGCCTCGGAGCTTATTATTGGGAGATTCTTGCACAATGACAAAAGGTTGCACAATTAAAGTGATAAATTGTGTTTCGGGGTTACTATTCCATTGACTTAGCTGATCGGCAGAAGGTTTAGCAATTTGCTTCTGTTGTATCCAATGAGTAACTAAACTAGAATTGTCTTGAGCGATCGCTTCTCCTACCACGATCAAATCTAATGCAGCATCAACTACAATAACCACATCTCTCTTAGCATGGGGAAGAATGTCTTGCCAACCAGTTGTTGCAATATCTTCCCTTAATCTTTTTTTGATATCAGACATTTATTATTGATTAAAAAAACTCTTATTGATTTAAAAAATATTGATTAAAAAAACAACTTATGAAAAGGCTCCCAATGAGAACTGAAATCTCCGGCATAATCCAAAGGTTACTGTACATCATAGAATTCACCTAGTTAAGTAATTTTCAGCCCATAAACCACAATTAAACCAAGAATACCTGCACCAGCGACATAATAGGTCAGGGGAAGTAATACTCGGCGAATCAGCAACCCCTCACAACCGCTTAGGCCAACAGTAGCAGAAGCAGCAACCACATTGGGAACACAAATCATATTGCCAGCCGCTCCACCCATAGCTTGCAAGGCGACAACTACTGCCCCAGAAATGCCAATTTCTGCGGCTACCCCAAATTGAAACAGGGAAAACATCATATTGCTGACGGTAGCACTACCAGAAATAAAAGAACCCATCGCACCAATGGTGGGGGCAAAAAAAGGCCAACTTTGACCAGCTAAGTTAGAGACTCCATCTGCTAAAGTCAAGGGCATACTGGCAAGACCAGACTCATTAAAGCCAGAGTTGATAAACACCCTCGCCATCGGCACAGCAGCAGCCAGAACTAGGGCAGTTCCCGTCAAAGTTTTAACAGCATCAAAGGTTGCTTGCTTCAAGGCTTCGGTCTTTACCCTATGGAGGAAATAAGTCAAAATCACCACCAAGATAAATATCGTTCCTGGTAGATAGAGAGGTTGAGAATTTATTCCTATCTCTGTTCCCAAGACATTGAGAAAAGTCAATTTAAGTGCCTTGAGTAACCCCTGAAACGGTAAAAATGGAAGCCGTGATAGCACTAGAAATAATCCTACCAAAACATAGGGAATCCAGGCTTTAAATAAGGTCATCTCCCGTACTTCATTGTTGAGCGCCGCTTTTATGCTTCCGGTCCATCCATCTTCCCAGGCTTCTGCGGGTGGAAAGTCCCAGACTTGTTTGGGGGTTAAAAATCCTTTTTGAGCTGCGGGTACTACAACTGCTAAACCCACTAGTCCACCAATTAAAGAGGGAAATTCTGGGCCTAAGGAGAGAGCAGTCAGAGTAGAAGGAATAGTAAAGGCAAGCCCAGCAAACAAAGCAAACTGCCACACTGCCAATCCTTCCCCCCAGGATTTACCTTGACCAAAGTAGCGAGTTAAGCAAGTCACCATAAATAGGGGAATGAGAGTGCCAACGATGCTGTTGAAAACCCCTGACCTGACAACGATGCGCACGAAATAATCCCCGTAGCTAATGCCCAGTTCAGCCAGGTATTTGTCTACTATTGGGGCTCCTTCTAATCCAGCATCAATACCTACTAAAACTGGGATACCAACAGCACCAAAAACTACCGCAGTACTATTGGCAATTAGGGCAACCATGACCGCAGCTAGGGCGGGAAAACCCAAGGCTACTAACAGAGGAGCACAGATAGCAGCAGGAGTGCCAAAGCCGGAAGCACCTTCGAGAAAGCCGCCGAACAACCAGACAATGATTATTGCTTGAATACGTCGGTCAGGGGAAACCCCCAACAGTCCTCGACGAATGGTAGAGATCGCCCCAGATTCTTTTAAGACATTGAGCAACAGAATTGCTCCAAAGACAATGTAAATAATATCTACTGCCATCACTAAACCCTCGATGGTGGAAGCAGCTAATACAGAGAAGGGAACTTGCCAAATTAATAAGGCGATCGCTGCTGTCACTAGATAAGCTACTGGCATTGCTTGTTTAGCTGGTCGCCTAGCAATTACTAGCAACAGAAAGACTGTGATAATCGGAGCTAAGGCCAGTAAATAATAAAGGGCTAATTTCATCTAAAATTTTTGAGAAGTAAGTCAACTTAATTAAACATCAAACTAAGAACAACTTTTAATCGGCTGGGAAATCAATGGGATTTTTTCTTGTTTAAGGTCTTTTTTGCTGTGCCTGCTTGATTTTTTGCTAGGGGTCTCGAAGAGAGCCGTTCGCGCTGCGCGGTCGCAGATACAAATAACAACAGTTGAGTAATTTTATTTAATGTTTTTCCTTAGTTTTTTGGGATAATGTTACCACAAGCTCCTGACTTTCAAGCAGGGAAAATCCAAAATCGCGCAATCGTGCAATCAACAATCGAGTTGAATATTTCAATGAATATCACCATAGGAGACATTGTTAGTGAGAGGAGAAAGTTCTAGTACGATTACCCATCGGATAGCACGAGTCTGCGTAAGACCACTGGTTGGAGGTCCAATTACCCCCAACCACATTACCACCGTTCGCTCGCTTATGGGTCTGGCAGCGTGCGCCGCTTTCGCAGTGGGTGAGCGGTCGTGGGATGTCTGGGGTGGCGTGCTGTGGGTGCTATCTGCCTTCCTCGATCGCGCTGATGGCGAACTGGCTCGCATCTCAGGACTGACCAGCAAGTGGGGATACATCTACGACAACATCTGTGATGCCGTTCTCCATCCCCTGTTTTTCATTGCTATCGGAATCGGTCTGAGGGATAGCTTCCTAGGTTCGTGGTCCATAGTAATGGGTGTGGTTGCAGGATTGTCGGAGGCTGTGGTGACTCGGTTAGTATTGGCAACCGAGCAGCAACCGGATTCTGGGAAGAAGGTCTTTCCCCGAATCGGCCCCTTCGATATTGACGATGTCTATTACCTATTCGGTCCGGTCGCCTGGTTTAACGCTCTGTTACCGCTGCTGATCGGCGCGAGCGTCGGTGCGCCGCTCTTTGCAGCTATGACTGGAACCTCGATCTGGTGGCGGTTTGCCAAAGATAGAACGCCAAAGTAATCAACTTATTCGAGGTGCTTGGGGTATTAGCCAGTTTTAGACTACCTTGGCGGGAGTAACAGGACGGGAATTCCCACTCCGTTCTTTAATAGCGATCGCCAACTGTCAGAGAGACCCCGCCGTGAAACGACGGGGCTTCCTCTGACTTCGTCAGAGAGACCCCGCCGTGAAACGACGGGGCTTCCTCTGACTTCGTCAGAGAGACCCCGCCGTGAAACGACGGG
>JASJEK010000397.1 GCA_030064915.1 Xenococcaceae cyanobacterium MO_234.B1
GAACAGCTAATTTTTTAATAATTGGCTCAAGAGTACTAGGACTTCGCAATACTTCAATCTGAGTTTCATAATCTAAGCCAGTCCAGTCTTCACTAATTAAAGATAAAGGACTTTCTCCTTTTTCTTTAGTTACTGGTTCAACCAAGAGTTGAAAATTGCCTTGATATTTTGGTTCTTGAGTAAAAGTCCACAGTGCAGCAGTAATAGTCATCCCTGCTGCAATTAGGACAATGAGACGTAAACGATGTTTAACTACGTTAACCAACTGACGCAGATCGATACTGTCTTCATCCTCATCTCCAGTGTTTGGGTTGAGAACTGGCATGGAATATAGGTAAGTACCATTACCATGACCGTTACTACTGCCATTTTTGGAACCGGGATAAAGAGATTGCTCGAAGCTTGTATCTGACATTTTTTTACCAATCCTCACAATATCTGATGGTCAGATAGTTATTATTAACTAATTAGTGCCCTGATTATAAGGGAAGTATATTCTACTAGTGCCGCTACGGGTCAGTCAAAAGTCATGCATTCAAAAGTTTTTAATCATAATGCTTTCAGGCTTTCAGAATAGGTGTTTTATTTACCCCCACTTCCACTAGGTACTTATAAGCCAAAGAACTTGAACATTGTCAAAATACGCCTCAAAATACGCCAAATATCCTAAGTATTGCCAAAGTTCCCCCGATAGGACCAAGAACCTGCGTCGCACTGTCCGTGGTTTTAGTCAATCCAGAGCGCCGGACCATTACAACATCATCATTTCTTAATATGGGGTTGTTTTCTTCACTGATTCCTTGGGCAAAGTCCACTTGAATGGTACGTTTATCCACAGTTCCATTGGGATTGAGTCGGACTAATTCTACTTCTGCTCTATTAGCACGTCGAGCATCAAAGCCACCTGCTGCTAAGATAGCCTGGTTAAGAGGAGTATTGGGAGGAACTTGGTGTTCTCCTGGACTACCTACTTCTCCCACAACACTAACAGTAATTTCCGCGGGAGAAATAACACCTTCGGCAATTTTCTCTGCTTCTTTCGGGGATAGGGCTGTTGCTTCGGGAATGATAATGCTATCCCCTTCTTGCAAGATAATATCTTGCTCCTCATCTCCTGCTTGAATTAAGGCCCACAGGTCAACTTCTATGACTTTTTCTTGACCATCCCAAGTCTCACGACGAATTTCTACGTTTCTCACATCAGCTAGAGGTTTGATTCCTCCTGCTATAGTAATAGCTTGAGTTAGTCTTGGAGGTAAAGAGTCTTGTTCTTCATCCCCAATTTGTTCAGGTTCTACGATATGAGTACCAGGGCGATTGATTTCCCCTACTATGGCGACTGTAATTGGTTCGTCGGTTTGTAACCCAAAGTTGGTTTCAGATAATTGCTCTATTTCGGAAGGATTAATCTCATCCACCGTGGGAACTATAACCGTATCTCCATCCCGTAATGAGATATCTTGGCCTAATGCACTTTTAGTTAGCAAAGACCATAAATCGGCATAAAAAACAGTATTTCTCCCTTTGATATTTCTTGTAACTTGGACATTACGGACATCAGCAAGAGTAGTAATACCACCTGCTTTTTGAATAATATCTGTTACACTAGGGAATTCTTGACCGGGGTCACTTAAATCAAATTCATAAGAACCAGGACTATCAACTTCTCCTGAAATACCAATTTTGAGAGGACGAGGAGAAACTAATCCCACATTAATAATAGGACGTTTTAAATAAGTAGCATATTTTTGACTTACTAGCTCAGAAGCTTCCTTGAGAGTCAGTCCAGTAACTTGGACATTGCCAATGAGACGTAAACTGACTGTACCATCAACTAAAACTGGAAACTCACCACTATATTCTGGTACTTGAAAAATGTCTAATCTAATGACATCTCCAGCCCCAAGAGTATATTCAGTATCACTGGTTAGAACATTAACTGTTGCTTCTATATTTAGGTCTGTTGCTTCTGGGGCAGTTAATTTTTGAGTATCTTGAGTTTTGAGTTCTGCCTTTACTGATGTAGGCTGAATAACGAAGAATAAAGCTGTAATTATAGCTGCTATTTTACCTGTTTGGTTTAAGAGTAGTTGATACAAAATAGAGGTCATATTCATAGAAAGAGTCACAATCTGAAAAATACATTCACATTATTGCGACTAGGGTAACATTATTATCTACTAAAGTTAAAATGTCGAAAAAAAAGAAACAAAAGTTCCCTTATCTAGTTGGTTCTAAATGGACTGCTCGAAAAGAAACCTGGGGTTGGCGACACTTTCAAGTACTCAATCGCCAAAACCGAGGAAAATGGGTATTTGCTGAGATGGTTGCCTCTTGTGACCCTAATACTCGTTTTTGGATTAATGCACAACAGTTAAAAGATGAGTCTTTGTGGCAGCCTGGATGGAAAACTTTAGCTGAAATTCGCAATCCTCAAGAACCGCTCAATGATAACCTTTACCTAGAAAATTTCTAATTTTTTAGGGATATAATTTTTGTGGTTTGTACAGACTCACGGTTCGCTTATTTTAAAATTGAGTTACTTAATAAATTAGGTCAAATCACTTTTCATATAAGGCTTTCAGGTGTTTGAGAGGAGACAAAGGGAAAATTATAGGCGATCGCTTATTGGACCCATTGATCGGGGTTTGAAGAATTTTAATTAGCGATCACTAATTAAAATTCACTCTACTTTATTTTCTCTATATCTTCTGAAATCTTTATGAGGTAAAGGTTTTATGATTTTAATTCTGAACAGCTTCTAAATTTAAGCGAACCGTGAGTACAGAGCTTCTAAAAGCTAATTTACGAGCCCCGTTATACTATCCTTTCAGGTGTATGTTTTTAATAAAGTTGTGAGTGTTTACTCTAATTAGAACGAAGAAATAAAGTTTTCTCCCCCTGCTGCCTCTGCCTCCTCTGCCGGAAAGGGGGGAAATATGCCCACAACAGATAACCTAATAAGTTCGACAGATAACTTCAAGTCCAATATTGTTCGGAAACACGATAGATTTAGCTTTATTTACTTCGTCGAACTCACGTTAATGTAAATAATTATAAAAAAGTAACAAATTATACTGTTTTTTTGTTTCACTATAGATAGTAAGACTCCGTGAGGTAAGACTGATGATTCAAGCTATTGCTCCTGAAATTGTTGCTGCTGATAACTCCCACAAGCAACCAACTTCTTTACTAGCGGATGCTAGTAAGAGATTAGAAAAAGCCTTACAATACATTTCTATTTCGGAAGATGCGATCGCCCGCTTGAGTTATCCTAAGGCCAGTCTTACTGTATCTATTCCTGTGAGGATGGACAATGGCTCGTTAAAGGTATTTACAGGATATCGAGTCCGTTACGATGATACCAGAGGACCAGGGAAAGGAGGAGTTCGTTATCATCCCAATGTGACTCTAGATGAAGTACAGTCTTTAGCTTTCTGGATGACTTTTAAATGTGCTTTACTGGACTTACCTTTTGGTGGTGCGAAAGGGGGAATTATTGTTAATCCGAAAGAGTTATCAAAAGCAGAAGTAGAAAGATTGAGTCGAGGATATGTCAATGAGATTGCCGATTTTATTGGTCCTGACACAGATATTTTAGCCCCTGATGTCTATACCAACTCCACTATTATGGGTTGGATGATGGATCGCTACAGCACTATTAAGCGTCAACTTACCCGTGGAGTAGTAACAGGAAAACCTTTGAGTTTAGGGGGTAGTCAAGGAAGAGATGCAGCGACGGCTACTGGTGCATTTTATGTGATCCAGATGATTTTGCCGAAATTTAATTGTATTCCGCAAAAGACTACCGTTGCTATTCAAGGCTTTGGGAATGCAGGAGCAACTCTAGCAGAGTTACTATTTCATGCAGGATACAAAATAGTAGCAGTCAGTGACTCGAAAGGTGGGATTTACGCCCCTAATGGTTTAGATATTCCCAGTGTTCGAGAACATAAATATAGCAGTCGTGAAATTAAGGCTGTCTATTGTCGTGATAGTGTCTGTGATATTGTGGAACATCGCACCATTACCAATCAAGAATTACTTACTTTAGATGTGGATGTTTTAATTCCTGCTGCCTTGGAAAATCAAATTACAGCCGATAATGCTCCTGATATTAAAGCTAACTATATCTTTGAAGTCGCCAATGGTCCAATTAGTTCGGCTGCTGATGAAATTTTAAACAACAAGGGGATTCATGTTTTTCCTGATATCTTAGTTAATGCTGGTGGTGTTACCGTTAGCTATTTTGAATGGGTACAAAATCGTAATGGTTGGTATTGGACATTAGAAGAAGTTAATCAACGCCTCAAAAAGAAGATGGAAGCCGAAACCGAGGCTACTTGGGCGATCGCTCAAAGAAATCAGGTAGATATCCGCACTGCTGCTTATGTTCACGGGTTAAAACGTCTGGGAGAAGCTATGGATGCTAAAGGCACAAGGGATTATTTCATTAGAAATTAAGCTTCAATGTGATAGTAAGTCTCGCGCAGAGTCGCAGAGACGCAAAGAAAAGAGCGCAAAGGGATTTATAGGTTGTTAACACATTTTTGATTGAGTCAGTATTGAAGTTGATGACTAACCCCAGATGTTTATGGGTGAGACGAAGATAAGTAAGTAGTTTTTTTATGAACGGGGACAATATTTTCCACTGACTTTCAATTCAATAATAACCAAATCCGCCAATCTCCCTCCCAACCTTATTCTCCGTCACCGAAACCTCCTTCGCGTACTTCCTTTGCGTCTTTGCGACTCTGCGCGAGATTCATTAAAACTAAAAACACAAAACCGAGGAATAATTATAATAGAACTTAGAATTAAACATAGGTATTCATGGAGTTAACCCCAATGCAGATTATTTAATTGATGAGGGCAATAATTGGACTTGGGGATGTATATCTTTAAAAAATAAAGATGTTGATGAAATTTATTCTTTAATTGTAGTCGTAACAATTGCTAAAATAATACCACAATACCTTTTAATATAAAATGACTCAAGAAATTTACGAAGTTGCTATTATTGGTGCTGGTGTTTGCGGAACATCTTTACTTTATACTCTGAGTAAATATACTAATATACAGCGTATTGCTATCTTAGAAAAAGAATCAGCAGTTGCTTTAGTTAATTCTCATAAAAATAGTAATAGTCAGACGCTGCACTTTGGTGATATCGAGACTAACTATACCTTGTCAAAAGCTCGTAAAGTTAACAAAGCAGCCAGCTTGGTTAAAAATTATTTACTAGAAAATGATTTAGAGCAAAAAATCTATACTAAATATCACAAAATGGTTTTAGCTGTGGGAGCAGAACAAACTGCTAAAATGCAGCAAAGATATGAGGAATTTAAACAGCTATTTCCTGATTTAAAATTAATTAATCGAGAAGCAATACAGCAAATAGAGCCAAAAGTTTTAGAAGGAAGGGAAACTAATGAAATAGTGACTGCTTTATATACAACAGAAGGCTACACAATTAATTTTCAAAATTTGGCACAATCTTTTCTAGATAATGCAGTGAAAGATAGTCAGAAAACTATCAATGTGATGCTTAATCATAAAGTAATAAATATCACCTTAAAAAATGGTTACTATCTGATTCAAACTTCACAGAAAACTATCAAAGCCAAAACTGTAGCTGTTACCGCAGGAGCCCATAGTTTATTATGGGCAAAATCTCTTGGTTATGGTCAGGATTATGCTCTACTTAGTGTGGCAGGGAGTTTTTATTTTGCTCCTGCATTGCTGAAAGGAAAAGTATATACGGTACAACTAAAAAAATTACCTTTTGCAGCAATTCATGGCGATCCAGAAGTTGACAATCAAAACATAACTCG